>JAISWZ010000222.1 GCA_031270945.1 Clostridiales bacterium | reverse complement strand
CCGTCGTCCTTCTCTTTACTCTCTTCTTGCTCTTTCACCACATCCTGAACAAGCCCAGATGCTAAATCATCAAAAATCGCCTCATCTGCTGCTTGCTCATACGTTTCTTGGGCGTTCCTGCCTTTTTTCCTCCTCCTCTTGCCTGGATGCTGGATTGCCTCTTTGGGGCGCTCCGGCAATAAAGCCGCGCTTTTAACCGCTCCATAATCACTCGATGCTTTAGCGCCTTCCAACGATTTTACATCGTTCGCCTTCTTTGGAAAGTCGTTCTCCACCCTCGCCCATCACCTTTCCATGCCGCTGGGGTGCTTTAGGGCATGCCGAAACCCGGAATGCCCTTAGCCATAACATTATTTTATCCCAAAGCGCAGATATGGTCAACTGCTGAAGGGAGAATTCGATTTGCTGATGTCGGATTTTGAAATCTGGCGTCTGCCTTCAAGCGCTTTTGGCAATTTATTGCAGCAAAGCTCCGTATTATTCGGCTCCCTATCCTGGCATTTTATGGCTTCTTATGTCTTATCCAACTCGTGATACATTCAGCATCTCCAAAAATCAAATTTACTGCGAGCCTTTGCCCGCATGAAGCCGCTCCCGCTAACGACGCGCGTCAGCATAAATAAATCTATCTTTCATCCCGCTTGACGCCTTGCGTCATTATGCGCTATAATTATTGCATATTCGCGGGAAAAGACATCGCGATATTTCAACTATGTTTGATCAAGCTTCTACGAGCAAACACCCTGACTTTTCTGGCACCTCGATATTTCGCCAGGCAAGCCAAACCTCTTGTTCGCGCCAATTCCCAACCAATATTCCCACAACCCATTTCCATTGACAGCTTGCCCGCGCTATGCTATAATGCAACTGTAGCCGCAAATAGATGTAGCTATCTAGATCCAAGACAAAACATGCTCTTAGGAGGCCTCCGCTTTGAGCGTTTCAGAACTCTGGCAGTCCCTTGGCCCAGCCGGGCCTTGCGCGGTTTTGTTTTTAGGCGGCTGCCTTCTTGTCCTTGGGTTTGTCTTCAACTGGAAGTGGCTTTATCCAAGCAAGAAGGCAAACTACGACCCAGGCATCAAAAGGATCCTTGTCCTCGTGACAGGCATCATATGCATAATCTGCAGTGTCATTTTCTATGTTTTTCGTGACAAAATGCTTTGGTATTAATCTAAAAGCATATCCCAAAATTAAATTTAGGGCTTGCGAAGTCACGCGTTAAAGCATCGCTATCGCCACTTCAGGAATTCGGGATATGCACTAAGGAGGCAATCAAATGGGTTTGTTCGACAAAATGAAAAGCATTGCAACTGATGTGGCAAGCGGCATCGCAAGCCAAGCAAGCGCGGCTGCAACCGCAGCCATGAACGCCGCAGGCGCGGCGTCTGCTCCCGGCGGCGCAGCCGGTCCAGCCAAAGCCGATCCAAAGAAGGAGCAAATCCGTAGCATCTTCAACTCCCGCGTTCCCGAAGGAGAAAGCTATTCCGTCATAGCTGGAATGTTCTTGGTAACCACCAAGAAGCTGACAAAGGAGATCAGGACATACTACAACTACATCATAGGCTACAAGGACGGGGACGATCCTGAGATAGTGTCCCTCTCCACAACAAACGACCTGGCCACTGTTGACGAGCCCGTGTATTTGAAAAAGAGCGAGTGCGACAAAGCGGAGTACCTTCAGAATACCGCAAGCTTCAGCATCACCAGCAAAAAGCTGGAAAACCCCTTGAACTTCGGCATAATAACCTCTGCCGCCTGGGGCCATTCAGGCGCTCTGATCATCCCCGTCGGTTACCAGGACGAGTTCATGCCTTTCACAGAGTTCTTCCAAAATAGGTACGCGAAATAGACAGAAAGCCTGGTTCCGTAGGAACCAGGCTTTCTTTGCCTTTTGCTTTTTGCCTTTAGCTCTTTGCCCTTTGCCTTTAGCTCTTTGCCTTTAGCACTCCCATTCCCTCAACTAGCCCTCAGCTAAAGCCTTTCTCTCTTCGCGTCTCCCCCAAGAATTGCTGAGGCGTTTGACCGCTCAGCGACATTTCCCTCTTATTAAATTCCATGGTGCTTTATGGTATATTCGCAATTTTATTTCCAATCATTCCCGTTAGCGCCTTTCATCTTCCAGGACACGCACTGCTTTAACCCTAGCACATATAATGCACTCTGAGGTGATGGCGTTGAGCATGCCGTATTTTGAGGGAAGCGAGCTGGATATCGGCTACGACCAGAACACTGGCAACCAAGAGGTTGTTGTCAAGTACAACGGCGACATCGCATCCGTTGCGGCGTCATTTGAAGCGCAAGCCGAGATCCTGAGTGAGTCCTACGCCATACTGGGCATTGGCGCCTCAAAGCTGGGCCAGCTTGCCCTCTCCCCAAATGTGGAGCATATAGAAAAGCCCAAAAACCTGGTCTCAAACTTAAAAGAAGCGATAAACATGTCCTGCGTGGGGATAGCTCAAAGCGAGCTTAGCTACAAGCTTACAGGAAAAGGCGTCATAGTCGCCGTGGCTGATTCCGGCATTGACTATACCCATCCCGACTTCAGGAACCCGGATGGCACAACCAGAATACTGTCTATATGGGATCAAGGCGGGCAAGGGACGCCTCCCGAAGGATTCATCACTGGCGCCGAGCATGGATCTGACGAGATAAATGCGGCTCTCAAGCTCCGCCAGCCCTTCGAGGCATTGCCTGAAATGGACTACATCGGGCACGGCACAGCCGTAGCCGGGGCCGCCGCCGGAAACGGAAGAGCCAGTGGCGGAGTCAACATAGGCGTCGCCCCCGAGGCTTCGATAATAGCGGTCAAGCTAGGAAGAAGCGGCGACTACTTCATCAGGAGCACAGAGCTGATGCGGGCCGTCAAGTATTGCATAGGAAAGGCTCAGTCCCTTGGAATGCCCATATCCATGAACATCAGCTATGGTTCAAATGATGGCTCCCATGATGGATATTCGCTGTTTGAAAGATATATAGACAACATGTCCGAAAAATGGAAAACCGTCATATCTGTCGCCTCAGGAAACGAGGGCATGGGAGGGCACCATTTCTCCGCCACCTTAAACGCCCGAGAGACCAAGGAGGCAAGCTTTTACACAGTTGGAGGCTTGAGAAGCTTTTATGTAACGTTCTGGCAAAATTTCAGCGACGAGTTTTACCTGACCCTCATTCTCCCCAGCGGTGCCAGCACCGGAGAGATCCTGCCGTCAAGCCAGGAAAGGCAGATCAGACTAGAAAACTTGAAAATTTACGCTTTTTACGGCCAGCCCAGCCATTACAACGAGAACCAGGAAATCTATTTCCAAGTCCAAGCGACTGGAGACAGCCTTCCCAGCGGCAACTGGAGGATACGGATAAGAGCCGAGAATGTGACTGAAGGGCGGATAGACGTCTGGCTTCCAGTTACTGAGGAAGTGACAAGCCAAACCGCCTTTTCATATCCGGATCCCCTCGTGACCCTTTCCCTGCCGTCAACCGCTTCCCGCGTCATCACAGTGGGCGGCTACAACCATTTGCTCAACAGCATAGCCGACTTCTCCGGACGAGGGTTCACCCGCCTTGGGGACGCAAAGCCAGACATCTGCGCCCCTGCAGTTGGCATACTTGCCCCAAAAAGAGGCGGAGGCTATGACGCCTTCACTGGCACAAGCATCGCCGCCCCGTTCGTCGCAGGCGCCGCCGCCTTGATGATGCAATGGGGCATAGTCCAGAAAAACGATCCCTTCTTGTTTGGCCAGCGCGTGAAAGCGTTTTTAAAAAGCGGCGCGAAGCGAAAAGCGGGGATCAAGTACCCTGACCCCAGTTGGGGCTATGGAACTCTTTGCCTCAAAAGCTCTATCGACAGCCTGGTTCTTTATGTAGGCAGCTCTCAGTGGCCTTAAGTGCATATCCCAAAATTATATCCTAGGCACCGGAAAAATCCGGGTGTTTGCTCGCAGAAGCCCGAGCAAACTAGTTGAAGAGCATATCCCAAAATTAATTTTATGGCTTGTGAAAGTCACGCGTAGAAGCATCGCTTTGACTTTCACTGCGCCACTGCCGGAATTTTGGGATATGCACTAAGCATTCGCCAGGATTTTTCCGGTGCCATTTCGGAATTTTGGGATATGCACTAAGGCAATGCCGCATTCAAAAAGCGAAAGAGTGATAACCATGTTTTACTACAAGCGCCGCTCGCTTGGCGCCCCACCAAGCGATCTGGTGGACAATGGCCAGCTATCGGTCAATGTCTACGACATCGGGATCGGCAAGCCCCTGCCAGGCGCAGTGGTGCGAGTGTCAAGCCATAGCGATCCCAACAGTGTGCTAGAAGAGTTTTCCACCGACTCTTCAGGCCAAACACCAGGGCTTTCCCTTCCAGCCCCGCCATTGGAATACTCCCAGCAGCCAGAGGAGCCAAAGCCATATAGCGAGTACGATGTAAGAGTCACGCTCAAGGGCTTTGAGCCGGTTATCGTCAGAGGAGTCCAGATCCTGCCGGGGACGCGGGCCATCCAAGACGTGAGCCTTCACCCTGCGGACGCGGACGCAACAACCGCTGAAAGCGTCACCATTCCAGAGTCCATCCTCTGGGGAGAGTATCCGCCGAAAATTCCAGAGAACCCGATCAAGACCCTCCCAACATCAACAGGGTTCGTGGTTCTGGCAAAGGCCGTCGTCCCAGAAACAATAGTCGTCCACACTGGCGTTCCAACAAACTCTTCGGCAAGGAACTACTGGATCCCGTTCAAGGACTACATCAAGAACGTGGCTTGCTGCGAGATCTACGCCAACTGGCCAGAGCAAACCCTTAGGGCCAACATCCTTGCCATCATCTCGCTCACGCTTAACCGCGTCTATACGGAATGGTACCGCAACAGGGGCTATGCGTTCACAATCACAAACTCGACCCAGTATGATCAGGCATTCACCTATGGAAGAAACATCTTTGAGGAGATTTCCGAGGTAGTGGATGACATCTTCACAACCTACATCACAAAGCCAAATATCCGCCAGCCGCTTTTCTCCCAGTATTGCGACGGCAAGAACTCCCAGTGCCCCAGCTGGATGACCCAGTGGGGCAGCAAATCCCTAGGAGACCAGGGCAAAGCCGCCTTGGAGATCCTCCGATATTATTATGGCAGCGACGTTTACTTGATGCAGGCGGAGAAGGTCGACGGAGTCCCGTCATCCTTCCCTGGATCAGCGCTGACCCTAGGCTCTTCCGGCGCCAACGTCACGACAATCCAGGAGCAGCTCAACCGCATCTCCAACAACTACCCCGCTTTGCCTAAGCTGGTAGCTGACGGATCCTACGGAGAATCCACCGCCGCTTCAATAAAGAAGTTTCAGGAGATCTTCAAGCTTCCGCAATCAGGAATCGTGGATTTCTCGACCTGGTACAAAATTTCGGAGATCTTTGTCGCTGTCACAAAAATGGCCGAAACCATTTAGGGATTTTTTTATAGAAATATATAAATTATAAAATTTATAAAAATTATAAAATTATTTTTTTAATCATAACCCCATCTTTTTCACATATGCATGATGCGGGCGCATGCCGCCGCGCTCAAGGAGGCACACCCTATGGGAAGAGTCAAGTTCAGGAAGCTCACGAGGAGCGAATACTCGTCGCTTAAGGAAAAGGACCCTGACACCATCTATTTCGTCACAGCAGACAGGAAAATGGTGGACGCAACCGATGCGGAAGCGCCCGAGCCAAAGGATTCAGATTCAGGCAAAGAAGAGGACGCGTAAGCCAAAAAGGCAAGCCCGCAGAGCGGGCTTGCCTTTTGTAGGTTTGATCTTTGGGTTTTTCTTATTTTAGGCTTTTTTATTTTAGGCTTTTTTATTCAGCTTTTTTATTACAGGCCTGATCTTCAGGTTTTTTCTTTACATCTGCTATTTAAGCTCTTCTTTGAATTTAAAAATTTAGTCCGCTAACAGTTCTATGGGATGAAACATCAGATGCATACCCAAACGCCTTTCAGAAACCCAGGATATGCGCTATTGTTTGCCAGCTCGCCGACGCCAAGAAGACGTATGTCAAATGAATTGGAAGCAAGGCATATTTTCTCGCAGCTTGGAATATGCCCATAATATAGCGTGTAGCTTGCCAGACTTATCCGCGCGCAGGGTTTTTGGCCACTGCTGCTGCTCATCCCTATGTCATTTCTTTGTTAGCAATAGATATATCGGCATAAAATTTAAAAGCTTTAATAGGTCATGCCCCAAAATTCCTATAGTGGCGCAGTAAAAGTCATCGCGATGCTTTAACGCGTGACTTTTACAAGCCATAAAATAAATTTTGGGATATGCTCTAAGGTCATACTTCAAACTTTCTGGCTTTCCGAGCCATATAATCCATTTTTCAATTTTCTCTCCAGCCAAAATACGAGGTCAGCTGATGGCTGTTTTTCAGCTTGAACTCTTTTATCATGAGATCAAGATCTGTTGCCTTGGATTCCAGCTGGGTGGACAGGGCGAAGAAGTGCATGGCGTTTTGGGAGTTTTCTCCTACAGACACAAAAATGTCTTCAAGCCTTGATATTATCTCAGCTATCTCAACGCTCTGGTGCTTGGACGAGTCGGCTATGCTCTCAATGTACTGCGAGATGTCCGTGATGTTCTGGAAGATTCCGCTTAAGACAACTGAGGTGTTTTTCGTCGTTTCAGTTCCCCTGTTGACCATCTCCATGGACTCAGCAACAAGCTCGGAAGTCTCCTTTACTGCCACTTGGCTTCTGGAAGCCAGGTTTTTGACCTGATCCGCGACAACAGCGAAGCCCTTCCCGTGCCTTCCGGCATGCGCCGCCTCAACGGCTGCGTTTAGCGCCAGAAGGTTTGTCTGTGTGGCAATGTCAGCAATGACCTTAACAACCTTCTTTATGTTTGCCGCAGCTTCCCTGATCCCGTCCATGGACTGCATCATGTTTACCATTTCCTTGTTTCCCGCTTCAGCGTTGGCCTTTGAGAGGACTGAGATGTCGTTTGCAGCAAAGGCGTTCCTTTCGTTCTCTGAAGCCCGCTCATTCACCTGCCTTGCCTTGTCGACGATCTGGGAAACGATCTCCTTCTGGATCTCAGCGCTGTCGGCCAGATTTTGAGCTTTCTCAGACAAAGCCCCAGCGCCTCCAGACACCATCTCAGCCGCCGACTTGAAGTTCTCAAGGATCTGGTTCAGCCTGTCTATGATGTTGTTGATAGATGACTTTATGTCGTTGAACTGGCCGACGTACGGCCTGTCAATGGACTGGTTGAAGTCGCTCCTGGCCAGCGCCGCAAGCACCTCTTTTATCTCTCCTATATAAATCGAAAGCTCGTCTGATGTCTTGTTCAGGGAATCCTTGATCAAGGCAAAATCGCCTTTGTAGCTTCCCAAGATCTTTTGGTTTAGCACCCCTTGCGACATGCTAGCCAAAACTTCAGCCGACTCCTTCATGGGCTTGTGAACCATCCTAATCAGGCTGTTCATTTGCTCAGCCAGATCCGCCCAGTCTCCGGAAAATTGGGTTGTCTCTATCTGCGCCGACAGATCTCCGTTTATCGCGGCCTGGGTAAGCCATGATATGCTCCTGGCTATCTTTCTCAGATTTCCCTTAAGGAGGTCTACCGCGTCATTGAGCATCCCCTTGCTTCCTGGAAACTTTCTCATCGTCCTGCTGAAATCTCCGCTTGCCAGCGCCATGATCTCCGTGTAGACCTCGCCTGACTCCAATGAGTAAGCGTTTGCGATAGAGTTGACGCCCAATGCGACAGCTGAATGCATCCCCGGAAACTCCTGGGGCTCCATCCTTGCCTGGATGTCGCCGTTGCCATGGGCTATGGCAAAGTCCTCCACATGCCTGCTCAGCCGGCTCAGCATGGATGAAACGGTCACCCAGGCTTCAGCCAACGCGTTCATCTCCCTGGTAGAGTATAGCGAGGGCTCAAACTCTTCCAGCCTTCCTTCGGATAGCTCGTTAAACGCCACGCTCAGCTGCCTTATCGGCTTTACGACAACCCGCCTTGTGAAAAGCAATGCCACCAGTATGACTCCCAGGCTTACGACGCATACAGT
The DNA here is from genome assembly GCA_031270945.1 of Clostridiales bacterium. Classification (GTDB taxonomy): domain Bacteria; phylum Bacillota; class Clostridia; order Lachnospirales; family WQUN01; genus JAISWZ01. The sequence goes on along the minus strand of JAISWZ010000222.1, from coordinate 4,583 downwards.
CGCTACCATCTTCCAAAGGAACTCAAAGCATGTCTCCATCGCCTTGTCCACATCCATGTCAGCGCCAATGACCGCGTATGGCCTTCCCTGGGCATCCATCAGCGTTGTGTACCCCGTCAGCAATAGCCCGTATTCGCCTATGTCGTATTGCTCAGAGCGGCCTTCTCCGCCCCTTGCAAGAAGCTGGTCGACAAACGGGTCATAGTTGTCCTTCGCGTCCACTTGCAGAAGCCCAATGGCTGAGGATCCGTCGTAAGGATCCGCCTCGGCGTAGTACTTGTATGACGTGTAGTCATTTGACAGCATAATGTACAGGTACGCCAGGTCTGCCGCTTTGCTCGTCTGATCCAGCAGGAACTTCACGCTGTGCCAATAGCTGTCCTCTTTGCCCGAGTCCAGCGCCACCTCCATCTTCTCAGGGTCAAGGGTGTTGCATATTGTCCTGGCGCAAGCAAGCGCAATCTCGGCTTTTTGATCAAGCAAGCTGGTTTTGAACATAAAATAGCTAAGAGCGCCAATGACGCCAGCGCTCAACACAACTGTGATTATAATCTCCCATGCCAAGGCGCTTCCTATAGTTGGCGCCGTTCTTCTCTTGCCACTGTTTCCAGTCATGGCGCTCCCTCCTTTGCAGTATCGAAAGTTTAAGCTCATAGAGCGTTGTTTGGGTAGCAAAATTTTATGAACTGTCATCCGCTTTTATATCCGGATTAATTTTAATACGTCCTACTTAAACACCAGCGCCACCGACACCCGAAGGTATACAAGTCTATCTTAACCTTTTAAGCCATTAATATCCTGAATTTTAGAGCTTTTCCAAAACCTCAAACCCTGAAAAAATAAGGGCTCCGGGTTAAAGATCAACCCGAAGCCCTTATTTAAGCCATTCCTGAAATATAATAAAATTTTGAAGACAAAAAGCATATCCCAAAATTATATCCGAGGTGCCGGAAAAATCCGGGTGTTTGCTCGCAGAAGCCCGAGCAAACTAGTTGAAGCATTCGCCAGGATTTTTCCGGCACCATTTCGGAATTTTGGGATATGCTCTTATTGTCAAATTGATTATATCACAAATATGGACTTGAGTGAAGCACGGCAGACGGCTTAGTACTTTGATGTATACGCCTTGCGTGTCACCTTCAAATCACAAGCATTTGCTTTGCTAAATATGTCAATGCTATCTTTGGACAATAAAGAGGCAAGCTCTTTTGGAGCTTGCCTCTTCTGCTCGAACTGTGCAATTGATTACAATAATTCTGCATCAATAACCATCAACCAGCAAGCCGATATGGGTTAAACCAACCTTTGTCTGTCGCATCAGGCCTTAGTCAAAGCCTTGTTTAAAGCCTTTAAGAGAGTTATTGTGCCAGATAATCAATATAGCAAGTTGGCAATTTTCGCTTAAGAGCATTAATTTTATCTTGAGAAAGAGGGTTATTACTTAAACCCACATAGGTTAAATTAGTCAAGCCATAGAGAGAACTGACATCAGTAATATTATTTTTCCACATAGAAAGGGTTTTCAACTTTTTAAGTTCTGAAAGTGAGCTTATGTCACTAATTTTATTAGCGCCAAAATCTAATGTCTTCAGATTTTTCAGTGACGAAAGCGGACTGATGTCGGTTATTTGATTGGAGGTAAGGTCTAGATCTTGCAAATTCACAAGTTTAGAAAGAGGGGTGATGTCGGTTATTTGGTTGAAGCTAAGGTCTAGCTTATGCAAATTCACAAGTTTAGAAAGATAGCTAATATCCGTAATTTGGTTGATAGATAAATTTAGCAAAGACAGATTTTTTAATTCAGAAAGAGAACTGATGTCACTTATATTATTCTCAATCAGTGTAAGCTCTGACAAGTTGTCTAGCTCTAAAAGAGGCTTGATTTTTGTTGTAGCTGTATTGCTCAAATAAAGTTTGGTTAATTTTTTCAAAGATAAAATAGGACTCGCATCGCTTATGTCTATACTATGCACTTCAAGATTAATCAAATTTTTAAGTTCTTTTATACGGCTTATATCTATTTTTTCAATTCTTTTCGTTAAGCCGCCTATATGAAGTTCTTCTAACTTATCCAGTTGAAATACAGAGCGGATATCAGTTACTGAGTTATAGCCTAAGTCAAGTGCTTTGAGATTCTTAAGCTTATAAAGCGAACTGATGTCAGTTATGTCATTGCTATGAATATAAAGCTCTTCTAGTTTAATGAGATCAGAGAAAAGGCTACAATCGGTTATTTGATTGCTAGTCAGGTTAAGACTGCGAAGATTAGTCATCCATTTCAAATCAGTCAAATCCGAGTCAGAAAGTTTCTCGTAAGATAAGTCTAAAGATTCCAGAGCTGTGCTATATCTTTTTCCTCTTATTTCTATAAATTTTTCAGGAGTCTCACTTGGTACAGCAGTTGGCGACGAGGTAGCTACTCTCGCAGAAGGAATCGAACTATTTGTATTATCTGTTGGAAGCGGAGTGTCTGAAGGAACCTCTGTGCTCGTTGGAACCGCGCTTCTCGTTGGAACCGCGCTTCTCGTTGGAACCTCGCTTCTCGTTGGAACCGGAGTATCCGTCGGAAATGGAGTATTCGTCGGAACCGGAGTGTCTGCCGGAAGCGGAGTGCCCGTTGGTAATGAAGTGTCTGCAGGAAGCGGAGTGTCCTCTGGAACTTGGGTACCCGTTGGAAACGGAGTATCCGTTGCCCTTGCTACGGGAGTGATTCCATTTACCAGAGGCGGCACAACCAAAACAGCAATGCTAGCAAAGCACACAAGTATTGCCAACATAATAATAGCGAATGGTTTTGCGTCTCTCTTTTTATATACAGGTTTTTCATCGTCCAAATTTAATGAATGGTGAGAATGACTAATCGGCTCAGTTTCCTTAGCATCTATCGCGGATAATTCTTCCGAAGGCTTAGGCTTAAGTTCTGCTGGCCTACTATGCTCGTCCGTTACCCCTGGCCTGTCAGAACGTGAAATCTCGCGCTTGCGCTCAGAATGCTTAGGGGCATCGCTAACTGCGCTCTTTGCCCGAACATAGTCTTCCAGTGCCACTCTCATTTCGGTTGCGTTCGCATATCTTCTGCTAGGCTCATAGGAACACGCCTTAAGAATTATGCGGGACATTTCTTGACTCGCCTGAACAGGCGGCGGCATAGGGGTTCCATCCATCCTTTTTTCAAAAGCCGCCTCTCGGTCACTGGGAACCAGCGATGTTTCATACGGAGGAATAAACGGAATCCTGCCATTATTTAGAATTCTGTACAAGACGATACCCAGAGAGTACTGATCAACTGTCGCGCCGTACCTTTGCCCTTTGAAGACTTCAGGTGCCATGTAGTTGTAAGTGCCTTTTTTAGACATGCCGGCCAAGGTTTTCTCAATCTTTCTCGCTATGCCGAAATCGCCTAACTTATAGTCACCATCTGCTGAAACAAAGATGTTCTCGGGCTTTATGTCCCTATGTATGATTTTGGACCTCTCCATGCGTTCAAGGGCGCGGCAAATGTCCATGCCGACTCTTACAGCGTCATCCTCGCCAAGCTTCTTTGACTTAAAAGCATTCGCCAAGCTTTCAAGCAACTCCATGCGTATGAGAATGTAGTAGCCAATCTCGTCATCCTTCGGTATAATCTTATGATCCTCGTAAGTCACTATGTTTGTTACGCCTTCAAATTTCCGCACCAGGTTTATCTCGCTTACCAGATCTTTCACCATAGCGTCTACGTAGGTGTTCAGCGAGACGTCGTCATAGCCCTCCTCTATGAGGTGGCTGATCTCCGCTTTGTTCTGGGGCACTGGGATGACCTTTAGCGCCGCGTAGTACTTGTGGTCGAACTCATCTTTGACGATCTTGTAAACCTTTGAAAAAGCGCCTTCTCCTAGTTGAGACTCTATTCGCCACGCGCCATAATCATATTTCTCAATGAACGACAATATTGGTTTCCTCCTTCTTTGGGCGCTGAGTTTCTGAGTGCTCGCCATAACATTTTCAAATTGATTATACCACAAATATCGACAGAAGTGAAGCTTTAAGTTGGGGAAACCAGTGCCATGGCATATCCCAAATTTAATCCGATGCGCCTAAAAGTCTGGTAGCGCCATCAAAAAGCATTTGCCTATTGAACAGCCAACCCCTGCAACGTAAAACAGGGAACCGAAATCGGCTCCCCTTTGGGCTCTTATAATATTTGTTCACTCAATCGGTGGTTTTGTCATTGTCACTCTCCGAGTTTTTCCCTTTCCCTTTCCCCATATCTAGCACTTCTAAGCCAACCGTAATTGGGGGACCTGTTTTTGGCCCTTTGTATGTATCCCTTACTTCTAAGCCATACGGAATTGGATCGACAGATTTTGCTGCTTTCTCCTCATCCACTGCTTCTGAGCCAGACGGAATTGGAATGGCTGTTATTGCCACTTTCCCTTTATTGCCTTCTTCTGAGTCGGCCGTAATTGGATTACTTGGAATTGCGCCTTTGTTCCCTTCTTCTGAGCTCGCCAGAATAGGGTTGTCTGCTTTTGCCCCTTCCTTCTTATCCACTGCTTCAGAGCCAGCCGTAATCGGGCTGCCCGTTTTTGCCACTTTCCCCT
>JAISWZ010000160.1 GCA_031270945.1 Clostridiales bacterium | reverse complement strand
GGAACCCGGATGTCACCCTGGAGCAGCTGGCCCAGGGAATAGAGCAGTTCCTGATGCAATCAGAAGGCATGGTGTGCCAGATGTTCCAAACGCCAGCGGGAATCACAATCCAGACGAAGAAGCAGGATGATTGGAAAAAGTATGTCCTCATGGACAACGCTCTCCAGATCAACATGTCAGAAATGGGTGATGTTTTGAATGTGCAAATAGGCGGGGCCAAATGGATCTCAAAAGGCGCCGCAATGGGTGTCGGCCTGCTCGTAGCCTGGCCCATTGGCGTTCCGCTCATGGCTTTGTCTGCGATAGGCGGGTTTGGCGTGATGAAGCTGCCAGACAAGATTTTGGGGTTTGTGGATCAGTTCATTATGAACGGCGGGGCTAGCGCAATGGCCATCCCGCAGTGGGGGCAAACCGGCATGGGTGCCCCTCCGATGCTGCCAGGAGAAGCGTCTGCCAAGTGCTCAAAGTGCGGGAATCCTTTGTCGCCTGGAAAGAAGTTCTGCCCAGAGTGCGGGGCGCCTACGGCGCACAAGAAGTCTGTTTGCCCATTTTGCAATGCGGAGTTCCCTGGAGAGCCAAAATTCTGTCCAGACTGCGGCAGGAGACTAGCGGAGTAGGCAAATCGCAAACTTTAATATCAGAATTATTCGGCAACACAAGCAATAAAAGGAGGGGACTTCATGAAAACATCGAACTCTCGATCAACCAAGAGGCTTGCGGCAGCGCTTCTAGCAATTGTGATGCTCTTGTGCGTCACAATCACCGCAAAGCGCGCGCTTGCGTCAGGCAATCCAAACATTCCAGAAGAAGCAGTCCAGGTCTCAGAGATTGCCGTGGGCGGCAAAAGTGGCGAGGGCATTGTCGGCAACATTGAAACAAGTGCGTCAATCCGTTTCGGTGAATATGAGGCAGGAGTTGGGTGGCCAGGGCTGGCGTACGCGCCCGTCTCCATATTCTTCTATGCGGAGAATGAAGGGTACGGCGATGACTATAAATACGGGCGCTATGTTGGAGGAAGCAGTGATGGGGCAAGCTATTACGTGAATCCGTCTGATCCCGCTTATTGCAACATCAGCGGCATTGATCTAAGCTCTTTGGATCCGCTGCTTGAGCCGGGGCAATATTGCGCAGTCGTGTACGCGGGCGATGAAAATGGAGAGAAGACATTCCGCTCCGGGGCTTTTGAAATAGTTGAGGGCACCGGATTTGCCTATGACATGTCGGAGACATTCATAAGCGTCAAAGGCCCTGCGGAACTTGGGGCGCCAGCGCAGCTTTCCCTTCACTTGAGCTTTGGCAGCGAGCCGGCTGTCATTTTGCCAGGGGACAAGATACTCATGGGGGGGCCTGAATTGGACTTTAGCGAGGCGTCAGTCACAACGCCAGCAGGGTTCAGTCTGCAAGCTGATTCCAGCCAGCCCTCATTCTGCGAGCTCAGCGTGGCCTCCCCCTTTACGGCAGCGCCAGGCGGCGCAACCATAGTGATAGACGGAGCGGTTCCCATTGAGGAATACGCGCATGTTTTTATCAAGTTCCTGCGTGGCGAGACCCTAATGGGCTATTGGGAAGGATTCATATCGTTTTCGGCCCAGTCTTTGGACATAGCAGCTTCAACCTTGGCTGCGTCAAGCGCTGCTGTGAACGGCAAAACAACACTGTCCCTGACGCTAAAAGGAGCTGATGAAGAAGGAAACACCAGTTTTTCTCTGCCTAAGGGGGCAATTATCCGTCTTGCCGCGCCAGGCCTTAACTTCCAGTCTGCGCAATTGGCTTCCGTTTCTGGCTTAAGCTTGATCAATAGCGACGCGAACTCCGAATTGAAACTTGAGGTTTCAGATGAAGACGGCATAATCGTGCCCTCTTTAGGATTGCCCATAAAGATCGAAAACGTTTCGCCTCTTTGGCAAAGCGCCACAGTGAGCCTTTACATATCAGGCGGAGCTCTGGCGTCCAAGGTGTTTCCCGCTCTCTCATTTGACCCTGAGCCCCAGGTGGAGTACACGGGAGTTCTGGAGCTGTGGCAGAACGGGTCGAAGCTTGAAGAAGGGGCAATTGTTGCCGCCGATTCCTCAGGGAAATTCATAAATGGCGACATTGCCGCAAGGTTTAGTCTATTTGAAAATGGCGCTCCATCGGCCAAGGAATTCACTGCCGCCTTTGGGACACGAGGGTATCAGAGCCTGCAGCTAAATGGTTCCTACTATTTAAGCAATGCTTCAGGCAGCCAGGGAGTGGCTGAGCTTATCATCAACAGCGCGAAATCATACAGCAACTGGCAGCTAAGCGGAGAAATTACGGCATCAGCCTTCATTGGCCGCCAATACGCGCAGGCTGCAGCAAAGCTAAAGCTTGTCATAAGCTCAGGCGTGGCAGTCACAGGGAAAGTGACTGACGCAGCAACAGGGGATCCTGTCAATGGCGCTCCGGTGGCGCTTTATATAGACATGCCAGAGGGCTATGGCAGTTACATGGCCACAGCAAGCACTGATGAGTCTGGCCGTTATTCCATAGATGCGCAAAGCCATGCCCTGGATTGGATCAAGGGCTGCTGGGGCGAGGGATTCGCAGGCTTCACAGGCGAGGTTGCTTGCGTTAATAATGCCTCCTTTTCTAGCGAGGAGCGAACGCGCGTCGAATTCGATTATGGCAGCGCAATCGAGAACGTCAACCTTGTTGCGGCAAGAAAGCTCTTATTCCTTCCTAGTTTGACATATAGCTATGAAGCGGGGTCTGTTATCGGATACTTGGTGAACTATTCCTTCAGGCTTCTGGATGGAGACGGAAATGAGATAAAGGGCGCCATATCGCAGGATCCAACATACCTAGGGAGATTTGTGGTTGATGGAGGGCTTCTGGGTGCCGCTTCAGGCGATGTTGAGATCGAGTTTAGCGTTCCGCGCGCCAGGAGAACCTGGCGAGTGCCAGTTGACAAGAAATGGGGATATGCAGGCAATGTGTATTGCTATTCGCAACAGGTAGCCTTGCCTGGAGGATACCGCGTCAATTTTCGTGAGGATAGCGAGAGCGAGAAAACCAATGCCTACGCGGTTTACGGGGCTGACGGCGCCTTGCTTGAAAAGTTTACGCTTAAAGCGGGCGGAGACTATTTTTATAGCCAGTATGACCCGTTCACTGGGCAATATGTGAGCAGCAGGCCTTTTAGGACATTGTACCGCGAATGGACAGAAGCCCAGGCAGAAAGCAAAGATGGCGCCACGATTATCGCGGTTAATGGAGCAATGTCTTCTAGATTGCCGAAAAAGCTGCCAGATGATTATGAGGCGGCTTTTAGCGAGCAGTTTGGGGCTGACGGTTGGATTTCCAGAAGCGTCCCGTATTCAGATCAGGAAATCGCCAATATAGAAACAAGCGCCGTTCCAATAGATATAGCCATGGCCCAAGGGGAGCTTGAAGTTGTTCGCGTTGATGGCGGGCTGGCGACATTCAGGCTTGGCTTTGACTTGGCTGATCCTAGTACGTTTAGCAACGTCCGCATCGAGTATTCAGAAGATCTCGCTTTTTCTGAAAGCCTCAAAACCCTCGCGATGTTCAGAAACGGGGATGGCGGAGTCGCGAACTATATCGACGCAACAACAGTCAACTACAACTTGGGCGAGAGATGGCTTTCTATAGGCAATCCTGGAACGCTTGTCGCAAAAGCTACAAATATTGGCAACTCTGTTTACTTCACGCTAAGCGTGCTTGATGCCGACGCATACTTTGCGGTAACGGCGAAAGCGATGATAGGCGGTTCATTGCCAGGGGATATTCAGCCGATTGCTTTCCTTTCCTTCAATTTGCGCCAGGTGTTCACGCTGAGGGGGCCTGAGATGTCCAAGGGGCTTTGCGCTTTCACAGGCATGGCGCCGCCTGAGGCAGAAATAACGCTTTTTATTGATGGAGAGGAATATCCAGAGACTTTCCTGTCAAACAAAGCGGGCAGCTTCAAGGCTGACATCGATTTAACCCGGCTTTTCCCAGAAGCGTCCCCAGGGTGGGTTTTCGAGACCGTCGCCCGCATTGGCGAAGGCTTTGACGCGCGCTATTCAAGCGAGGTTCACACAGCTCTTGAAGAAAACGCGCCAATAGTGACGATGATAAGCTATGCCTCCAGCTGGACTTCAGGAGTGATATCAAACAAGGCGCCAGAAACCAAAACCCTTGCAAATGGCAATACTATAATTGAGTATGTCGAGAAGGCAACTGATCCGTATTACAGCAACTGGGCTGTCGGGGAGCCTATCTCATTTGTCCTCAAGACCTCCAATGACGACGCCATTGCAGTGCTTAAGATTTGCCTGGCAGACGAATCGGGCGAATTTGATGATTTCATGCTTGTGGCCCAATACGATGAAGCGCGAAAGCAGTGGACCGCAAAGGGGTCAACGCCTGGCGGAAACTTTGCCCCAGGCAAGTTCTATACGGAAATCACGCTCAAAAACGAGCCGCGCCTTTCAGAGAGCGAATTCGATGATCTTGAAGAGAAAATTGAAAACGCGAAAGAAGAAGCCAAGGAGTACGCAAGTGAGATAGCTCTGCCCATTGCCCCTCTGCCCTTGGACGGAGTGCCGGACTCGCTGGTTTTGGCGGCGCAGCAAGAATACGCTGAGGAGTTTCGTGACAGGTTTATCCGAACGCTTTCGTCTCGCTACCGCGAGATGGAAGTCTATGAAGGCGTGAACGACTCATTCACAGCCAGGCTAGCCGCGCCAAGCGGCAAAACGATAGAAATAAAGACAGAGCTAAGCACTGTTGAGGGCGCGGATCGAACGGCTTTCCTAGGGCGCATGGCAGGCAGGATGGAAACGGTAGGGGAGCTCCGTTTCTACCGTGAGACATACATCACCTACAATGGAATCACAGAAAGCTATGACGCCTTCATAAAAAGGCTGGACTCTTTCAAGGGCAAGACGCTTTCAGGAGCGCTGGCCTCTCTTGGCCTAACTAAGGACAGCGTTGTGTCAGTGCGCACACTGACATATGCCACCACTGACGCTATTGACGCAGAAATCAGGAAAGCGCTGGAGGCTCAGTTGCCTCAGCCAGTGTTTGCGCCGCTTTCCACGCGTTTCTTCTTAAGAGCATATCCCAAAATTAATTTTATGGCTTGCGAAAGTCACGCGTTAAAGCATCGCGATGACTTTCACTGCGCCACTGAAGGAATTTTGGGATATGCACTAAGAGCGAGCGGCGTGACCCAAGAGCAAGCGCAAGAATTCGTAGATGTCACCAGCGCAACAACATCGACTACCCTAGGCGTTTTGTCAGAGCTTGGCAACAGCGTCCTTGACCTTGAAAACATTGAGGGAACGTCTAGCTGGATAGGCGAAGCGGGGGAATTTGGCGGCAACATGTTCACCACTGGCGACCTGCTAGGCGGCTTGGGCACAATGCTTGGCGCAAAGGACTTAGGCGACAAGGGAAACGCCATCATAGACATGAACAGCGCTTACTCCGTGTATACAGCCACAATTGGCGACGTCAAGAACTTCAGGAATTCGGGGCTTTTCAACCATCTGACTTCAGAGCAGCAAGAGTCTTTTGACCGAAGCTATCAAGCGTTCCTGGAAACGCACACCGAACTGACAAAACACAAAAACGCTTCCAATTGGGTCAACGGGACGGATCTGGCCGGCAATGGAATAATGCTCGTAGCTGGGGCGTTTGACAAGGCAATCACCAGAGCTGGCCAAAAGATGGTTGACAGAGGCGGCAAGGCACTCTTGGGCGAAGGGCTCAAACGCACTCAAAACATCGTCTCGACCGTAGTCGGAGTTGCCGGGATTTGGCTCAATGCGCAAAAAGACGCTGACGAGATAAACATCCAGACAATGCGCGATGAGGTAAGCAGGCTTGAACAGTTCTACCAATTTTATTACCAAAAGGCGGTTGAGAACAACAAGTCCAACAACCAGCGAGCCAAGGAGAAAGAGAAGACAAATAAACCAGCAAATCCAACAGGCACTCCAGATCCAACGAATCCTGATGTGCCGGATGATCCCCAATACCCATATCCGCCATTGAAGCCGCGCCCGACAGGCACAGTGCCCCCTCCATACTATCCGCCCAATGACGTCTATACGCCGTGGGTTTATCCGCCGACATACACGCAGCCTTCGCCCTACAATCCGCGCTGGACATACGATCCTGCTGGATTTGCTTGGAGCGGGGCTGAGGATGCCAGGCTCTCCGGCGTCTTGGCAGAATTGTGGACAGCTGATGACGAAGATGGCGCAAACGCGCGGTTCTGGAGCGAAGCGCCTGATTATGACCAGGCAAACCCGCAAATCACAGGAGAGGACGGCTATTACGCTTGGGATACGCCTACAGGCTGGTGGCAAGTGCGGGTCTCAAAAGACGGATACGAAAGCGCGCAAAGCGCGTGGCTGCCCGTGTTGCCGATTCAGCTTGGCGTAAACCTGGAAATGAGGCAAATCGGCGCCCCGCCCTCCATTTTTGCCTCCAGCCTGCCAAACGGCAAAGTGGGATCTTATTACACCCAAACCCTTGCAGCCAGCGGCACATCGCCCATAACGTGGTCACTCGCCTCTGGCGCTTTGCCAAACGGCTTGGCGCTGTCAGCAGCTGGCGTGATTTCTGGGACTCCGTCGGCAAGCGGGACTTTCAATTTCGCTGTCACAGCGTCTAACGGGATTTCTCCAGACGCTCAAAAAGGCCTCAGCATAACCATTGCTGCAGAAAGCGTTCCAGATGCTGGAGGCGGCTCAAGCGGCGGAAGCGTTGCCAACTGGCCAGCGGCAGCGCCAATAATTTCCTCACCCGCTCCTAGAAACGGCCTTGTGGTCGGCGGCAACACAGTTGTCACTCCTGAGGGGCAAGATCCAGTCAAGAACCCTGATGGCTCCTACACGATTCCTGGCGGCGGAACTGTCACCACGCCTGGAAACACTGTGATCACGGTTCCCCCGAACGCCACGCTCAGCAAGGACGGACAGACGCTGAAGCTGCCAAATGGAAGAACTGGCGCAACTGTCACTTATAGTGACAAGAGCGAGGCAGAGATAGAGCCTGGCCTCACAATCAATATCGAGGATCAGCTTAAGGCGAACGGCGGGCTACGCTTCTTTTGGCGCAACCCGTTCACTGACGTGAAAGAGAGCGACTGGTTCTTCATAGATGCGCGCTACGCGTATACCCGTGGCCTGATGAGCGGCGTTGCACCGGACAAGTTCAGCCCGCAAGGCCCGCTTTCCAGAGGGATGATCATAGCGATGCTCTACCGTCATGCTGGCAGCCCAGCAGTCTCAGGCATTCTTAACCCTTTCACAGACGTTCCCGACAGCCAGTATTACGCTGACGCGGCAAAATGGGCCACAGCCCATAATGTAGCCAGCGGAATAGGCGGAGGAAAGTTCGCGCCTGAAGCGCCAGTCACAAGGCAAGACCTCGCGGTTTTGTTGAGCCGCTACGCGGACTTCTCATTGATGAATCTGCCGGTTGCGCGCGCAAGCGTCCCATTCAAGGATGAGGCGGACATAGCCCCTTATGCGCTTGAGGCTTCCAAGCGCCTGTTCTCAGCAGGGATAATTGCGGGCAGAGGCAACGGCATTTTCGATCCAAAGGGCTTGGCGAGCAGGGCTGAGGCTGCGGCAATGCTTCACAGGTTCCTGGAAGCTGCGAAAACTGCGATCAATTGATCGCATTCTGAGACAAGAAAGCATCATCGAGACGCGCATAGCAGGCTGGCAACAACGAGAAGGCAGTTTGATCGATGTATATCAAAGGCATGGCACCGAGGCTTAGGCCTTGGCGCCATGCCTTTGCTATGCTTGATGGAGGCGAGACCCTCGCAATGCTACTCGATTTCTGGAACAGGAAAAACGTCCGACAAGTCAAAGTCTTGAGAATCGCGCTCCCCGCCAAAAGCAGCGCTCGATTTTAGTCTCTGTATGCTTAACATTCTATGTATTCGATGCATGAAATCGGCTTTGCGATTACTGCGCCCTGAGCTTGGCCGCACCGCTACTCACTGGAAGAATTTCACTTGGCGCAGAAAAAGCTTTGCCTTGCCTGGAATGTCGGAATCTCTATTTGCTTCAGCCATTCGACATCTCAATCCAAAACTGCTAGATTTATGCAGTCCAAGAAAAAGTGAAATGAAAAAATCTGTTGTACTCTTTGTTAAAATGTTGTATAATAATGGTGTTAACAACAAACGCGCTTCTTTGGCGCGTGACTCGCATCCCGGGTGAGTAGTTAAAGGAGACGAATAGAATGACTGAGCCAATTTTGAGCCCTGACTTCACAGTGGATGATATTCACAAGTTGCGAGAATATGATTATGAGAATATTAAGGATATGAGTTTTGAGGATATAAAGGCTTATTACGAAAACAAAGCCGAAAGCTTTAAAAAAATCTTGAAGAAGAAGCCTGTGTATCTTCACAAAGTATAGGAATTCAAATAATTATAGACCTTAACATACGTTGAATTTACGGGCTTTTTACCGAATCTGGCGGATTTCGATAACAGAGAGCACTTGAAGGCCGCCAGTTCCTTGGCGGCTTTTTTGCGCTGTCAAGCAAAATCGGAGAATCCGGGCCCAAGACAATGGCGATGTTCCTGACGCCAACTGTAAGGTGCCCTGATTTAGCTTCCAGGAAACTAGTCCCTGATCTTCAGGTAGTTGAACCCATCTACCTTCAAAGCCGCTGTAGCTTAGGGCTTGCCATTGGCATCTCTTTTTAAATATCACCAACTATCAAAGCTTGGCAATCGCTAAATTCGTCACATAAAACCATTGACTAACAAACGTGTCCAGCTATATAATTACAAAACATATATGGTTTTATCGCCAAAGGCGCCGTAGGCGCCCTGCGCGCGCTGCGCGCGATTGGAGGTTTTCATGACTACAATAAATTTGAAAGCGGCGGAGCTCGCCTCGCGCGAGCGACGCTTGGGTTCCATCACCGGCTTTTCCGGCACTGCCGAAGAACTGGTAACGCAGTCCCGCACCTGCGAGCTTAAGGATAAGCCAAGGGCATTTAGCCAGTGCCTTGGATGCTCCACTTCAAACGCCGCCTGCACGACAATACTGATCCAGGACGCCGCCACAATAAGCCATGGGCCCATAGGCTGCGCTTCCTGCCTTCATGACTTCGCCTTCACCTACAGGGTAGACGCCCAGAGGCGAGGGCTCACAAATGTGGGGCAAAGAAAGATCTACTCAACAAACCTGACCGAGCGGGACACCATTTACGGAGGCGCGGAAAAGCTCGAGGAAGCGATACGGGAAGTCTACCAAAGAGCGAAGCCAAGCGCGATATTCATAATCACAACCTGCGCTTCAGGAATCATTGGAGACGACGTTGAAGGCGTGGCGCAAGCCATGCAAAAAGAGCTTGAAATCCCGGTTGCGGCAGTGTTCTGCGAGGGATTCAGATCAAAGATGTGGACTACAGGCTTTGACGCGGGATACCACGGCATAGCCAGAAGCGTTATAAAAAAGCCCCAGCGCAAGCGGGACATCATAAACGTCATAAACTTCTGGGGCACTGACATCTTCTCGGAATGGTTCGCCCCCTTTGGAATGAAGCCAAACTACATAACTCCCTATTCGACAATCGAGTCCCTGTCCCAAGCGTCAGAGGCCAGAGCCACAGTCCAGGCTTGCTCCACCCTTGGATCCTACCTTGGCGCGGTATTGGAGCAGGAGTTTGGCGTTCCAGAGATAAAGACATCTCCGCCTTACGGAATGCCCCAAACCGACAGATGGTTTGCCGCATTGGGAGAGCTCTTGGGCCAGCCGGAGACGGCGGCGCAGGTCTTGGCTGAAAGCAAGCGCAAAAACCTGGGCAAGATCGCAGAACTCAAGGAACAGCTCTCAGGCAAAACCGCCTACGTCACCGCTGGCGCTTCCCATGGCCATTCGCTTTTGGCCGTGCTTAGGGAGCTTGGCATGATCCCCCTTGGGGCCGCCATATTCCATCACGATCCGCTTTACGACAACGGATCCGAAGACGCTGACACTCTCCAGCACGTAGTGCGTGATTACGGCGATGTTCCAAACTACAACGTTTGCAACAAGCAGGAGTTTGAATTGGTGAACGCCCTGAACCGCGTCAAGCCTGACATACTCCTGGCCAGGCACGGCGGGATGACCCGCTGGGGCGCGAAGCTTGGGATCCCAACCCTTTTGATAGGCGACGAGCATTTCGGCATGGGATACGACGGATTGGCCAAGTACGGAGAGACAATCCTTGAGACTATAGAAAACGACGAGTTTGTGACAAACCTCTGCAAGCACGCCATGAACCCGTACTCCAAGTGGTGGCTGGAGCAAAAGCCAAACGCTTTCCTTGAGGGAGGTTCATGCTATGCCCGCCGTAATTGAGCAAGAAAGGTATACCTGCGGCATAGGCGCGCTTCAAACCGTTGTCGCCATACCCAAGGCGGTTCCAATCCTCCACTCAGGCCCAGGATGCGGAACAATGATAGCCGGCTTCTTTGAGAGGTCTACCGGATACGCAGGGGGAAACACCTCCCCCTGCACCAACTTCACAGAGCAGGAAGTCATATTTGGCGGGATAGAGAAGCTTAGAGGCGTGATAGACAACACTTTCAAGATCCTTGACACCGATCTCCAGGTGATACTTACAGGCTGCACAGCGGCAATCATTGGCGATGACACCGAAACCCTAGCCCAGGATTTCGCAAGCCTTGGATACCCGGTTGTCCATGCCGACACTGCCGGGTTCAAGCACAGCAACTTCGAAGCCCATTCTGTTGTCGTCAACTCCATAGTAAACCAGTACACGTCAAGGTTTGAGGACAAAAATCCTCCCCGCTCAGACAAGAACCTGGTAAACCTCTTCGCCTCAATCCCTTACCAGGACATCTTCTGGAAGGGCAACCTTCGCGAGTACAAGCGGCTTCTTGAGGGCATAGGGCTGAAAGCCAACATCCTGTTTGGCCCCAAGTCCGGCGGAGTATCCGAATGGCAGACTATCCCATCCGCCAACTTTAACATCCTGGTCTCCCCATGGTATGGAGAACCCATAGTTGAGAACCTCGAACGCAGGTATGGCCAGCCTTGGCATCAATTCTTCCATGCCCCCATAGGGGCCAACGAGTCTGTCCGCTTTCTCAAAGGTGCCCTTCAATACGCGCTGGATCAAGGAGCGGAGATCGACGAGAAGAAAGCCCTGGCGTTCATTGACAAAGAGGAAAAGGACTACTACGAGGAGCTAGACAACCTGGCCACCTTCCTCCTGGAGTTTCGGTACGGGCTTCCAAACCACTGCCATATACTCCATGACTCAAGCTTTACAGTAGGGCTTTCCAAGTTCATACTGCACGAGACTGGAATAGTGCCCAAGGAAGTGTTTGCCACAGAAAACACTCCCGAAAGGTACTTTGAAAGAATAGAAAAAGACCTGGCCGAAACCTCAGCCAAGCGCAAAATCCCTCTCTATTTCGAGCCTGACGCCGGAAAAGCCCAGGAAGTGATAAGAAAAATCGCTCACCCAGGCCGAGGCCTTCTCATAGGAAGCGCCTGGGAAAAAGAGCTGGCCAAAGACAAAGGCTACGACTACCTCCCAGCAGCCGTTCCCTCCAACTACAGGCTTGCCATGACAACGAACTACATTGGCTTCACTGGCGGCCTTAGGATTATTGAGGATATCTACGCGATAGTCCTAGGGAGCTACAACTAAGCAAACACCCTCCCTGAAGGGAGGGTGTTTGCGCTGAAGCACGTCGCAATGGGCGCTCCTCAGCCCATTGCGACGTGCGCATTCTTTTTTTGACTCTCGCTCTTTATCCTCTTTTTGACTTTATGCTCTTTTTGACTTTTTATTTGTCTCTTGCTCTTTTTGACTTTTTGACTTTTTGCTCTTTTTGACTTTTTGCTCTTTTTGACTTTATGCTCTTTTTGACTTTTTATTTCATTGCTCTTTTTGACTTTTTTGCTCTTTTTCACTCTTTTTAATTGACTTTTCCACTCTTTTTGACTTGAAAAGGCCCTCCCGCATCAGCGGGAGGGCCTTTTCGCTGTAACATTTGGAGCAGTAACCCTAGCTCCTAATATTTCAATCAAACTCCGACAGCGCCCATTCAATCAAGTCCGCGTTAAACCTGGCGATCTCCCCAAGCTGGGACTTGGCGCCGTAGATTGTCGCGCCAGACTTCTGGTAAAGCTGCTCCATGCCAAGCTTTAGCGCGTCTTTAGAAAGAACCACGTCAGCAAGCTCCATTTCCCTGGTCAGGGAATCGGGAAAAATGTCCTCCTTGCTTGTGATAAAATCTTTTTCCAGGTTAAGCAAAATCTCAGCGTTCTTAAGCTCGACTGGCGTTAGGGCAATAGTGCTGTCAAACACTGATGGAGCGTATTTCAAGGCCAGATCGG
>JAISWZ010000158.1 GCA_031270945.1 Clostridiales bacterium | reverse complement strand
CTCAAGACCATTCAAAACAGTTCTGTTCAAGCGTAATTCGGTTTGCGACATTGTGTATTCCATATGTTTCTCCTTTCGCAAAGCCTACAAATGCGTGGATTTTGCAATAGGTTCACCTTTGCGGTTTATTTGATCCTAGATTGTCGTGACTAACCGTAGTTAATTAAAACTGATAATTTAATTGTAAAGTAAAAACCTCGCGGGGCATTTAAACAAAGCCAGTGCTTGATCGAGTCTTCCATATGATTCTCCTTTTGCGCTAACATAATTCCGATAAGCTTTTATATTATTTTGGGAACATCACCCTAAAAACGCCGATAATGGCCTTTACTAAAATATCGGATTAACGATTAATAATTCCATATCGTTAGCGGGAGCGGCCTGACCGGCTTCTGAGTGCATATTGCCATTAATCATTTTGGGATATGCGCCGATGCGGTCAACGATAAGAAATTTTCATATTTGAGCAATCGATTCTTCGCCAATGAAACGAGCTTGTTTGGAAATGAATTTGGAGGGCATTAAGCCCTCCAGAACATCGCCTTTTATCAGCAATTTTCATTTCGCCGCTGAATCTTCCATATATCTCTTTCTTACGCAAAGCCTACAAAACCAAGGATTTTTCTGCAGTTCGATTTTTGCTGTTCAATAAATCCAGGATTGTCGCAGTTACATCGACATTATTCTTTTTCCTGGCATTCTCAAGAAGTTGCATTAGATGGTCTGGCGTTGCAAAACCAGCCTCATCGTAAAACTTGATAGTTTCTGTATCTTCTTCGAATCCACGCATCAGTGCGCAGAAGTTGTCGATGACATGATCACGATAAAAGTTTACATATGCCCTCTTGTTTCTGGGAAACATCGCTCTAAAAGCGCCTATAGTAGCTTTTAATTGTTGGTCCCTTGAGTTGTCAAACCAATAGTCATAAGTGGAGTAATTAAAGTCATTTTCGCAAATAAAATGAATCTTGTGCTTATTATACCATTCAAAGAAAGAAAATGGAGCTCTGGCAACCAACTTGCCATTTCTCCTCACATTGAGAATCAGCCATTTTCTATCGCTGACATCGTCTTGAGTAAATAGGATCAGTTCCTCAAGGCCAGATTGTTTCGTCACAAGACTTTCCTCTACTTCCAAAACACCTATGTCTCTCAAGTCCACTGCAAATTTGTCAATATACCTAAGTGATCTCGGAAGTGTAATTTTGCCTGTCCTTTTCGAGTAAAGCCCTTTGATGGCCTGAGTCCCTATAAATTCAACCGTATCCGGCAACGTGGCTTTGGGGTTAGTTTTGCAGTCAACGAACGCCTGGTCTTCAATTCTTTTAAGCTTGCATCCGCTAAAATCTATCACATCAATGTCGGAATAGCAAAAGGCTGCGCTCTTGATCGTTGTCAGTGATGGCGGCATGACAAGACGTTCGCATCTGAATCTCATCATTGCCCCCGTTCCTATGGTTGTTATGCCATCTGGCAACTTGACAGTTCTTTGCATTGTTTTGGAATTTAACTTGGAAGGAACAAAACCCTCCAGAACATCGCCGTTAATCAGCAAATTGCATTGCGTCATCGAGCCTTCCATATTTTCTTCCTTTCATAAAACCTACAAAACCAAGGATTTTTCTGCAGTTCGATTTTTGCTGTTCAATAAATCCAGTATTGTCGCAGTTAGATCGACATTATTCTTTTTCTTGGCAATCTCAAGAAAATGCATTAGATGGTCTGCCGTCGCAAAACCAGCCTCATCGTAAAACTTGATAGTTTCTGTATCTTCTTCGAATCCACGCATCATTGTAGAGAAGTGGTTGATGGCATGTTTCCGATAAGAGTTTACATATGCCACCGTGTTTCTGGGAAACATCGCTCTAAAAGCGCCTATAGTAGCTTTTAATTGTTGGTCCTTTGAGTTGACAAACCAATAGTCATAAGCGGAGTAATTAAAGCCATTTTCGCAAATATAATGAATCTTGTGCTTATTATACCATTCGAAGAAAGGAAATGGAGCTCTGGCAATCAACTTGCCATTTCTCCTCACATTGAGATTCAGCCATTTTCTATCGCGGAAACCGTCTTGAGTAAATAGGATCAATTCCTCAAGACCCGATTGTTTCGTCACAAGACTTTCCTCCACTTCCAAAACACCTAGTTCTCTCAAGTCCACTGCAAATTTCTCAATATACCTAAGTGATCTCGGAAGTGTAATCTTGCCTTCTTTTCTCATGACAAGCCCTTTGATGGCCTGAGTCCCTATAAACTCAACCGTATCCGGCAATGTGGCTTTGGGGTTAGTTTTGCAGTCAACGAACGCCTGGTCTTCAATTCTTTTAAGCTTACACTCGCTAAAATCTATTTCGTCAATGTCGGAATAGCAAAAGGCTGCGCTCTTGATCGTTGTCAGTGATGGCGGCATGACAAGACGTTCGCATCTGAATCTCATCATTGCTTCCGTTCCTATGGTTGTTATACCGTCTGGCAACTTGACAGTTCTTTGCATTGTTTTGGAATTTAACTTGGAAGGAATAAAACCCTCCAGAACATCGCCGTTTATAAGCAAATTGCATTGCGTCATCGGGCCTTCCATATTTTCATCCTTTCATAAAGCCTATAATTACTACAAATGCAAGGATTTTATAGCAGGTCCGCTTTTATTCAATATAACCTGTATTGTCGCAGCTACCTCGTCATTATTCTTTTGCCTGGCGTTCTCCAGGAGTTGATTTAGCCGGTATGGGGTTATAAAGCCAGCATTACCGTAGAGCTTGATAATCTCTATGTCCTCTTCAAAGCCCTCCATCATGGCAGGGATGTTAGCAGTGACAGTATGCCGATAGGCTTTTATAGTCTCTGCAGTCAAGCCTTCGGGGAACATCACCCTAAAAGC
>JAISWZ010000098.1 GCA_031270945.1 Clostridiales bacterium | reverse complement strand
CTACGGCTCAGAAGAGGGGGAAATCACCCTCCCGCAAGTTGCCGCTGAACCGCCGTATGCCGAACGGCATGTACGGTGGTGTGAGAGGACGGCGGTTAGTCACCGCCTCCTACTCGATCCCGCTTACCTGTTGTCGGTTCTTGTCCAGAGCCCGTCGGCGGTGAGCTTGTATGTCTCCTCGCCCTTGACGATGCCCGATGGATCGATGACAGAGACACGGACTGTCTTCGCGCGCATCAAATCGGCGAAAACCAGGATCTGGCCGATGTCGTTGCTCAGCATGATGCCGCCTGAGAGCGCTGGGAACGGCGTTATCTTCCAGCACGTCAAGCCTGTCCCGAAAACGTCTTTCGCAAACTTCATTGTCAGCTCTTTGGTTGAAAGCTCGTTGCTGGTTGCCGCTTTGCTGTACTTCATAAGCCTCTCCCTCCGGCTACCCGCTTGGGGCACCTACGAAAACGAATTTTTTTGATGCCCATTTTCGGCGATCAAGAAATGGCGGAAACAAGCCATTCTTTCGAGCTGCTTCCAGTTTCTTGCAAAACACATACAAAACCCGTAGGTACAAGGAAAACTGGCCTCTTTTTCGATTTTCACGACCAACGAAATTGAACTTTTCATGCATTCTAGCCGAAAACAAGGCCAAGGAATGGCGCAAACAAGCCATTTCTAGAGGGCGTAAAAATCGGTTTCAAACGTGTTATTCCACCTTGCTGGGTGCCTTTGGGGCACCTTTTTTTACAGAATTTTCAAGACGCTCCAAAAATCTGCCTCCTAGATTGAAGACAGTCATTAAAGCATCGGTGCTTCGTCATACACGGCCACTTCAACTTTTGGCTCTGAGCTGTACCTCTTAGCTATGTGGGCCGAAACTATCTGCGAGTCATCTCCGTAAGCAACCCCGTTCAACGCTTTGCATACGGCTTTCATGATGTTGTCCAAATCAGGCTTGAGACAGGCCTTATCTCGCTCCTCTCCATTGCGGCCCGCCTAGCGTTGGCGGCGCTTGTAGGCGGAACCAGGCCTTAACATTAACCCTAACTGGGGCCTTGTCAGCAAGCTTGAGGTTGCCCACTTGGCGCAAGTATTTAGCTTTGACAAGCTCTTCATACCTTGCTGTCGCGGTGGGGGTGAAGGCTCTGGCCCGCCCCCCTGTGACTGAAATAATTCAATTATGTCAGTCGTGTAAGCTGGTTAGACAAATCACTCGGCTTGTTTATATGGCTGCCGCGTCATACGAGCTAGTGCAATAGAATAAACACAGTATAAATCAGATTTTTATCGATGTCAATAGGGTATCGAAATTATTTTTTTTGACTTGTTGAATTGAGCGTTAAGCTATGGTAAGATTATTCAAAAAGGAGGTAATCGCATTGGACGAGGACATTGGAACGAGGATAAGAATCCTGCGTCTGCAGAACAACTGGACACACGCTGATCTATCCCTGAAAATCGGGCTTTCGCAATCGGCTTTGTCGACTTACGAAAGGGGGATACGCATACCCGATGCCAACACGCTTTTCAAGTTTTGCAAGCTTTTCAATTGCTCAGCCGATTACTTGGTTGGGTTGACTGACGTTGTGAACCATGAGGCCTGGGAAGACGCAACAAGTGGCATTAATTCCCTATTGGCCGATGATCTTCGGAAATTTCCTTTCGGCGTCACAAGCCTTGTTGTGAAGTCAATTCATCAGCTTTCAGAGGCTTATGGCAACGCGGGCTTTGCTGGCTCGAACTTCCCCAGCGCCCTGCTTGAGTGCTACCAGGCAGAAGTTGACGCGCTATGCGAATTTTGCAAGATCCTCCCTCAAGAGGTTGGCGCTTCTGGAGATCGAGATAGCGCCAGCAAAAGCGCCGACGCCTATATCCATGAAATCTCAATCAATTTTAAGACGATTGCGATCCTGGAAGAGATGACCGAGCAGGCAAGGAAGTTCTTTGGCGCAGCTCGCAAGTCGGCTGTTAGCTATGCTTATGACATATACCCAAGGCCCAAGTTTGTTGTAAGCGGCAACGGAGAGATAACGGAGCTTCCTGCGGATCCCGCAGAAGAAGCAACGAGCCTCTCTCCCAGCGGAGAGCTGCTAAGGCAGGCAATGATGCAAGTGGAGTTGAGTGATGATAAAGCTGACGGGTTTTTTGCGGCTATGAGGCAAACGATGCTTGGCATGGGGGCAAGGGAGGATCTTGTTAACGCGGCCATAGAAGAAGCAAGGGAGAAGCGATTAAAAAAGGGGGACGAGCAAGTTGGCGGCAAAGACGAACGTAAAGATAAACAATAAGGAATACTACAAGGTTACTCGTGTAGTAGGGCGCAACCTAGACGGGACGTCGATCAAGAAGCAGTTCTACGGGTCATGCAAGAAAGAGGCCGAGGAAAAGGCGACCGCGTACTTGCTGTCCATAAAGATCGGTCTGCCTGTTGGGTTTGACAAAATTTTAGTTGGCCCAGAAATGGAAAAGTGGCTAGAGAACGTGAAAAGGCCCACCATCAAGCACTCCTCATACCTCCGGAACTTGACTCACATGGACAAGATAAGGAATAGCCCTATATGGAACATGCCGATTTCAGATGTTAGGGCCCCCCACCTGCAAGGGTTCTTGAACGGCTTGAGCTTGGGGCTTATATCAAAAAAGCTGACATGCACGTTCCTCGCGTCGTTTTTCTCGTATTGTGTAAAGGCGGATCTGCTCCAAAAGACGCCTATGCTCGATATGGAGCTTCCTACGAAAGATCCCAGCAACGATGACGAAGGGGAAATAAACGTTCTCTCAAATGAGGGCATAGCCAAGCTTTGCGAGATGGCAAAAACGGATCCAAGCGCGTTCCCGTATGTATTCCTGACTTTCACGGGCCTGAGGTCTGGTGAGTTTTCGGCCCTAGAGCCTGGGGACATAAAATGCGAAAACGGCAAATGGTCAGTGATAGTCAGCAAGACCTATGGCGAGCAGTCAGTGGCCGGCGAAAACAGGAAAAGCGAAATGAGGGAATTTATCACAAAGCCGAAAACCAGCGCCAGCAATCGGGATGTTCCCATAGTGCCAGAGCTTTGGCCGATGCTTGAGCGGCACATGGAGCTTGAGCAAGCCAAAGCCAAAGAGCTTGGCTTCGCCCCCGCCTCATTTTTCAGCATGAGTGACGGATCCAGGATTTCCGAGAAGACGCTGTTGCACAGGTTTGACCGCATTCAGGAGAAGCTTGGGCTTGAACGCCGCAAGGTTTACGACTTGCGGCACACGTTCTGCACATTGCTGAGCAGGACCAACGTTGGCTTGGAGAGGGCGGCAAAACTTGCGGGACATGCGAACATCCAAACAACGGTGAAATATTACGTGAATGTGGGCAAGGAAGACAAAGAAGCTGACATTGGCGGGCTATCAAGGTTCTTTCCAGCCTGACAACCGCGTTCTCCAAGGCCCGCCAGTTAACGCCCCTCCTGCGAGCGCTGCCTTTGCTTGGCGGGTTTTGTGGCATGAAATTTAACTGCTGGCTTGACAACCCGGTTTCTGATCCGAGCGCTCGGGCCGCTTGATAATGGTGGCAAAAAAATAATGGCGACCTAATGAAGGCTGCCATTTCGGGATTTTCTCTGTAATGAAAAAACAATTTATCCTGAAGATCGATGAAAATCACATCTCTGAGATTAGGTAGGTCTCATTGTTTTCTTCTTATGCTGAAGCTGAATGCTCCTGTCCTTTTTCTGGCTACGACCTTTTTATTTTACCTTATGTTTCTGTTTATGGTAATAGTGGGTGTGTATCTGAGGGACAAATAGGCAGACGCGCCTCGTGACGGTTTAGCATTTTAGCCTACTCATACTTATATCGCGTTCCGTAGCCTCTGGCGAAATCATTCGATTTTTCGTTATAGGCTAAAGATTATTTGTTATCTTTTCCTTGAACGGCCTCCAGAACCTTTTTTCTGGTTTTGAGCACCTTCTATTGAACAATGATTTCAGCTTTGTCAAAGACCAAAGGCATGAGTAATCTGGTGCCAACCCAGAGATCGTTAAATTTTTCGACCTAAACTGAAGTCATCGTTTTTCGCTTAGGCGGCTAAAAGTAATAACTTGTGCAATAGATAAGCTACCAAAAACCATATGATGCCAATTTTATTTTTTAGCAAGAATGCGTATACTCGATTTAAGCCACCCTGTAGCGGGATTTT
>JAISWZ010000091.1 GCA_031270945.1 Clostridiales bacterium | reverse complement strand
AAATTCCGTATTGGTGCCGGAAAAGTCCTGGCGAATGCTTCAACTAGTTTGCTCGGGCTTCTGCGAGCAAACACCCGGACTTTTCCGGCACCTCGGATATAATTTTGGGATATGCTCTTGGCCAATTTTTATTTTGATGATGTTACATGCGAGCTTTCGCAGTGTCTCGGGCAAGGTCGAGCAAGCCTAAAATTAATTTTGTATTATGCTCTTACAACAGAGAGATGAGCTTGTCAATGGAACTCGATGATCCTGTATAAAAGCTGGAAAACGACTGAGTGCTCCCATTTTCATGCATTATCAAGGCAAACGTCATATTGTCAATCCATAGCTGTGTGTCTTTGTCCAGCGTTATGATATAGAACCTGTCGTTTTCCTCTGGCGCGTCCAGAGAGGTTATAAAGTATCGAAGCTTATCCTGAGCTGAGCCAGAAGTTGGCTTCTGGGAAAGCGGCTCAAAAGTGGAGTATTTCAATTCGTAAGCATCTTTGAGATCATTTTGTGTTTGTGCGAGAGCTGCGGACTTGGGTCTTGGCGTGACGTAATCAGGATAACGCGAAACTATGGCATGCTTTACGCCTGACAGGTACTGGGGTGTTCCACCAGCGCTGCCATCAGACCAATCCACGTTGCAGTCCAGTGATTCAGCAATGAACCGCAAAGGCACATATGTGTATCCGTCAACGATTTTTGGCGCCACGTCAATTTTTATCTCGGTTCCATCTAGCTTGGGGCTTGCGCTTCCTATGGCCAGGTCCAGGACGTGATCTCCGTCTTGTATTGAAATGCCTCTGGTTTCCGGATCCCATTCGACCTTGGCGCCCAAGGATTCCGCAATGAGCCTTAAAGGAACAAGAGTTCGATCATTCTCTATCACGACGTTGGCGCTCTTCGCTATGGAACCGTTTATGACAAGGCCGACGTACCCGTCTTGAAGCGGCTCTACAAAGCCGTCGGAATGGCGCAATTGCTTTGAAGTCATTGACAGGCTCACTCCAGCGAGGTTGGTTGTCCCTGGCTGCGCATAGCTCAATTTGTCAACAATGCCTGCCATCACGTCCACCCCGGGCTGAAATCCCGAGAGAGTGTTTGCGCTGTAAGCCTCGCCTGTGAGCGAGTTGAAAAGCAACGAGATAGAGACGCCTGGAATATCATACGCATAGTACCGCCCGATATCAGGCAGTGAAGAGATCTCAAGCTCCTTGAACCGGTTAAATGTGTCGGGCTGAATCCTTTCATATCCGGCTTTCTCTTCCGATATTCTCCTGCTTTCAAGCTCGCTTTCAAAAAGCTTTTGCGCAAGGTCTTTATTGTATTTAGGATTCACTGTGCCGCTCTCTATCGAAAGCACATTGAGCCTGTTAGAAAAACTGGCTGAATCCACTTTTAGCCCCATCCCAGCTATTCCAGACGAGGATACATATTGGGTTCCGCCTATCAGCTCCGACTTTGCGCCCTTTATTTTAGGGATCGTTTCCTCTGCAAGCTTCAGCGGCACCCATGTCTCTCCATTGGCCACTTTCAATCCGGCCTCAGGAACAAAAGTCCCATCAACCATCAAGAGCCAGGTTTCTGGCAGATTGGCGACATTGAGGTTTGAAAACGGGAAGGCGTCATACCTGAA
Source organism: Clostridiales bacterium (assembly GCA_031270945.1). GTDB lineage: Bacteria > Bacillota > Clostridia > Lachnospirales > WQUN01 > JAISWZ01. The sequence goes on along the minus strand of JAISWZ010000091.1, from coordinate 4,005 downwards.
CTGTGGATACGTGGCGTAAGTGCCTGTTCCAGGCGTTCCATAGCCGCCGGAAATGTCATACAGAAACTCAGGGTTCCCTCCGAGATTGGGATACGAGCTGATCATGGACTCGATTGAATGGCTGGAGAGATCCTTGCTTTCAAACTGGATCTTTCTTAGGCTCACAGTGGCGCCATAGGGCGACTGGGCCAAGAAGGCGCTCTTGGACAGCTCTTTGCCGGAAAGAATGTATTTCTCACCCAAAGCCTTTCCGCTGTTGAAGTCCAAATAGGTAAAGCTTCTTTCGATAGAGCCGACGTCGGCAAGCTTAAAGTCCGCGCCAAGCTTGGAGATTTTCATGCTGGATCCATCTACCTCGCCAGCCAAGACATACAAGCCTTTTTCGCTGCTGTCAACAGGCACGGCAAAGGTCGAAATGTACTCAAGAGAAGCCACTTGAAGAGCCTTTCCATCCTTGAGCGAGGCCACCGACACGCTGCCTGGCGACCGGCTGATCAGTTCTGGGGTTCCATCGCCGTCTACATCATAAAGGCATGCGTATGGCGCACTTGAGCTTGACAGGAAATCTCGGCAGACATCAGTCCATGGCTTCGCCTGGCTTGATTGTGATGCGATTGCCGCAAAAAGAAGAACTCCTACAACATGTCTTGCGAACAATGATAGCATGTTCTCACCTCAATTTATTTTTTCTTGTGCATAGAACGATATTTCGAAAGTCATTTAGTGGTTAAAAAAACCTTAGGAAATCGCTTATCCAGAAATTTAAGACTATTTTTAATTGCCCGCTCAATGCAATGCAAGGGCACCTATTTTGCGATGCTTGCGCAATTCTACTTTTATGAACAACATCAAAACTATGGAGACAAAAATTGCATATCCAAAAATTCCAAAAGAGGCGCAGGGAAAAGGCATGCGATGCTTCAACGCGTGGCTTTTCCCTCGCCATAAAATCTATTTTGGGATATGCTATCTACAGATTCCTTTGACTGTTAACAGTGTTTTAGCTCTTGTGAATGCTGACATCGAAGGCTAGATGCGAATGCGAAAATGAACTTATTTTTTTGTAAAGCGCGAAGAACCCGTGGATTGCCCGCAACACATTCAACAGAGAAAAGAGACAAATATGGGCAAGTGAGTTTTCTTGATTATGAGCACATAGCTGCAACCAAGCAGGACAAAACAGGTATAATTTTACCTGATAAATCTCACATTCTTATATATAACGAACAATCTAATATAACACGAAATTTTAGCTCATCATTATATCATCTGCGTATAGATAATTTTTATTCTCTATTAAAAATATAAACTACAATCCTATACAATTTGCTACAAAACTAAATTTGGAGAAAAAGAACCTTTGCCCTTGAGCAAAGGTTCTTTGTTGTGTGCCGTATCGTACGGATCAAGAAAAGCGAGCATATCACAAAATTCCTAATGGTACCAGAAATGTCCTGTCTAATGCTTCAACGCCGGACAATTCCGGCACCACTGAATCATTCGGGATATGCTTTTAACTCTCGGGCTTCAACGAGCAAACCTACATGGCTTTCTGGGCCAAAATTAAGTTCAGGATATTCTCCAAGAGCTTTATTGATACACATCCCAAAATCCCGCAATCTTAGAGCATATCCCAAAATTAAATTTATGGCTTGTGAAAGTCACGCGTTAAAGCATCGCGATGACTTTCACTGCGCCTTTTTTTGAATTTTGGGATATGCACTTAATAAATATAGCGGACCAAAGGCCCGCTTGGGCGGGTATTAAATGTTATTGGTGTTGTTACATTACCAGAACCATATAGGAATGTAACATCGTAATAGGCTGCAGTGGCTGGATCCATAATCGTGATCCAGTCGTACGCGGATACGCTGTCATAGCAGTATCCCATTACGACAGTGGCATGACTGTCGCTCGTGCCAGCAGCGGATCCCGGTTGAAACGACTGGTAGATAGCTCTACCGGCCGTGATTTCCGTGACGTACTCTCCATACAGGCCGTAGCCTAAATACGAAGAGTGCGAATACCCATATATATTTGCAAGATATCCACGCACCTGCGACGGTGTCGCGCCGCCAGTCGTGTTGCCGCATGCAGCGGCAACTTGCGCAGGGGTTTTACTTACGCCTTTTCCTGCTAAAATGCAGGATATGGCTGCCGCCCAGCAACCATAGCTACTTGTCTGCGATACTATCGGATAATTGTAAAGCCATGAGCCACTACCCTGACTCATCAGCACATTTGCGCTGGCGCTGCCAACTGACAAAACTCCGATGCTCTCCTTAAAATAGGAGAGTTCAATTTCGTCATTTATTATGGTCTTGTTTGCAGAAGCTGATGGTTGTTCAATCGCTTCAGCATCCAAGAAAATATTACTGCCTGGGACGATCGCATAAACATTTCCGTCATCCAAATCATTCAGTGCTTCAGAGAAATACTTTCCGATTGAGATGCTGACTTCGTCTGCTGAATAGGAAATACAGATGAGAGTGACAACACTTCCATCCGTTATGACTGGGAAGAAAGTATCTTCCTCGTATCCTTGGACAGAAAACGGATCGCCTATATGGACGTTATTTGCAGTGATACCTTCTCGCACCAAGTGCTTTTGCAGCATGGATGCGATACTTTCCTGCCTATTGACGAATTGCGCCAAAGCGGCAGCCTTGTTGCCACTCGTAACAATCCGAGGCCCATTTGCCAAATTTGACGAACCCTGTGTGAACACGGTTCCTTGGCCGAACTCAAGCGTCTCAGCTTGAGCAGTTGCCGAAAATGTCATGGTGAGTATGCTCACCATTAAAATCACCGCAAGCATTTTTGATTTCATAATTTCGACTCCATTCTTTAAATCTGTCCTTATGATCGGCGGTTTTTTCGCGCTTTCTTTCAGGTTTTACTCAAGCTTCTAGTTTGTAAACTGCGAGTATAAATCCAAGCTTTTTTCTCGGATAACTAGCAGCTTCAATACCAGACTGCTTTTTCTTGACAGATACCAGAAACTTTAATAGGATATCTGACTTTTGCTGGACTGTTGTCTAAGCTTTTCCTATGTATTTAAAGAACGACATGTCTAGCATCCGCCGAATACGCGCACCAGAACATTGCCTTTTCGAAAAGCTTTCGAGAGGCACCCTTTTTTAATACACCAAGCGTTCATTTGTATTGTGGCATTATAAATGTACGGCCATCACCTCCTTATGAATTCATTATATACCTCTTTCGCAGACTTAAAATAGCGTTTTGAGGGAATTTTTTTCGTTTCAGAAGGATAGCAATGTGGCAAAGAGGCGCGTCACAATGGAAGCTGCCCAGCTTCTGGAGGAATACATTAATAGCATGGTGCGACAGGGGTTCCTTTTTTGAACAAGCAGAACCGGCGGATCACGGAACTGGCTGCATCATCACAAAGCGTGTTGCCCCCGCGCCCAACGGGGACAGCCTTCTGTCTATCCTGCGATTCTTAGGGCACAAGTCGGTTGCGGCCACGGAAAAGCATCTGCTGCCAAGCTCGAGGCTGATGGATGAATCGGTCGATAAGGCAGGGAAGCTTCTGCAAAATGAGCAGGAAGCCGTTGCAGACGCAAGGAAGGACTCCTCGACAGGTATGGCCTTTCGGCTATCCAGCGATTCCTTTGGCACAAGTTTGTTGCGGAAACGTGAAGGTATCTTTCGCTGGGCTTGCAGGCGATAAACGATGCGGGAAACTGTTGCAAAACAGTCAGGAAGCCGCTAAATCCGCATGGATAGAGTCAGCCATGAGTCAAGCGCTAAGGTAATCACTCGTCTTCTAAATGGATAATTATAGTGATTTTTTACCCCGTTTTTAAACCAAGTAAATAAGCAATGAATCCTTTAATTCGCCTTATTCCTAGGGGTATAAGGCGATCGAGTAGGAGGCGGTGACTAACCGCCGTCCTCTCACACCACCGTACATGCCGTTCGGCATACGGCGGTTCAGCGGCAACTTGCGGGAGGGTGATTTCCCCCTCTTCTGAGCCGTAG
>JAISWZ010000080.1 GCA_031270945.1 Clostridiales bacterium | reverse complement strand
TTTTCCAGCCCAGCGGAATAGAGCTGGTCATTCAGGGTTTTAAGCCCGGCGGCGGGATCTGCCACCAAGCCTACTGCCAAGGGCTTTGCGTATTCTTCTACGATGTTGGAGATGGCGGCGAATTCGTTCTTTACCGGCTCGGAGTTGAACGTGAACATCTTGTAGCGGTTCGTGGTTGCCATGGAGTCAACCTTTGCCCATACTTCGGCCTTGTTTGGAGGAGATCCTACGAGATCCTTCTCGAACGCCTTGGTGTGGGTCATCCATGCGAAGGTCAGCTCTCCTGGGGTATAGAGGCTGATGTCAATGGCTTCGACCTGGCCATCTGGGGTCAGCTTATAGTTGCGGCCTTCTATGCCGTAATGAACCAAGTTGAAGTAGCGTTCGTCGGTGACAATCTTTTCATAGAGCATGAGGGAGCGTTCCGGATTTTCTGATCCAGCGCCAATGGCGGCGACGTTCTGGGTGTAGGAATCGCGATAGGCGGCGGGCTGGCCTGGAAAGTACTGAAGGTCAAAGGCGGGGTTCTCTATATAGTCATCTACCCAGGTATACTGGCTATGGGTGAGTGCGGCTGCTTCTCCAGTCATGAGCATGCTTTTGGCTGGCTTTAGGGAGAGGACATTTTTGCCCCAGAAGCCCCTATCGCACCAATCTCGCATCATCTCAAAGTATTCGAGGGCTCCCGGGAACTCATACAGATTTACTATTTCGCCTTCCTTTTCGGCGTTGATATTGACCACCAGAGGGAAGTTGTAGATGGCCACCGAGTACAGGCCCAGGTTTTGCGGCATGAGGATGAACAGTCCGCCATCAGCCGCTTGGCCCAAGGGGATATACTCTGGATCGTTGTCGACTACCGCTTGGAGGAAGTTTTCCAGATCCTTGTAGGATCCAATGTTGTCTATCCCATACTTCTTCATCAAATCCCCGCGCAGGATATAGCCCATGAGCTCCTGGTGGATGTCATCTCCTGTAAGCCCATAGAGATGGCCGTTTACGCTAAGGTTTTTGATCCCCTCTTCCGGCAGCCAGCCATAAGCGGTTGGAGCGTAGAGTGGCGCTAGATCCTCGATTGGGTAAAATGCCCCTTTTGCCGCTTCGGTGGCGAAATTCATCCAAGAGGCGGAGTAGCAGAGATCAACGTTTTCGCCAGAGGCCAGGATCAGCGGATATTTGGTCAGGAAGTCGCCAAACCCTACCCAAGTGACGTTGATGTCGGCATTTAAGTCAGCGTTTGCAAGCTTGTTCAGCTCTGCAAGCACAGCGTCAAAATCAGCGGGCGGGGTGCCCAGGATAAACCATTCTACTGTTGCATGCTCAAGAGCTGGAGCTTCAGGCTGGGGCTGGGGCTGTGCGGCTTGGGCTTGCTCGGTCGACTGCGGCGGCTGGGTTGCGCTTGGCGCTTGGCTGGACGCGCATCCGGCAAGCAGAAAGACTATTAGTGTTGCAGAGAGCAGGGTTCTCCAGAAGGCTTTCATATAATTCCTCCTATATTTGGGGGATGTCTTGGTAATCCAGCGTTCAGAAAGTTGTTTTTCTTGTTATGGGCCCGCCTTGCGTTACCCCTTCACCGCTCCGACCGTTATCCCTCTAATAAAGTACTTCTGGACAAACGGATAGAGCAAGATAATCGGGCCTGTGGCTATGCAAGCCATTGCCAGCTTTATCGATTCCCTGGGCTGGTTCAGCATTGGGATCCGGGACTGGCCGGAGATGCGGGCCAACGCTTCCTGGGTTGAGAGCATGTTGTAAAGGACGTACTGAAGCGGGTACTTTTCGGGATCTGAGATGAAAAGCATGGAGTTGTACCAGTCATTCCAGTAGTCAAGGGCGATGAAAAGGCCTACTGTGGCAAGGGCTGGTTTTGATAAGGGAAGGATGATCTTTATGAAAATGGCAAAGTCTCCAGCTCCATCGATCTTCGCTGACTCGCCCAGGGAGTCTGGTATGGAGCTCAGGAACGAGCGCATTACAATAAGGTAAAAGGCGTTCATCAAAAGAGGCAGAATCAGGGCGAGCAAGGAATTCTTGAGATTATAGTATTTTACAATGGCGATGTATGTTGAGACAAGGCCTCCATTGAAAATGGTGACAAAGTAAAAGTAAAACGAGATCTTGTTCCTGTATTTGACGTCTTTCCTGCCTATCACGTAAGCGGTCATGGATATGAGGAAAAGCCCTGTGATCGTCCCTGAAGCTGTAACCAGGAACGAAACGCCATATGCCCTCACGATGTCTTGGGGAAACCTGAAAAGCATCTGGTAGGCGGCAGTGGAGAACTCCTTGGGCCAGAGCTGGTATCCATAGCGCAATATGGATTTCTCGTCAGTCAGGGATCCTGCGACTAGCATTACAAAGGGCACAAGGCATACGACAGACAGCAGAGATATGAATGTGTATGACACCAGGCTAAAAAGGGAAGGTCTTTTTCTTGGCATCTTGCGCCCCCTTTTTTATAAAATCAAAAAACAAATCAAAACAGCGCGTAATCAGGCTCGAACCGCTTAATAATGGCATTGACCGAAACTATTATGGCAAAGCAGAAAAAGGACTGGTAGAAAGCGGCGGCGGCTGTCATGGCTAGATCTCCGCTGTTTATCAGAGATCTGAAGACGAAAGTGTCTATGACGTCTGTGGCTCTGAAAAGCTGGCCATTGTTGCCCACGATCTGATAGAACATCTGGAAGTCCCCTCGCAAGATCCTTCCCAGATTCAAGAGAAGAATGATTACGATTGTGTTCTTTATCCCAGGGAGCGTAATGTACCGTATCTTCTGGCTGACCGATGCGCCGTCGAGGTCTGCCGCCTCGTAGCACTGCACGTCTATGCCAGAAATGGCGGCTATGTAGATGACTGAGCCGTACCCTACCCACTTCCATGCATTGAAGAAGCAGATGATTAAAACCCAGGCCCAGGGGATCAGGTAGATGTCCACAGGCTTGCCGCCTAGGGCCACGATCATCTGGTTGAACCAGCCTTTCTTGGAGTCAAATATGTTGTAGACGAAAGCGCCCACGACAGTCCAAGAGATGAAGTAGGGAAGGAAGATGACTGACTGTGTGATCTTCTTGAACCATTTCCTCGTGATCTCGCAAAGAAGAAGCGCCACGACAATGGCAAGCGTCTGGGACACCGCCATGTTCATGAGGTTATAGAGGATAGTGTTCATCGTTACCCTGAAGCCTGTCCCAGAAATGAAGAAGAACCTGAAGTTGTCAAAGCCGTAGTTCGCCGCCCAGGGGCTCCCCAGTATCCCCAAGTCATACCGGTAATTCTTGAATGCCAAGACTATGCCCGACATGGGTATGTAAGACATCAAAAGAGTGACAAGCATTCCTGGCACGGCCATGAAGTACAGAACCTTGTTTTTTTTGATCTCCTGAAAAAAAGTGCGGTTTTGCAAAGCATCACTCCTCGCGGCAGCCAATAGCCCTTGCATTTTCATTCTATCCGATTGCACAAAGAAAAGATATATGACAAAGCTTCGATTGTAAGGAATTATCTACGCTCTTTGCCTGGAGTCGTTGAAAGTTGCCAAAGGCACTGATATAATGGCCTGTAGATATATGAAAATCTTCTTTTAGCGGTGCGAGTACGGGATCGCTATCTTTGGCCTATGGGAATGCTATTGCTCGTCTTTGTTGCCAAAAACCAAGCTGGGAGAAGATCCATCTATCTTTATTTTAGTGCATATTTCAAATCTAAGGAGTGAAGGCCAATGGAGCTTGAAACCCATTTTTTCGTATCAGGAATACCCCTTGCCGCAACAATACATATTCCCAGCCAAGGAAATGAGGGCGCTGGGCAGGGGCTTACAGAGCGAGTGCCGGAGGGCCTTGATTGCCTGAAGAAAAAGTACCCAACGGTTCTGCTTTGCCACGGCTACACCAGCCATCGCAATGACGGTTGGGGGAAGCTGGCAGAGATGCTTGGAGACGCTGGGATCGCCAGTCTGCGCTTTGACCACAGAGGTGCAGGGGTAGGCGCTCTAAATCCCAACACTCCCCGGCCTTCTTCCGAGGGGCCTTACGACACGAGATCCGCGATTGACTATTGCGAGAGCCTTCCCTTTGTTGACAATGACCGCATCGGCATAACAGGGGTAAGCATGGGCGGGATCATGTCCATCATAGTAGCGGCTACAGATTCGCGGATCAAGTCAGCTGCGCCCATGGCCTGCACTGCCAGCTGCGGAGAGAACATAATCAAGGACTGGGGAATCAAAGCTAATGAGTTTTTGGAAGAGATGAGAAAGGACGCTCGTATGACTGCTGCTACGGGATTTTCCAGGATGATTCACAGATCGGACGATATCGGTCTGCATCGAGGCGAAGGGGTAAGCGAAAGCGACGTTGTGGCAGATCTGCTCCTTCCTGGGGTTTGCTCGTATATTACCATGGAGTCTATTAGGGATTTGATGCAATTTAACGCAACCGAATACATTGGAGGGGTTCGCTGCCCCATATTCATAATCCACGGCGCTGATGACGGGTTGGATGCCACGAACCACCCAGAGCGCCTATTCAAAGCATTGCCTGAAGGCAACAGCCTCAAGCGCATCAAAGTATACCCTGGGGTGGATCACAACATACCGACATGCCCGAACAGGGAA
>JAISWZ010000640.1 GCA_031270945.1 Clostridiales bacterium | reverse complement strand
GTATCTGAAGGATCAGGCAATGCAAAGAAAAATGACGACCCTCCTCAATAGGTCGGCGGAAACAATGGAAAAACGCGATCATGAATGCAGCCCGATTTATGCATGCGTAAAGAGCGTTACGGCAGATGTTCATTTTGCGCAAGGCGAATACGCGCTGTCCATAGAGGAATACGATTTGGCGGGACAGATATATGAGGAATTGTTCACTTGCGACAATTCGCGCGTCCTATACTGCAAGGAACGCCGTGAAGCTGCGCTTGCAGCCTTGGATTCCATGGAAGGTGGAGAATAGTTAAAGGGATCCAAAATTAAGTCCGAGGTGTCAGAAAATAGTATAGTTCAAGCATTCACCAGGAATTTTTCGGTGCCTTAAATTTTTTGGCGCTTTAATGGAATTTGGGATATGCTCTAAAAGGCTCTGGCCGCTCTCCTGCGGCCAGGGCTTTTTTTGCCTCTTGGTTTCCTGGCTTTTTATCATCTGCTTTCGATCACCTTACCATCACATCCAAAATCTCCTGGTTCCTCACATCCACTTGGTGACCGCTTTTTCAGGATAAATCTTAGTGCATATCCCAAAACTTCGAATTGGTGCCGGAAAAGTCCTGGCGAATGCTTTAACGCCGGAATTTTCTGGAGTGCATCTTTCGACGCACCCCGTTGCCAAAAAGTTTATTGCGCGTTTTGTCGAAATAGTATATAATTAAAGGGGAAAGCATGCCGCATGTTGGCAGAGCTTTAAAGCGTAAATACATACGAATGAATGTGAGGGGGTTCATTTAATGAAGAAAGTAGTAGTGAGTCTCTTGACCCTGGCCCTAGCGGTGGCTATCCCGTTGCCGTGTTATACATATAAGTGGTTTAGGGAAGGCGCGATCCTTCAAAAGATGATAACCAGTCACGGGGAAGAGATGGAGGACACTTATGAGAATTACAGCGAGTATATACCATGGGGCGCTAGCAAGTCTGACATGAAATTTATAATGTTTAACAAAGAAAAGTTAATATCTCAAACTGACAGCGACATATCATATTTTCGTGAGGTTGGGGATAGCAGGTTAAAAGGCTTAGACGAGGTAAAAACGTTCTTTTTCAATGACGAAGGCAAGCTTTTCAAGATTGTTAAAAAATATTATGCCTCAAAGGAGAGCGGATATTCAAAATCCAGTATGCTGAGTAGGTTTGTAGGGTATAATTGCTCTCCTATAGAGTATTATGCTTTACTTGGCTTTAAATTTGGATATTACTATGAAAACAATTCTTATTATAAAATAAAATGGGATAATGATCAAATGCCTACGGGAATAGAATCACATGAATTGGTTTCAGAAAAATGGGATTTCAACTTAGATGCTTTTCATGAGTATATTGATTTAGAGAGTCTGAAAAAAAGTACAAGTTATTTTGATCAGTATCCAAACATCGAAATCCATACTCGTTTAGATTTTGAAAACATGCAACTGGAGAGCAACTTCAAGCAATCAGAAGAAAATCCAGAAGTATATGTACATGAGGTCGTATATACAAGCACACTGCTGTCATGATATGCTTGCAGTATCAAACATCATATTTTTTCTTTGAGATAACCAAGGGAATGAAAAGCTCCGCTTTTTATACCCTTGTTTTTTTGCTAAAATCTCTAGACTTTTGTTGGCGCGTTGCGTTTTGAAAAGCTATGGCAATGTGAGTTAACGTTGATTATTAAATTGCCGCATTTCCAGATATAAATTCCATGGTGGTATGGTGCGTTTAAAAGGTGTGCATCATTCCACCGCTTTGAAAATGATTGGGCTTCGGCACAACCATCCGAAAGGGATCCATATGCGTCTCGCGTTTATAAACATTGAAAGGGGGCAGAAGAGTTATCAGGGTTAGAGTGTGCGAAAGAGGCAGTTTATAGCCGTCTAGATCGGCACAAAAAAAGCCATAATGCGATGCATTATGGCTTTAAAGGCTTGGCCGCAAAAGAAGAGCGCCACGCACATAAAGCTTCAGGCGGACATGCCTTGAAAAACGCGTAGGCCTTGGCGGACCCAGCACTGCGCCACTATAGGAAATTTGGGATATGCTCTTAGATTGCGGCGTTTTGCACGAATGGGAAATTGGCATATTCCAAGGAATCTGCAGCGAAGCACTGAACTCTCGGGCAAGTGAAACATTTATGATTTGCTAACAGCACATCTCCGATCCCATAATCGTAAAATATTGCCAAAACATTGTGACTGTCTGAATAATGTTTGATTAAATGCGGCAAATCGGCCTTTCCATTGGATCTTATGACGTTTATCCCTTTGAGGCTAAATAGCGCCTTGAAAAACTCGTAGGCGATATTAGGGCCTTCAACAATTACTACAGATGGTATTCGGTAAGAACTCACATTGAAGTTGAAATATGGCTCTAAATAATGATAACCTTTAATGCTTGACATTTTGAATATGTTGTTCCAACCAAAGACTAGACCTTTTACGCAACGTGTTATTATTACAAGGTATGATTGAGAATTGGCAAGCAATTCTAAAATTTTGCAATCTCTTAGCGCGGAATCATCTTCGTCAATGAACACAACTTGCTCTTTTATCGCTAAAGTGTCGCGCAAAATATCTAAGCTGTGTGGATTGTAAACAAGGGGGAAGCAGTTATAGCTGCACTTCAAAACGTTGGGGACATCGAAAAAAGTCTGCACCAACCGAAACAAGGCTGATTTTCCGGTTGAGCTTTCGCCAAAAACAATAGTGATTCTTTGGGTTAGATCTATATTGTATTCACATTTTCTTGTTGAAATATGGACATTTATCATTGCAATACCTCATGTCTTCTCGATGTGATAGAAATATTCAGCATTACGGCACCTCATATGGACTAATTAAAGGCGGAGGCAATTCCAGCAATTCTGGAAACGATCCTTCATTGTCTCTGGGATATTGGCAATAAACGTCGAAATAATCGCTAAAAGTTTTTGTTTTGAATCCGTTGTTCATTATCGTGCAATAAAACTCTTCCTTACTGTGAATGTCATCATGAAATGCCAAGTCATACTCTAAAGTCATATAGCAATCTTGCATTTGCGCAAGTTTTATAATCCATTTAGCGCAATTGTCTCCCATGTGGATTCCGGTTATTAGCAAGTTGGGAATCTTGTACATCATGATAAGGCATTTGGCGCTGCCCGAAATATCTAAGGTGTTCATTGGAACTCCCAAGTAATTGAGAGACAACGCATGGTTGACAACAGTGGTTTTGTCAAGATCTAACACTATTTCCTTTACAAGATCGTCTTCAAACCAATCTTCATCATAGACGACTTGAAACATTTTATCGGGATGGTATGTCGACAGCTTGCAATAACCTAACCAGATGTAAAGCATAAAATCAGCGTCCTCACGTTTTTGGGAATTATAAGCGAGCGAGAAGATTGAAGGAGCCACTGCAAAAATTTGGGGTTATGTTCCTAGCGTACATCAATTTATCCGAATTGTCAATATCTAGCATTATTGCGCTAGGAAAAGTCCGAAGTTAAAGCAACTCCAGGACTTTTCCCAGCGCTTTATTCGTCAAGGCTTGTTTCTGCAGACATATTCTCAACCTAAAAAACATTCCCATCAGCCCGAAATCTCTTCCAAACATTCTCAAAGAAGTCCTCATCCTGAGGAATGGGGCGAACCTTTCTCCAGGAGCACTGCGCGTCGCAGCCAACCAGCCTTGTTTCTTGGACCAGGTCAGGAAGGCTTCCCTCAATGAAGCGGAACTCTTTGGGCAGGGATTCATGTGGACTCTGGCCGTCCGGGTTGGAGTAGATGGCGCTTCCATGGCTTCCGGAGCCTTGGTCGATAAAGTCTAACATGGCGCTGAGATAGGCGATCTGTGCCAGAAGGTTTGACCTGAGCTTGAAAGCGGCTGACAGCTCTTTAGGCGAAGCGGCTTTGGCTATGGAGCGGAAATGGGTAGACCAAATCTTTACGGAGGTTAGCGCTTCTTCGATTGAAGACCTGTTTCTGAGCGGGCCGCCTGAGTTTGACATGAGGGTTGAGGCTGTTTCCTGCAGCCTCAAGGCGCTGGTGGCGGTTGTGTTTTCAAGGAGAGCCTTGGAAAGCCTTATGATATACTTAGCTTGATGCTTGGCGATCATTTTGAAGTCCTCTATTGGCATTGGATCTCCAGAGCGCTTGAGCGCCGCGTACTGGGCGGCTCTCATGGATCCGACCTGGCCAGCGTTCAGGGCGCTGCCGCCTGGGCGGTACACGCCATGGGTGCCAGCGCATTCCCCTGCCGCAAAGATCCCAAGAACATTGGTCTGCCACCAGCGGTCGACGCTGATGCCGCCATTGTTGTGCTGGGCGCAGACGGAGATTTCCAGGAGATCTTTTGACAAGTCTACTCCTTTCTCCAGGTAGAAGGAGACTGCGGGCTCATTCATGTGAAGAAGCCTCTCGAATGGGGTGCCAAAACATGCGCCAGCGCTTTCAAGGTAAGAGAGGGATTCTGGCGACAGGCTAGAGAAGCTCAAGCCTGTCGGGTTTTGCCGGTAATCAAGAAAGACCCTGCGCCCATTTCGGTTTGCATTGTGCACCAGGAGATCGATTAAAGAAGATCCATTCGCTTTCCTGGCGTCAAAAGGCCATTGGTATCCCTTTAGGAAAATCTTGTCGTGCAGGTCGCTTTGGTTTTCAAATAGTTCAGCCAGGAACTCTCTTTCGAGTGAACCGTTTGGCTGGGTGGATATGAAGCGGGGCAAGGCTTGCATGTATGTGCCAGAGACGTTCCAGCGGGGGCTTAATGATGCGAGCCCGTACTGCCACTCAGTCAGGTTTGATCCAACGCAGCCGGCCTCGAAGGCTAGGCCTGTCGCTCCACATTGGCCTTCTGGATAGCATATGTCTGAGTAGATGCCAGCGGGGCCTCCGGTGGCCAAAATGATGTTTTTGCAGTTGAATAGATGATATGCGATATTTTCCTCGCCTTCAGTGTTTAGGCAGAGCAGACCGCATGCTTCGCCCTCGAACGCAATGATCTTGATTGCCTGCATATGGTCGAAGACCTGGATTTCAAGGCTTTTTGCCTCCATCTCAAGAGATTCGGTCATCATCTTCGAAGTGTAAGGGCCAGCGCTTGACGCTCTTCTCCTGGGATCATGATCTGTCTTGTAGCCAGTGTAGTCCCCATGGCGGCCACAGGGGAAGGGAACGCCTAACTCTACCAACCGGTAGAAGCACTGGGTTGACAGCGCCGCTTCAACGTATGCGAGATCTCCGTCGACGCATTGGCCTTCAAATAGGGTTTGGGCCATTTCTCCCACGCTGTCGGGAACTCTTCCTGACAGAGTTAGCTTGTAGTAGGTCTGTTTGTCGCTGCCAGCGTTCCTGCTGGTTCCTGCGTTCACGTCTTCAGTTATGATGGCGATGTCGCTCTGCCCGTAGCGCTTAAGTCTGCAGGCGGCATTGTATCCTGCCGCCCCAGAGCCAACCACAACAGTGTTTAGGCTTGTTACGGGAATCTTATAGCCGTCAACGGATATTTCGGTTTGGTTCAAGAGGAAGCCTCCTTGGGGCTGATTTTTACGCGCAAGAGAAGAGAGCTTTTTTTATTTTTTAATCAAAGCCTTTTTACATGAAACCCGCCGTCCACGTCCACATGGTTTCCTGTCGTATACAGGAACAGGTCGCCAGCAAAGGCTGAAACGGCTTTTGCTACGTCTTCAGGGGTTCCCCAGCGCTCTATCAAAAAGGTTCCGTTCTTCAAAAGAGCGTCGTATTTGCCCTTGACAGCGGAAGTCATATCGGTTTCAATGATTCCAGGCCTGATTTCATGAACCAGTATCCCCTCTGGCGCAAGGCGGTCTGCGAAGAGTGTTGTCAGCATGGAAAGCCCTGCCTTTGACACGCAGTACTCGCCTCTGTTGATTGAGGAAACCTCGGCTGAGCAGGACGAGATGTTTATGATTGTGCCGCGCTTCTTGCCGAAAAAAGGCTGGGTTAGCATTTGCTTTGCGACAAGCTGGGTCATGAAAAGCGTTCCTTTGGTGTTGACTCCTACTACCCGGTCAAAGCTTTCTTCTGTCATATTCAGAAGATCAGAGCGGCTCTTTGGCGCTACGCCAGCGTTGTTGACCAGGACATGGATTCCTCCGAAAGCGCTTGTCGCGCTTTCCACAAAGCGCTTCCTGTCGGAGGCGCTTGTTGTGTCGCCCTGGACATATATTGCGCCGCCTTCTTTTAGGCTCTTGAGGTTGTCCTTGTAATAGCTTTCCTCATGTGTGCCCATAATGGCTATGTTGAAGCCGTCCTCGGCCAGCTGAAGTGCGACGGCAAGGCCTATGCCTCGTCCGCCGCCTGTGACAAGCGCTGTTTTTTTCAAAGTGTGCCTCCTGGTTTTTTTTTATTTTTGTTTTTTTATTTTTTATTTTTTTTGTTTTAATTTTTTTGTTTTTATTTTTTCAGACAAAGACTTCTGGCAGACGAAGTCTGCTAGTAGGCTTCGCCTACTCGTCTGCAATGCGCGATATTGGAATAAACACGGTTAATTATTTTTGCGGCAAGCATGAAGGCTTGCGAATCGCAAATCTCTAGATTGCTGAAAAGCCGCAAAATTGGCAAATAGCGAATGCCGTGAAAAATACTGTGAGAATATGCAGAGTTTGAAAAAATGCTGCTTTTATTGTATAATATTATCTGTGATAATGTCAATTGAAACACAAAGGGGGAGGCTGGAATGGCTGCGCATGAGAGGTTCAAATTCAAGAGCGCCTTGGAGCTGGCGGCGAAGATTGAAGAGCTGAAAGTGGACATTGCTCTGCAGGAAGACTTGTCGCCATTGGCAAAGCCGGTTCGGGTGCGTGGGGCGCAAGCGCCAAACGCTATTGCGGCTCTGCCAATGGAAGGGTGCGACGCGCTGCCGGACGGCGGGCCGTCAGAGCTGTTGGAGCGAAGGTATCACAGGATATCAACGGGCGGAGCTGGATTGATCTGGTGGGAGGCTTGCGCTGTAGTAGAGGAAGGAAAGGCTAATCCCAGGCAGATGATGCTGACGGAGGCAAACCAGGCGGACTACGCCCGGCTAGTCGGTGAATGCAGAGTGTCGGGCGCTTTGCAGATTCTTCAGCTGACGCATTCCGGGAGGTACTCAAGGCCTTCTGGCAAGCCTGCGCCTATTGTTCCGCAGAGGGATCCGCTGCTTGATCCTCGAGTTGGAATAACAGGGGATTGGGAAATCGCAAGCGACGCCTACTTGGAAAGCCTGATAGAGAAGTATGCGAAAAGCGCCAAGCTGGCTGAAGAAGCTGGATTTGACGGCGTGGACATAAAGGCTTGCCACAGGTATCTTTTGAGCGAGCTTCTGGCATCGCACGAAAGAACGGGGAAATATGGGGGAAGCCTTGAGAACAGGGCAAGGCTTTTGCTGGAGATAGCCAAGGCTGTCAGGGCTTCGACCGGTTCCGGGTTTATCGTTGCCTGCCGGTTCAATGTGTTTGACAACCATCCTTATCCATATGGGTTTGGCATGGGGAAGGACGGAACATTTGATTCTTCTGAGCCGATTAAGCTTACAAGAATGCTCTGCGACAGCGGATTTGATCTGCTGGCTGTCTCTGCGGGAAATCCGTACTACCTGCATCCGCAGACAGGGCGGCCATTTGACAGCCCTCCTGAAGGGATTCCTGTCCCGAATGAGCATCCTTTGGAAAGCGCTTCGAGGCTTTTTTCGCTTGCGCAACTGGTTGCCAAGGAAGCAGGGAATGTGCCTGTCATAGGATGCGGATATTCATGGCTGCGCCAATACCTGCCCCTTGTTGGATCGGCCAACCTGGAGAGAGGAGGCTGCTCGTTTGTCGGGCTGGGAAGATCGAGCTTGGCGTATCCAGACGCTCCAAAGGACATTCTTGATGGAAGGGGAATGGCACCTGAAAAGTGCTGCATCGCATGCTCGAAATGCACCCAGCTGATGCGAGATCATGAGCGCGCGGGATGCGTGGCACGGGATTCTAGGGTTTATGGGCCAATATACAAGCAGGGGAGAGAGGCGGCTACGAGCGGCAAGTCAACATAATAAGGGCAAGGCTTGAGAACAAATTTGGATAAACATGAGATAGCGCTTGCATGTTTGAACCGTTGGTGCTAGAATGGACAGGAGCGAAAAGCGCGCTCTTTTCGCTCCTGCGCTGCCAGGCTATCAGGCGGGCTTGCCTGGCGAACTCGTTAACATAAAAGGGGTAGGGCAGACTGTTGCATTTCCCGAAAGGGTTTTGAAAATCTTGACTCATTTATTGTTTAGCCCAAGTTGCGCTATACTGATAAAAGATTAGAATTTTCTTAATCATAGCTTGAGCGTCCCGACTGTCTTCTGAGGCGGCCAGAGAAAAGAAAATTCCATATGCAAGCGTTATCAGCATAAGACATAACTCGAGACATGACTCGCAAGAGCTTTGAAAAAATAGCAAATAAAGCAATCCCCGAAAGGGTCTTGAAACAAAATCCAAGCCGCCTAAGCCAGGCGGCTTTTTTCTGTGCCTGGCGCTAAAAGAAATATACAAGAAAGAGCCTAAAACATGCATAAAAAGGCTTGTTGATTCCGCAAAAACATGCTATGATAAGATTGTCTGAAATGCTTTTTTCAAATGTACGAATAAAATTGTCTCGAGCGATAGGTTGTTAAGAGCATGATCTTAGTTGCGAAGAAAGGAGAAGTGATGTGATTGGCCATACTCGCTGTGTACGACACTGTAGGCATTCAAAGCTACATATTTTCATCAAACAAGCTTTCTGAGAATGTCGGCGCTTCATATTTGGTGAGGGACATTTTTGGAGAGCTGCTGCCCGCCGCCTTATATAAATCGCTAAACGTCAGCGTTCCTGACTGGCGCGCCAAAAAAGGCGGGAAGTGCTTGCCCCTGGATTTGAGCCTGCCAGTCCAGATCATATACCAAGGCGGAGGCAACGCCTTTTTGGCCTTCTGCGGCGAGAATAGCGAAGACAATTTTCAAGCGGCAACTGAGATGTTTCTGGAAGACGTGAACGACTTCGCCCCAGGTGTTGGGGTGGCGGTATCGGCGGTGGAAACGGATTTTGGCGACACCTACCAAGAAGATTTCAAGAAGCTTAACAAAAGGTTGGCGCTTGCCAAGGGCGGGTTTAACATTCCGGAATTCGCGGGAAACCAGCCGATTACCAAGCAGAGCGGCAGGACGGGGTTGCCAGCGCATAAATATGTTGGAAAAGACAGCGAGTTTATTGACGCCAACCAAGCCAAGAAGCGGGATTACTATGATTCTGAGGTGTTAGCGAAAAGAGCTGGCGGCATCGAGAGCTTTAATGACCTGGTTTTCGAAAAAAACGAGGACAGCATGATAGCGATTATCCACGCTGACGGCAACAACATGGGCAACAACATACGAGTGCGCTTGGAAAGCCTTGCGACATATGAAATTGCGGTTCCTGAAATCCGCGAGTTGTCGCATAAGATATCCACCTGCTTCCAGGGTGCGATTAAAAAGACAAAGACGGAGTTCTCTGAAGCTTACGGGGCCTATGTCAAAAATGCCAAAGCAAAGAACCCTGGCAAGAAATATCAAAGCATTCCGCCTATGGTCGAGCTTGTTGGTGACGGGGACGACATAACGCTTGCCATATGCGGCAGGTTCGCTATAGACTACGCTGTCAGGCTTTTAAAGAACATTGAAAGCATAAAAGACGAAGACAGGCCTTTCCCTGGCATAAGAACCGAGGCTTGCGCTGGCGTGGTGCTGTTCCACAGCCATTACCCGTTTTCTGAAGCGTACAAGCTGGCGGAAAGCTGCTGCAGCTCCGCAAAGAGTCCCTCGCGCAAATGCAATGGCTCATACATTGACTTCCATCTGCATCAGACGGGGAATGTGTACAGCTTAAGCGCTTTGCGGAAAAATCAGTACATTCTGGACGGGAAGTCCATAATTCGCCGGCCATGGCTGGTTTCAACCGATGTGAAAAACAGCCCAAGCCCGAACTTTGCCTGGTTCAAGAAGTGCTTTTACGAGTTTAGACAGGTCAATAACGGGGCTGAGGACTGGCCAAGAACCAAAGTGAAAGGGCTAAGAAACGCTGTCGCCTTGGGAGACTGGGAGGCGAACGCCGCAGTTGAGGAAGCGCGCGCCAGGGGCAAGAAGCTCCCTGATTCCGCAGGAGCGGGCGGGACAGCAGATCCCAAGCTAAGCAAGTACGCCTTGTACTTTGATGTGCTAGAGATGTTTGACGCGTATGAGCCTATAATAGAGGAGCATTTAGCAAGTAAGTGCATATCCCAAAATTCCTGAATTTGCGCAGCGAAAGTAAAAGAGATGCTTTAACGCGTGACTTTCGCAAGCCATAAGATTAAGTTTGGGATATGCACCAAACCGCAAACCGACAAGAGCGAGCCCTAAGAGCATATCCCAAAATTCCGCAAGTGGCGCAGCAAAAGTCATCGCGATGCTTTAACGCGTGACTTTTGCAAGCCATAAAATTAATTTTGGGATATGCTCTAAGATTTGGGAGCTGCTTCTGAGCAAGGAGAGGGCGATGGTAAACAGACAGATTGAGATCACATTGAGGTCTGAACTGTGCGCGGCTTCAGGAGATGGATTTGCCGGCGTTCTGGATTCGGACATTGTGTTTGACGCTTTAGGCCTTCCGTATATACCGGCAAAGCGCATAAAGGGTTGCCTCAGGGAGGCGGCGCTGGACATATTAAGCGTTTCGGATGACTATGAAAAAGCCTACGAAACCTTGTTTGGCAAGACTGGAGACATTAGATCCGGAGGAATCAAGCTTGGAAACGGCTTCCTCAAGGACTACGACACTATCGCAAGCGAGCTTAAAACCAAGGGCACCCATATGAATGAGGCCATGAACCTGCATACCCAAATTCGTGTGCGCACGCGGATGGAAGACGGCAAGTCGGCAGATGGGTCACTGCGATCAGCCAGGGTAGTGAACAAGAATGAGGTCTTTTTATTCCCGGTTACTGTGCCAGATGAAGACTCATTGCGGCTGCTTGAAGACTCGTGTGCGACCTTGCGGCATATGGGGCTAAACCGAAGCAGAGGCTTGGGAGAGATCGTTTGCCGGGTTGTCAGTGAAAAGAAAGAGGCCCGATCAAGCGCATTCACGCTTGAAATATTCGAAGACAAAATAGCGGCATCTTACAAGCTCAGGCTTATAAGCCCAATCATACCCGCAGACAGAAACGGAAAGCCTCTGGCTTGCGAAGACTATATATTTGGAAGCGCGATCCTAGGCGCGTTTGCCTCGCGCTGGCTTGACAAGAACAAGGTTTCGCCGCAATCGGCTTGCGAGAATGCTGAGTTCAGGCGGCTTTTTCTGGAAGATGCAGTCAAGTTCACAGCGGCGTTTCCATGCGATGACCAGGCAGTATACTATCCCGCTCCAAGCTCCCTGAAAACAGACAAGCCCGTGGAGCGCCTCGCAGATGAATCAGGCGGCATTATTGACGAAAACGGAGAAATTTGCAGGAAGCTAGGCGGATATGTCACGTTTACCGGGAAAGGCAAGGCTGTTGTAAAGCGTCTGGAGCTGAAGAAGGAAACGGCCATGCATCACAGCAGGCCTTATAACCGCGCTGTGGCGCACGCGCAGGGAGGAAATGTTGGCAACGGGCAAATGTTCACCTATGAGGCGCTTTCCTCGAAACAGGAGTATGCTGGAAGCATCATAGGAACTAAGGCTGACTTGGAAAAACTGCTGGAGCTGTTCAAGGATAGCACGGACATCTACATAGGACGCTCCAGAACCGCGCAATACGGCAGATGCGAACTGAGTCCTTTGAATCGGCCAGCGGTGTCCAACTCCCTGACAGCAAAGCCAGGGGAGTCATTTCGCGTGGTTGTTGTTACGCCCCTTATCCTCGCTGACGACATGGGGACAGAAGCGCCAAAGCTGTCTTTGCTGCCCGAGCTTTTAGGCTCCAAGGATCTTAAGATAGTGAGATCATTTTGTTCCGCGACTACAGTGGCTGGATACAGCGCTGTCTGGCGCCTCCCGAGGCGGCAATCCAGGGCTGTGGCGGAAGGCGGAGTGATAGTGCTTCAAAACAGCTCAAAGAAGAGCGTAACGGTTTCCGCCAACTTTATTGGAGAGCGCACGAACGAAGGGTTTGGCCAAATAAGGATAGAGCCTGTGCCCAATTGCTCGTACACCTTTGAGCCGGAGAAAACGGAAACAGCCCGCAAGCCTGAGAACGAGAGCAGGAATGTTGACCGAGTAGCCGCAGTGAAAGGCGCAGCTTCCATAAATACAGAAGAGGGATACCCGCCAAATTCACAGCTTTCCCGAATAACAGGCATTCTTTCCAAATCGAAGAACTTTGCTGAACTTGCTGAAGGGCTTTGCGAAATCAGGCAAGAGACGCAGAAGCTGTACGCGTTTAAGCTCTGCACAGACATAACCAAAAGAGAGTTCGAAAATGGCGAGAAAGAAGATATGGAAGCTGGCGGCATAGAAAAGCTTATGATGAAAAAAGCGAAAGAAATGTTCAAGGATTTGCATGGAGACGAATTGTTCAGGGTATACGGATTATGGCTAGCGGCCCGATCCAGGCGGCTTAAGCTGATTCGG
>JAISWZ010000634.1 GCA_031270945.1 Clostridiales bacterium | reverse complement strand
TTTTTTTCTTGTGACGGCGCTTCAAATTTGTCAGGCTGTAGGGTATAATCGTTATATGCGGGCACCTGAAGTGTCCCTGTCAATATGTTTGAGGCGAGGTTAAAATATGAAAATCACATTGCTGGCGGCGCTATCTGTTTTGGCCATGCTAATGGCCTCAGCCTGCGGAGCGGGCGCAATCCCGACGGATCCCGCAGAGTCGGCGCAAGCCGATGCCCCTTTAGAGATTACGTTCTTGAACTATTCCAAGGCTGATGTAGTGCCAAACGGAAAGAACCTCTTTGACAACATGATTGATCAATACAAGCTGGTGGAGCCCAACGTCATCATCAAGAACGAGATTTTCGCTGAGAAGACAAGCGTTGAGTTTTTGACCAAGCTGGACATGCTGCAGCTGACGGGCGTAACGGCTGACGTCATTCACATACCAAGCTACCGTGAATACGCGCTGAGAGTGCGCCAAGGCTTTTTCTATCCCATCTCGGAATTTGTTCAGGCTGAGGGAATCAATTACGACAGCGTCTATTCGTATCCATCGGAGATAGATGGCGAGTATTACGGGGTGCCCTTTGAGCCAGGCATTTACGGAGTTTTGATAAACAAGGACATGCTTGACGCCGCAGGTTTGCCGCTGCCAAAAGAGGGCTGGACTTGGGATGACTACGCTGATTACGCGAAGAAAATGACGAAAGGGTCTGGCACCAACAAAGTATACGGATCCTTCATGCATAGCTGGAACGAGTTCAAGAGAGAGGGGCTCTTCAACGTCGTAATGGATAACCCCTATGTCAAGCCCGACGGCTCCTCCAACTTGGACAGCAAGTATTTCGGCGAATGGCTCCAATACATGTACGACTTGGAGAACAAAGACAAGTCCCAATGGCCATACAGCGAGGTGATAGCCTCAAGCCTGCACTACCGCGACATGTTCGTCCAGGGAAAAACCGCTATGATCCCGATTGGCACTTGGATGGTTGACATATGCATAAATCCCGAGGCCTATCCTCACGACTTTCCTGCAGCGTTCGCGCCGTTTCCGGTTTTCTCGGACGGCAAGCCTGGCGTGACGCAAGGCAGCGCTTCTTACTTTGTTGTAGGCGCGAACACGACTTCAGAGAAAGCCAAGGCCGCCTATGACTTTATTAGGTGGCTGTCTGGAGATGGAGCGGTTGCCAGCAACCGATTCCCTGCAACAAGGGATGGCGATCTTATTTCCGTGCTAAAGGCCAAAGTAGGGGACAGGACAAACATGATAGATGTTCAGTCCGTAATCGACATGTGGACCAGCCCCAATCTCGTTGTCAACATCATAGGCCGAGACTCGACCCTCTTCAGTGAAATTGACGCAGTGTACAACGCTGAAGCCGAGTTGTTCCTGCTAGGTAGCCAAGATCTGGAGACAACTCTCAAAAATATCCGAGAGAAGGGGCAGGCGATAATCGATAGCGCGAGATAAAAGCGATTTCAGATGCTTTGAGATGGGAAACAAGCCGCTTTTGAGACCTAAAGCTCGTGTTTCTCGATATTGACAAGCCAAATCAAAAGCTCTATAATAAGAGCATACTGGTGAGCGGGAAGACTGGCGCTCGCCAGACTGCCGTGAAAGTGCTTAGCCCGGGGTTGCTTTGCGGCATCCCGGGCTTTTGGCGCATCAAAAAAACGTGAGTTGGGATACGCTCAATGTGAGGAGTGGCAAATGACAAAGTGGTTTGGCAAGCAGTCGTTATTTGTCAAGACTTTTATGCTCCTGTCCGTTTCGGCTCTGCTGTTTGCGTTTATGGCGTTCAACGTCCTCTCATCTGAGATAAAGAGGGAAGTGTCCGAGCAGACGAGCCGCCATGTCCGGCAAACGCTGAATGTCGCAAACACGCAGCTGCAAAACAAGTTCATGCACAATATCGCCATACTTCTGTCGCTGCGAACCAATGAAAATTTTGTGGAGGCGCTTAGCGCCAAGGCGGCCACGAACAATGACCGGCATGAAGTGGCGGAAATGCTTGAGACTGTTGTAACTGAAGCCTATTACATACTGGACGAGCTGCTGATGGTGGCGATTGTTTCCTCCCATGGAGACGTGTACGCCAATTGGTCAATGTATGACAGCGTTTCGCTTGAGCGCCTGTATGGGCGATATGTCGCGTTGCTTGAGGAAGGTGTTGCAAGGCCTGGCATACTTCATAGCGAGATCTTTACAGGCGAGTCTGTGACGCTACTTGAAAGCGAGGACAGCCTGTACGTGCAATTCATGCCCCTTTTGAATGGCAAGAACGAGCTTGTAGGCGCGGCTATGGTCATAGTTCCGGAAAAGGGCATCTACGCGGCGATGGACTTTGGCGATGACAGCGCTCACACGACATTTTTGGAGGACGGCGATGGGATTATCGTGTCAGCCAAAGACAAGTCTCTGCTTGGCACTCCGTTGGAACTCGCTATCCCCACGGGCGAGGGCATTATCAACCGTTCCGACAGATCAGGCCGAACGCTCATGATGATTACCGACATCATGCCAGACAGCTACATATCGCGGCAGACCGATCCAATACTGGCCAGAACGGCAGCGTATATAGGCCTGACGATAGCCTTGGTCCTTGTTGTGTACTTCTTTATTATGCGAAGCATCACCCGCCCTCTTGTAAAGCTGACAAGGCGCATGGTTAATGACGACTACTTTTCCTTTCTCCATGACAGAGCCGCGAGTGTTGGCCGAAACGAGTTATTGCTGCTTGAAGGCGGATTTGAGGTAATGTGTGCAAATATTCGCTCGCTGATCAGCGAAAATGCGCAAAAAGAGCAGGAGAAGCGACGAACCGAGATCGAGGCCCTTCAAGCCCAGATCCAGCCGCACTTTCTCTTTAACACCCTGAACACCATCAGGTCTTCCATCCTGAACAACAGGGGCGAAAAGGCCGCCGACTTGCTTGTGAAGCTTACCATGCTTTTGCGCATGACCTTGATCAAGGGCGATGAGATGATCACAGTGTCCGAGGAGATTGAGACTGTGCGCTACTACCTGGGCATAATCGGCATGCGGCATAACGCCAACTTTATTATAAAGACAGACATTTCGCCTTTGACAGAGGTTTTCCTGCTACCCAAGCTGCTCCTTCAGCCTGTTGTGGAGAATTGCGTAGTCCATGGCTTCCTTCCAGCCCAGCAAGGCGGGGAAATTGACATTCACGTATACGTTGATGGCGACTTTTGGTATATAGACATAATCAATGATGGAAGGCTCATAGACAAGGAAATTGACCTGAGAAACGGAGCGAAGAGGGACAGCTTCTCAGGGATGGGAACCGTAAACGTGGACAGGAGGCTGAAACTCTACTATGGAGAATCCTCAGGCCTTCGAGTGTACCCAAGCGAAGGGCGCACGACAACAAGGCTGACCATTGCCCTGCATCCATCCGTGGAGAACGATTTGACAGGCCTTTTGAATAGCCCCAAGCTATAGAAATTTTCGGGAGGGACGCCATGACAGCGCTTCTTGCGGATGATGACATTGAAATGCTTGATGTCTTGCGAGACATCATAGACTGGGAGGCGTTCGGGTTTACGGAGCTCATTTTGGCTCGTGACGGGCAGGATGCGCTGAACAAGCTGGATGGCGCTGTGCCTGCTTTGCTGGTGGCTGACATTGATATGCCTACAATGGACGGATATGCCCTGGTCGAGTCGCTAAGAGGAAAAGATGAAGATCTCCCAGTCATCTTCCTAACCTGCTATGAAGACTTTCCGCATACTCGCAAGGCTATTGTGACCGGAGTGGACGACTACCTGGTCAAGTACTCGCTTACCAAAGAGGTGCTTAGAGAAGCGCTGGAGAATGTGCAGACAAGGCGTTCCCGCAACGCCGTCTCGCCTCTGGACGCGCACAACAGCTGCAAGGAAAAGCTCCTGTTTTCCGTTATGTCCCTTAGGCAGGCGGATATATCCGCCTGCCTAAAAGAGATGAAGGCCTTGCGAATCCCTGTCCCGGTTGGCCCATTTCGGCTAGTGGGGCTATATGCGGACTATGATGAAGCCCGGCTTCCGAATAGATCGGGGGATCCGATCTGGCGATACGCGGCGGCAAACGTTGCAACAGATTTTCTTCGCGAAAACAATTGCCAAGACGTGGTGTTCCCATATGAACGCTACATATTGCTTGCTCACGCGGAAACAGGCTTGGCGCCGTCTTATCTGGCCCTGCTCTCCGAACTGGCGAAAGAGCTCTTTGACAAGGCAAGGATTCACTCCAGCCTGTTTTGCAGCAGCGTTTGCCCCAGCTTTTCCGAAATCGCATCAGCCATAGAAGAGATAGCTTCAGCTCAAAACGATACTTTCTACGGAGACGAGCCTCTTAACCCCTTGC
Source organism: Clostridiales bacterium (assembly GCA_031270945.1). Classification (GTDB taxonomy): domain Bacteria; phylum Bacillota; class Clostridia; order Lachnospirales; family WQUN01; genus JAISWZ01. Next base: position 2,849 of record JAISWZ010000634.1, on the reverse strand, counting down.
GGACGCCTCCAGTCTTCGCTCCAATGCCCTATTGCCTGTTCAACGAAAATGTCGCCAACTTTCATAGCGCCTTGGAAACGGACATGCAGTTCGCATGTGAGATAGACAGGCTTTGTTCCCAAGCTGAACGCAATCGCTTTGCCCCTGACATGGTGCGAAAGCTTTTTCAGGCGTGCTTAAGCGGCGTCGCTCGCCTGTGCCAGCAAGCCGGGGTTTTTGTTGACGAAGTTGACATTCATGGCGCGTCCCTGGCTTTCTGCCGGGACGCAGTTGCGCAAATGCACAAGCAGTACACCCAAAGCCCCAACGCTCCAAAAGCCGAAGTCCGCAATGAGGACGTAGCCGCCATGCTGAAATATGTAGAGCAGCATCTTGGAGACAAGATATCGCTCCAGACTGCGGCAGACGCCATCTTCAAAAACAGCAGCCATCTGTCCAGACTGTTCAAGAAGGAAATGGGCATCAACTTCTCGGAATACCTGATAGAGGCCCGCATACGCAAGGCTACGGAACTGCTTGAGCAGACCCGCCTTCCTGTAGAGGAGATAGCGGAGCGCATTGGCATTGACAACGTATCGTATTTCTACAAGTTTTACAAGCGGGAAACTGGAAGAACACCCAGGGGCAAGCGCTAAAGAAAAGAAAAAAGGTGATGGTCTGGGGCGCAACGTCATAGGTTTTACCTATTTGAGAAGTCAAGCGCGAGCTTGACTTCTCAAAGTTCTTGGTCGATGGTTGATGGCATCATGCCATCACGACTTTTGTTTCTTGGATGGCTTATACTTTGCCTCAAAAAATTTCCAGGCTGTTTCAAAGTCTTGTACGCGATCACAGCGGTCAAAGGGGGCTACGTATTCGATAACGCGCTTTTTGGGGCCGCCAGGCAATGTGTCGTCTGTGATCTCGCGGGTAAATGTGCCAGTTGAGGCGTTCTTGCTCTTGTCCCATTCTGCGCGTTTGAAGCCTATATTAGTAAGACTTCGATTGATGGTGAAGACGATTCTTCCTTTTTGGTCATACCAGGTATCAGTCTCGTAGTTTTGCATAACAGGGAATTGGATGCGGTAAATGGTTTTCAATTGTTCCAGAGTCATTCCAAGGGCCATGGCGCTAAGGACGTCGAGCTCAACAAGCGCTTGGTACCGCTCGAAGTCTGTGCGTAGGGGAGTGTGCCAAGTCCAATCTGGCGAGAGTTTTGAAAACTTGTCAGGGCTAAGGCGTGAATCGGTTTTTGACCACTGGTAGGATAGGAATGTTTCATTCCATTCTGCTTTCCATAAATCAGAGTAGTATTTCGTTAGGCAGTTGAGCAACAAGGATCTGGCAACTATTTCATACCTTGTTGAGGCTTCCAAGGGTATGGGTAGTTTTGAAAGAATATCAGAATTTACATCTGTTTTCCCAGTCGATCTAATAATGTAATCGTAAGAAATGGAAGCCATTAACCCAGAAGCATAACCTGTTAATTTACGTACGCAAAGAGATATTACTCCATCAATATGACAAGGCCCAGGGGGTATTATTGCGGAAAATAAACAGCGTTCGGCATATGAGTTAACCATTCTTCGCTGGGCGATTCTGTATTCATTTGTATATTTTGAACTCCAAGAAGTTACAGGAACCAGTTTAATATAGTCATCTATTGAAATGCCAGGTTGATAATTGCATCTTTGTAAATAGCCATCCGTAATATCGGAGAGATCAACGCAATCATAGTCGCTGTTTAATTCACATTTGGAACGTGAACATTTGAATATTGGGTTTGCCACTGCAATATGTGGACCAGAATAAATTGCGTTGCATGTTGAATCTGGAAAGCTTACATTGCGTGAGATGATATTGTTTTTTTGAGAACCTGTTTCATCCCACATAACAGACGAAAACACTTCCAGTTCTTTGCTGCCAATGTATATTTGCTGTGATACAAATAACTTCAGAACATCAATCAATTCTCTTGCATGTAAAGCTGGCAAACGTGCTTCTGACCATTCGTTGCTTCCATCAAGCAATTTAGAAAATACAAGAAGTTCCTTCTTTGAAATATGAATAACCCTGCCAGAATGTCCTTTGATATTCCAATCGTTGTTCTCGTCTTTAATGCCAGGAATATCTCCTGAGACCGATGAGTCATAGCATTGTTCTATAGTTGAAGGCTCGAAAAGATTGCTGATTGAATCAAAAAACACTCCTTGCTCAGTGTTGTAAATGTTGATGCTAAACTTCATATGATGGCCAACTTCAAGAAACAATTTCTTCTCGTTTAAGAACTGAAAGTGAAATCTCAAATTAGAGTAAACCTTTATGCGTAGCAGTCCGCCGCCGGGATCGTCGTATATGCCTTCAGGATGCAAGAATGCGCTAACCCCTTTTGAGTTATCGAAATTCCAAGCTTGCGGTAAGAAGCATTTATATAGGTTAGACTTTTGACCTTTCAGTTCGCTGTAATTCTGTTGAGAGTTAAGAAAATTTTGGATGCCAAGCATAGACTCGTATTCTGTAAAATAGAGAGCTTCTGTTGCCTCATCTTTCAATGCTTCAGCCCTTTGCTGCACGGTCTGAGTTGCTGTAAGCTCATTCAATGAGAACATTGGATCTTTGTCCGAAAGCACGTCTTTTTCTTTCCATTCCATCTTTATCCAAGGAGGATTCCCCAAGATCAAGTCAAACCCGCCCTTGTCAGCAAAAATATCAGCAAACTCGAGTTCCCAGTGAAAGAAGTGTTTCTGTTGCGCTATCTGCCGAGACATAGCGAGCCTTGGGTTCAACCTGCATAGGTCATTTAGGTTTACTTTTCCTATATCGTTCCAAGCGTAACCGGAATAGGTGTCCCGTATCTCATCCGCCATAAG
>JAISWZ010000550.1 GCA_031270945.1 Clostridiales bacterium | reverse complement strand
TAGGGTCGGGTAGTAAGTTTGTGTTTGATTATTTGACGTAAATCGCCTCCGATTCAGGAGATTTTTTCACAACGCTTGCCGGGTGCTCCTGCATCTGCCTGGCAAGGCCGCATCTCACGTTGCCTTCACGGCTTTCGCTGAAGTAAAGCTTTCCGGGCAAAATGCCGCTCCAAGATTTCCGAATTTTCGAACAACCCCTAGCCATTCTGCCGTCGAATTGAAAGACTTCTCATTTTCGAAGCGGGCCGCTCGGTATTGACATACAATAAGGAGCGCGAGCTTGCGGCACAATTGAAATCCTGCGGCCTTCGACTTGACTCCTAACCTGCAGCTGTCGTCCGAAAACGCGTAGTCAAGCAAAAAGTGCGCTACTTCGACTTTCCAGTGTCGGCGAACCGATAGCGCGAATACTTGCGGCGAGTCAACAGATGTCAGGAAAAACCTTGTTTCAGCTGTAACTGGAGCCTTTTTGTCTTTTGGGAAAGTGAGCTGGCACACATATCCGGCATTGCATTTGTCGCCGCCCCATTTCTCTTCAAAGAGGCCTTCCTTCTTCAATAGGCCGTACTGCCTCACGGTTATTGCGCCGTGATTGTCGTCAACTGTTGTTTTTACCGATGCCATGCCGCCATCCTTTAGCGGAACGGCAAAATACGGCACCGGCCGAGAGTCCTTGTTGGCAAAACCAAGGGTTACGGGTTCATTCGCGTATGGATCATAGTATGCGGGGCTTTTCTTGCTCTTGCATTCCTCGATTGTTTCCGCGCACTCCTTTTTCGGCTCTTTCCCTTTCTTGTTTTTCTGCTCTGACTTGTTGTCATTCTGCGTTGCCGTGCTGTTATTCTGCGTTACCGCGCTGTCATTCTCCTCTTCTTGCTTTTTTTTCTTTTTCTCCTTCTTGGCTTTTACGGGAGGCTTCTCAGGAATCCCGTTTTTCGTCGAATGTCCACAGCTGGCTACGAAGGCGGTATAGGCGTTGGAGATCTCGTCTATTGTATCCGCTGCGTATTTCTTCAAACCTTTGTAAAGCGTGCCCTCGTTGCCCTTGACAGCCAAGCAGAGGTTCAATTCTTGCGCAAAAATAATGGTAACCACCTTGACGAGGGTGCCAGCCGCATCGCTTGTTACTATTGATCCTGGAGGAGGGCAATTGCCCTTAAGCATGTCAATTGAAGCGTCGCCCTCGCTGGATCCCTTGTATTCTATGGTTCTGTTGTCCGTGATGCACCCCAGCTGGTAATCTGACCGGTTTTGCATCACGAGGGCGTTGCCGCCGCTGAAATCGGTCGAATTCGAGCGCTTTCCGTCAAGTGAGATGATGCTCGTGTCTGTGAGCGGCTCGCCGGAGCTGGCAACCGCGCATACTTTCACCCTCTCCGTGAATATTTTTACTATGGCGTCAAACGCCTTATGTACCTCATCGCCGCTTGGCATCCAGCGAATGAAGGATTTAATCGAGCCAGGAGGCTTGGTCAGCATGAGCTCCTTGCCAATCGCGTTGTAAATCACCTTCGAGCCCTTGCCCATGTTGTCAAGGCCTTGAACCCCTATCACGAATGACATGATTACCATGAACAGCCTGTCCGGAATTCGGGTGTCAACCTTCATGCCGTCGGCTCGCTCCACCTCTTTGTAAAACAGCTTTCTGAGCTCGCAAAGCATAGCCTTGAAAAAATCCAGGCTGCTCGCATGTTCATCGAATTTCCCTTTAGCGACCGCCCTGGGAATCGGCGGCGCCGCAGCAGTGAGAATGAGGCCGTCCTCGTTGAGATTGTCTCCAAGCTCGGTTCCAAAGCACATTTGCGTGACATTGAACCATTCATCCCTGCCCAGCGACATTAAGTCTGGGTGGAGTTCCGCAAATTCCGCGAGTTGCTCCTCCGTGGCCCCTTTTTTCAACAGTTCCGCCAAGATGCACATGGCGTCATGGTATTTCTTGATTAGCTCCTCTTGCTCCTTGTCAATGGCTTCCTTTTTCTCGGGCTCATTCTTAACGGATTCCTCAGGCTCGCCTTCAAGTTCCGTGCCCGTATCTTCGACAGCCTCAGGCTCATCATCAGGTTCCTCGCCAGTTGCTGCGGCTTCCGAAGACTTTTCTTCCGATTCCGCGTCCGTGTTGTTCGAAGGCTCGTCTGAAAGCCCGAGTTCTTCCTTTGTGTGAAGCTCAGCAGGGTCGGCATCCTCGCCTTCCAGGTTTCCTTCCTCGCCTTTCAGCAACTCTTTTAGGCAGCCTTCCATCCCGCCCCTGCTGAGTTGATCGCTCATGAATTCAGCCAAGTCTTCTGGATCGGCCTCAAACAGCGCCTTTGCCAGATGCGGGCTGTCATCTGCGCACTTTTGTCCAGGCTTCCTGGTTCTCACGGTCGTCGAGCAACCCTGCAGAGAGCAGAAGCTAACAGCGTTTATGGCGCGGCACACGGCCTTGGCCATCCTGAATGCGCCTGGAATGTGACCAAACAGCTTCACCAGACTGGCTTGCGTAATCTGGCCTTGCAACTCGATGTCAAAATACTTCCTACTGTTTGCTGAAACGCCATATTTGCCCAAATTCACATGCCTCAGCATGGCCCACTGGATAAATGTTAAGCTGAAGAGCCAGATGATCGTCAAGGATTTGTTTTTCGGATCCTTGATTATTATGACCTCTCAGTCACTAGGGCTTCCGCCAAACGGCATTTCTTCGGTTGAATCCGTGTCTTTGGACTGGTCACCATTCTTAGGCGGCTCGGGTTTGCCGCCTTCTTCATCCGATGGGGGGTTGCTACCCTCTTCATCCGATGGGGGTTTGCTGCTCTTATCTGATGGGGGGTTGCTGCCCTCTTCATCTGATGGGGGGTTGCTGCTCTCTTTATCCGATGGGAGGTTGCTGCCCTCTTCATCCGATGTGAGCTTGCTGCCATTATCCGATGGGAGTACGCTACCCTTATCCGATGGAAGTTTGCCGCCCTCTTCATCCGATGGGGGCTTGCTGCCCTCAACAGTCAATTCAGGTTCGCCGACGTTCTTAGAAGGAACTGGATCAACTTCATCGATTTTCTTGTTGCCACTCAATGCGTCTCCTAAATCCACATATATGACTTCAGCCCCTTGGACTCCGTCTCCTGCCTTAAGAAAGGGCGCTCCATTAAACACCGCCGCGTTTGCCATGCTCCCACCTCCGAGGTTATCATAGCAACTTGGCCAGCGTATGTCAACGCTAAGAACACATTAAACTGCAATTTGCGGTGGCCTTTTGCTCCCCGGCTTGGGTGGAACCAGAATTTTGCTTAACAATCTTCTAGGTGTGGGTAGGACTAAATGCCTAAATTGTGGCATTCTTCGCTAGATTGAGGGTTTTGAGACTTGACGGTTTTGATGCAAAACATGAATTTGTGTGATTTTGCACAGCAGGGGTCCAGCGCCTACCGTTGCCGGTATGCCGGGATTTGTCCAAAAGAGCTTCTAGAGAGTTATAGTCAACAATCAATGTTTAGCAAAATTTCATGTGACGTTTTTAGTCAGTGAAATGTTACGTGAATTTTTGTCCAGTAACGTGGAAGGAAATATACATTAAATAGTATCCAAAATCATCATTTATTATCCTAAACTAAATTATGTTGTGATCGAAATTTGCCGATCAAATTTCAAGTTATTCTAAGTTTAATATATTGTTAATAAATGATATCCATTCATTTGTAATAGCATCTACATTTAATAATGAACGTAATTTTTGTCCGTTGCGTGACAATGTTAATTGCAAAGATTCGTCTTCAGCAATCATTTCCATAGCTCGAACTAATTGAGATATGTCTCCGACTTTGGTTAGCAGTCCATTTACACCATGTTCAATAACAGTACGCGCCCCACCAATCGGACAATCTGTGGCTATTGTTGGAATCCCAATCGCCATTGCTTCCAGCATTGAATTTGATAGCCCTTCATGATTGGAAGATGAAACAAATATCATTGCATTTAACACTAAACTGTGTACATTTAAGTTGAATTCTTTTATGAATACGTGTTCATCAAGATGATTATCTTTTATTAATTTTACCAATTTGGTTTTTTCTGAGCCACTTCCATATATCTCTAAATGATAACCTTTGTGCGTTTCATGAAATTTTTTAAATGCCATTATTAGCAGAGTTAAATTTTTTTGTGGCTCTAATCGGCAAAAATTTACAATTCTTTTTTCTCTCATCCCTTCATATGGTTCGGGAAGTTCTCTTGATATAGGATTTAAAATTATCCTAATTTCTTTTCCCTCGATTTGCTTTTTGAAATAATTCTGCATTTCACTTGTCTGAAAAACATAACCGTCGGCCCTATAATAAATCATGTTCCTGACCAAACGCATTACTCTAAACTTAGGAACACTGTATGGATCATCTCTGTCTGCAATTATAATCTTATTTTTTAAACCAGCAAATAAACATATCGTACCTATTACAGTCCCAAACCCAATTACAATATTGCTAGTTATTATATATTTTTTTTGTAAAATAAGATAAAAATAAATCAAAATGGTTTTATAAAAATAATAGAATAGACTTTTACTGTTTTTATCAATAATTCTAATGGTTGAATGTATAACATTAATTTTTCTGTCAAGATCGAATTTGTTGTTTTTACCGAAATCTAAAATGTCAACATTATAATTAAGTTTAACTAACGAATTAGCAAGAGATGTTAAAACTCTTTCTCTTCCACCAGCAGCATTTAAGTTTTCGATAATAAATGTAATTTTCACATCATTTCCCTCTAATGGTCGTTATAGTCATCTACGCAAAATCGGTGACATGGGGTGCAATAGGCGCTTTACTATCTACCACAAAAGTAAAACCAAATATGGATCATACTCCTCTATGTATTCAAAGAGGTTTCCTGGGCGGCCTATGAGGCGTAAATCTAACGCGCAAACCTCACTGTAAGCTAGCGACAGGTATAACTACATTCGCGAAGCTACGTTTTATTATCATAATACGTTTGTTGTTAGGCGCGTTGTTGTTGCGTATCAACTGAATTGGGTTGTCCCCTCCGGCGTACATGGCGTAAGGGGTGCCGGAAAAGTAATCTTTTTTCTTTGCCCTCTCGCTCCATACAAGGCTTCTTCAAGCGTTCCGGACTTATGCTCCCATTCTCCGCTAACATAAAGGGTATCAGATACAAGGCTTGTCTCAAAGCTGGGGTGGATGATAGTGAAATTGTCCACTCCAGTGAAGAGGGGGCCGACTCGCTTGCCCTGGGAGCCAAGGAACCAGTCTGAGAAGACTTCGTAGGTGTAGTTGGCAGGATCCAGCAAGGCTCTGTCATACTCAAAGCCATAGTCCACTGAGAGCTTTTCCGTAAGCTTCAAGCCGTGCGAGGGGCCAGAGACACTAATTTGTCCACTTAAGGGGGACGAAATTGCGCAAAACTCTTATCCATGCTCATGATTGAATCAGGCTACCTAGCCCCAACCTAATTTAAATCGCTCTAATGGCGATACCGAAAAAAATGAGGGACTGTTGCGCGATTGCATCCGTCCTTAAAAAGGAGCTGGCCACAATCCACTATACGACGGCGATCATTAAAAATGGTATTAAATGGTCTTTCGCCTATTATAAGTTTATACTAGAAGACAAACGGATTTTGGTCATGTTGCAAAAGCTTGACGCCTTGGCGCATGCGCATTAAAGCCCTTGAAGGGTTGATTCCAAACCACGCCTTTAGACTTAGGAGGTTATTTCATGATCTTTAGGAAGTACGTGATACAGATTAACACATATATTTGTTTTCGATATAAAAGCGAGGAAAATCAATTTCTTCTCTCATATGACTCCACTCTGTAGCTAACATAGAAAACATGATTATATCATGGTATATGCCGTTTTTGCATACTGCCTGTCGCCTGATTCCTTCAACTATGCTCCCGCATCTTTCATGGATAAGAATTGGGAGCTGTACAGGGTTACTGCTCTTGTCGGATCCTGCTAAAACTTTCGACGTTGCGATTTCTGCAATTCAGTGATAGATTATCGTGCGATTTTGCTGAATATTTAGTATAGCGCAGGCCCTTGCTGGCCTGGACGGCTAGATAGGTACCCCGTTTTTATGGAGAGCCTGAAAAAGGTTGATTTCTGGGGATTCTTGAATCATCCTTCTTCTCGCTTTTTCCTGCGGCACTTGGTGAGACCGCCAGGCTCTACGCAGAAGTATATCCAGCAAAGGCAATAGAGGCTTAGTTATGCTGTGCACCTGGTTTTCCGAGCTTGGGCATCGAACCAGTACTGCCCGAAATGGGCGCACTTCTCCATAGCAAGTCGCAATAGAGGCGCAGAAATGCTGTGTACGCGGTTTTCCTAGCTTGAGCATCGAACCAATGCTGGCCGAAATGGGCGCACTTCTCCTCGGCAAGCCGCAAACAGGATCTCCAGCGGAATGGCGGAATAGAGGCTTAGTAATGCTGTGTACCTGGTTTTCCGAGCTTGGGCATCAACCAGTACTGCCCGAAATGGGCGCACTTCTCCATAGCAAGCCGCAATATAGGCTCAGTAATGCTGTGCACCTGGTTTTCCGAGCTTGGGCATCGAACCAGTACTGCCCGAAATGGGCGCACTTCTCCATAGCAAGTCGCAATAGAGGTTCAGTAATGCTATGTGCGCGGTTTTCCTGGCTTGAGCAGCGAACCAATGCTGGCCGAAATGGGCGCACTTCTCCATGGCAAGCCGCAAACAGATCTCCAGCGGCAATGGCGGAATAAAGGCGCAGTAATGCTGTTTACACGGTTTTCCTAACATGAGCATCAAACCAGTGCTACCCGAAATGGGTGCAGTTATGCAGTTTACATGGTTGAGCGCAACGTTGCGGTGAACATGGTTTTTCTAGCTTGAGCATCGAACCAATACTGGCTGAAATGGGTGAACTTCTCCATAGATGACACGATTGCTAATACGAAAACATGACTTTATCTGAGTTAAAAGCACAAATCAAGCGTACTGTTAAGGTTTAATCCTGAATTCAATCACAAAACAGGCCATTGTTGAAGGATTAATGGAAAGATCCCGCTGTATTCATTATTTGAAGTAATCAGTGAATTAAGTTCTATCGGGTGAGGCTTGGTTTTGCTGAATAAAATCCCATTTAATAAACTCGAATGCGTGGAGCTAATCCTTGCTATTACGTTTGAACTGGCTGGATGGCTACGGATTTATGGCTGAAATCCTTGAAAAACGGCGAAACTCAAATTTGCCGAAAATAGTGAATTAGGTTTATGAAATACTGAAACGGATGGATACCCTGAAACCCGCTTTAAATACAAGGTTAAAACGGTTAATTCCAGGTAAGTCTTGCCTTGAACAAGCAAAGGTTAATCAGTAACGCTTTAAATCAGGCGATATCATTATTCTTGAGCAGTTGCAAAACAGTGAATGAAATCCCGCACCCATCCTCATCGAGAATGGCGGCTAAGCTTTGGCCTGATGGCTCAAGCCATATCGCCGAGCTCGATCATGTGCGCAGCAATGTGCTTTATGAGGTCGGAGCTGTCAGGATTATGAAGCCATGCATTTAGCAAGTTGTTTCTTTCAGCCGCCGTAAGCGTTGCCATGGCGACGCTGCCGTCTACGCTCCAGGCCCCGCCTCGCTTTTGGCGTGACGCCACAAGCAGGTTGTTGGCGCCTTCGACTGTCTGGGAGCTGATCTTATAGCCTAGTGGTCGGATTCCGAAGTTCCTTATACCTTCGACGCTCTCCAGCCTAGACACAATTTTGCTCAACCATCTAACATATCCTACCTAACTTTGCGATCTTTAGCATTAAGTTTTGTGTGTGAACTAACCATTAACAATTCATTGATTTCTTGTGCAGATAGCCCGTTGAACCAAGGTTGCTCCATTGTGGCGCACTGCCCCCTTGGGATGAATGGCGCAACCCTCATTCGAATCGCCTTTGCCAAGCGCCACAAAGCCCAAAAAAGTAGGCTGATCCTGGGGCGTTATGATACAGGCTTACATGATTTCATCTTTTTGGCGAGAAAACATCGTATTGGACAGCTTGCTGAGCCTGGGTTGCAACAGCGGGAGCCCTTTGATCCTGGTCTTTTTGAGCATGACAACAGCAGGCTCGGCAGCTTGGTTAGGCAATGTTACGATTAGGCCGGCGACCTTTTTCTTCTTTTCTTCCGACGGCCTCCATAAATCGAGGTCGATGCCCCTGATGTCGACTCCGGCCCATGAAAAACGAATGTATCCATGCTTGCTACCGCCTCCGTCTCGAAATTTAAGTGCCTTGAGACAATTATACAGCAAAACGGTAGCTAGATAAAGTCTTTTTGATAAAAATCCAATGATGACACGCACCTGAATTTAGTGAATGACTAAATATGATTTTGATGTATTTATAATAATGTTGCTTAATATTTTGCTAAACTTTGCTTGTTGCATCTATTTTTAGAATTACAGTTATTGGAGTGTTGCGGATTCGAAGGTATAAGGAACTTCGGGATCCGACCACTAGGCTTGACCTCAAGCGGTAATTGATTATGTATCGTAGCTTCCTTTTTAAGTATTTATAGTAGTCCGCCATCCGGCCCTTGTTGACATCTACATCGCGAAGGCCGGAAAGGAAAGCTATGGCCCACTCAACGTTGCCCATGAAAAGCGCTTCCAAAACGATGCTCCTGATTGTCTTCTTTTCATCAAGGGAACATCGAAGCGCCATGCTTAGGGATTCATACGTCTTTTTCTTTAAGTGGAACCAATCGAGCACACATACAACCCCGGGAGCGTACTCGCGCATGGCCATCAAAAACTCGTCACTCAACTCCGCCTCGCCGTCAAACATGAGAAATATGGGGCCAGTTAGAACCTTCGACTGCTCCAAGGCCGCAATAACCATCATGTAAACCTCACCTGAGAGTATCCTAATTTATGTGTTATATGGTTATTATTACCTTAAATTACGAAATATAACGCGGTTAAAAATGTACAAGAATGCTGTCGAAATGTGTATGGCTTCCATTTGGAAACACCGCAAGGATGTAAAAGTAAGCGAATAAAATAGCAGACTTTTCTAAACTTTTGCGAAAAAAAACTCATTTTCAAATGTTTAAAAGTGTTTCCTAATGGGAATGATTACCAAAGAGAAGCATACCTAAAGGAGACAAGAGAAAAATGGATGAAAGCGTAGAGAAATTTGCGCAATCCGTAGCCGCCGTTTGCAAAGGCGAAGGGATAGAACGCCTTCGCGAGATAATGAAAGACGCTTACGGGAGATCAATCGAGCTAGCCCGCTGGCGCTCTTGTCCTTTTCCCTTTTTTGGCTTTGCTCAGGCACAACTACATTGTCAACTGAGAGAATGGCTACGCCGCATACGTACTTGATTTGATCTTCATCTTTTACTTCGGAGACCATTTTCTCTGCCTTTTCCGTGATTTTCTCAGATTCGCTGCCGGAAATAACATACGGCTCATTGCATGCCTTGCGGTTCGCGAGAGCCGCTTGGCTCGACTCAGCCATGCTGTTTTCAAATTGCAAGCCTGTATCTTCAATGATGGCTTGCAGGCTGGACGGATTGTTGATTTGAGACGCTGGCTATGGATGCTGGACTTACGGCTGAAAAACTGCCTTTTGAAGAATTGAAAAGGATTTACTCCCTCAGATGGTCGATCGAAGTAAATTACAGATTCATTAAAAGAGTGCAGAAGCTGGAGTGCTTTACAGGAACCGACAGTCTTCTGATAAGGCAAGATGTATTCGCAACACTCACTGTTTGGAATATTGCAACATTCTGCAGGATTGGCTCAAACAAGCTTATCAGGATGAGATTCAGAAAAACCAGAGAGAGTGCAAGCGGCAAGCGGAGAAAATATAGCCATAAGACCAATACAGGAAACTTGATATACAGGCTTAAGAAAAACCTGGTAAAAATCATGCTTGAGCCCGACGCCAAAAAACGAAGCATGATGCTGCAGAATCTTTTATTTGAAGCTTCAGAGCATACAGTCCCCCTTAGACACGGACGCAAGTTTCCTCACAAGAAAAAGCATACCGCAAAATGCAACAATTCATGGAAATCTCACATTTAAAACATAAGAGTGCTCACCAGCAAATCAGGTAGGGCTATGTCGCATGAAACCGCAACATTTAGCAACTTAATGTCGTCGCAAGCGTTCTTTCTCAAGTTTGCGAGAGGCTTAAAATGATACAAATTCGTCCGAATGGAGTACTCCTTTTTTTCATTTTCGGCTTTTTTTAAGATGAAACATTTGGACTTCGATTGTCATTATTAACCATTATCTTTACAAATGACTAGCTTCGCTGAGGGCTATACAGAAAGTATAAGCTCCTAAAACAAGCTTAACCGCGCAGTGAAGCTTGCCTATCTGTGCAAAAGTGCCAGACGGTCTTCAAATTCATTGCCCATGATTTCAACCTTTTGAAGCTTGTATCGAAGTGGTTTAACTCATCCACCCGCTCCTCATGTGCCTGGACGCAAAAAACAACTCGTAATTTTAATAGAATGATTCTTAATAACTTTACTATCGGATAATTAATGGTTTACATTGGAATTCCAAATGATTCTTCATCAAAAAGCCGAAAACAAAAAGTAAAGCGCTACTCCGTTCAGGCTAATCGTTACTTATGGAACTTTCATCGAACTTCCGAACTTGAGAAAGAGTCGTCGCAAGTTCTAGAAATTAGATTTTCACATATGAGTTTGCCTTAACCGCTACGATCAAATGTTGCTATTTTCGTTTGCGACACAACTGACTCAACCATGCTGAATTGTTTGAAGACGAAACAATTGGACTGTAATTAACATTATAATCCATTACCCTCGTAAATGACTGGCTTTGTTGAGGGCCACGACAGCAAGTATACGCTCCTAAAAAGAAGCTTAATCGCAAGGTGAAGCTGACTTACTGTGCAAGAATCACAAGATGGCCTTCAAATCCAATGGCTATGATTTCAGTCTTGTGAAGCTTGTATCGAAAGTTTAGCTGATTCATCCGCACATTACCCTGTGCCAGCCCGTCAAAAAACAGCTCAGAATTTTATAGGTTGATTTTTAATAACTTTGCCATTGCGAGTTTAATGGGTTACATTGGAATTACAAATGATTCATCATTAAAAGCTGAATCGAAAAAATAAAGGAATACTCTGCTTAGAATAAATCGCAACTTATGAGTTTTCAACGCGTCTCCGCAAACTTGAGAAAGATCACGTTTATGCGCTCTTTGGCTAAGCGCATATCAGGTAATGTTTACCTATCGCCGTAATTATAAAAAATATATGCTTTGAAATATATTTTTTATTGTGTGGGACAACTTGTGCTGACTTGTGGGACAAATAGGGCAATTTGTGTTAACATATCTTGCCAATGAACCTTGAAAATTGAATATACAAATAATGACAGCTTATCAAATTGGCATTGGTCCTCAATTATTAAATTTGCTGTCCTAAATCATTAAAATCATTGTCCGCATCAACGAAAAAACAGCATGAAATCAAGATAATTCGGTCTATCGCTTAATTAATCCCAATAGATTTTTTATCAGCTCTTGGATTTCACGCAAGCACGTCTCGCGCTCTGCCCTCTTGAATCCTGGGATGATCACTGATCGCGTTGCTGAGCTCAATCACTCACAGTTATTCCAAGCGCCTGGGCATCTTGCCACGGAGCGACGCCTCCAGTGGCCATTTTGCGTGGAACCGCAAGCTGAACCT
>JAISWZ010000493.1 GCA_031270945.1 Clostridiales bacterium | reverse complement strand
GAAGGAGCAGCAGATTCGGAAGGAGCAGCAGATTCCGAAGGCTCAGCAGATTCCGAAGGATCCGTAGATTCCGAGGGCTCCGCAGATTCCGAAGGCTCCGTAGATTCCGAAGGCGCAACCGCTTCCCACTTCGCGAACAGCGCTTGATCGGTAGTGACAGCAATAGGGAATGCCGCTTGATTGCTCAGATTCGAGTCAGTGAACCATCCTTCGAATGTGTATCCGTCCTTGGGCGATACCGCAGGCTCTAGGAAGGAAGCTCCATAATCCCTGTATGCATAGAGCTTCGCTCCGCCGTCATCCAGAGTGATGGAGTATGGCTGGTGCGGGCCTATGGACGGAGCGCCGTGAAGCGGGTTGCCAAAGAAATCGGTGGCAAGGGGAGACAGAGCCGTGGTTGAAGAGTCAAGAGATACGTTGGTTCCAGCCTGGAACGCTGGGCTGGAGGCGCTTGCGATTCCGTCTTTGAGCTTGAAGGCGCTAAGGGCGCTCGCGTTGGTGATGGCGCTAACGGTTCCTGAGTTTGAGATAAAGCCTTCGGGCACTGCGGAATAGTCGTTTAGCAATGAGGAAAGCCCGCTGTCATCAAGGAAAATGTTGTCTTTGATGTTCACGGATTGAGAAAATTGAGAGCTTGCCTTGAGATCCCAAAGGTTTGTTGGATAGATCAGGTTGTTTGTGATGTCTCCAGCAAAGACTGACTTCGCGGCAGACTTTTGCCCGCTGAAAACCATTCCGTCTTTGTCGTCGCTTATGACGATGTTGTTTTGGAAGTAGATCTGGCCGGTGGCGTTCTCTCTGCCATAAAACGTAGTAGAGGCTTTCAGGCCTTTCATGATTATCAGGTTGTTGTAAATCAAGGAGCTGTAAATCCTGCTGTTGCTGCTGTTGCTATCAAGGAGAATGAGGCAGTCCCAGCTTTTGTTGAAGCCAGTCGACATGCCGTCATTGACGCTTATGTTATAGCGAACCACATTGTAGTAGGCGTTGTTCATTTGCAGGAACCAGCCGCCATTGTTGTTATGAGAGTAATTGTACTCGTAAATGTTGTTGTGGGAGTTGAAATCTATGTCCCAAGCCATGCCGTCATTGCCGCTATGATAAGGGTTGTTGGCGGCCTCGTTGTACCTGGCTATGGTGTTGGAGGTGCCCATCATCCATAGAGCCGCATAGTTGTTCGCTCCCAGGTAGGCCGAAGAGCCTACTGGAATGCGATTGCCGCTGCTGTTTGTAAGCATGCTGGCACCGCAGCCAGTTATGAGGTTGCTTTCCATCAAACCCTTCAAGGTGCCAAGCATGACCATGCCGTCACCGGCGCTATTTGAAACATAGTTGTTTTTGAACGTTATGGTTGAGACCTGCGGGTATCCGCCATTGCCGATGTCGCCGCCGCCAGACTCGTTTCTGATTCCTTCGGAATCGCAGCGGATGACCGTGTTGCCGTCTATCAGGAGATCCAGGAAGTAGCCGGTGGCTATGATGCCGCCGCCGTTTTTGGCGCCGCCAACCATCGCGCCGTTGTAGCCGGGAGCTTGCTGGCCTTCATGGGCGGAGTTCACGTCATGAACATAGCAGTCTGTGATGTATATGTGCTCCATTGGGTCTTTCATGTAATAGACGGTTGCGCGTTCAGAGCTTGTGGACGCCCAGTTGTTCATGACACGTATTCCGACTCTTCTCTGGGCCAGGGTTTCGCCCAGGTTTGTGACCTCAAGGGAGCTTATCTCCCAGTAATCTCCGTCTGCTAGCTCTACTGTTGCGCTTGTGATGTTGTTGGCGCCATCGCCCACTGACCAGTTTCGCTCGCTGGACGTTGTTCCATTGCCGTTAATGATCGGTCGCTTTTGGCTGTCGCCGTTGTCATTGTACTTCGTCAGCTTTATCGGATTGGCCTCTGTCCCTGATCCACGAAGCTTCAGTTGGCCGTTCCACGCGCTTTGCGCGTCCAAGAATATCCGGTCTCCACCCTTGAATGTTACAGAATTCAACTTGTCAAGGGTTTTCCAAGGAGTTGACTCTGTTTTTCCGTCATTCGCGTCATTTCCACTTGAGTTTGATAGGTAGTAGTCCCTAGGCAACCCGTCAATGACAGTGACAGGAATAGTCAGGCTGTCTACGCCAAAGCTCAAAACAAGCGTTGCTGACGTGTCAGTGTTTGAAACCAGGCTTGACAAAGCGCCAGCGCTTATTATGATCTTGTTGCCTTGGACTGCGTAGCCGTCGTTTTTAATTTCTCTTCCGTTTACCTCGACCTTGCTAAGATCGAGAAGGTCAGGAAGAACTTCCACTTCAAGCGTCTTGTTTTGGTCTGTTACATACGAAGGGGTTTCTGGAGAGGAGGAGTAATTCTTGGGCATTAGCTTGAGCTTTGTCGAGACCTGCGAGACCTCTGTTGCGGTATTGCTGTCAAAAACTGTGATGTCATCGATGAAGTGCTTTCCTGCTAGAACTCTCCCTTCCTCCTGGTTGTTCCAATTTGTCCAGAGATCTATTCGCTTAAGGTTTTTCAAGTCAGCGTATCCTGTTGGCAAAGCCGCGCCGTCTATGGTAGCCGTGGCGCCATTGTCCGTCACGGTCCATTCGATTTTGCGCCAGCCATAGGAGCGCTTGATGCCCGTTGTAACCCAGCTTGTGCCAACGCGGTATGAGTAATAATCAGATCTGACTGCTGAGTCGTAGTTTATGCCGATTGCAAACTCAGAGTTTGAGACGCCTGACATCGCTTGCTGGATGCCTATGCAAAGCTTAGCCTTGGACTCCAGCGGCGTTGGGAATGGATCAAAGTACCAGGCGACCACTTTGACGTTTGTCAGCGGCGTGTCAAAGCCTATCCCGTTTGGCCCTTTTACAGTGTTTGTTGTTGCCGACTTGCGCCCGTAGTGAGGGTTCAGGATTGAAACGTCATAAGCGCCGTCTACGCCACTTGCGTCTACGCTCGCGCTTGCCTTGTTCATTTTTGGGGCTTCTTCAAAATCCTCAACAAAGTAGGCGTTGGTGTAATACGTGATTTGCGCTTTCGCAGTTATCTCTTCGCCTTCTGTCACCGCGTAGTCCTGGTTTATCCGTATGTTGCCAAAGGCGTCTATGGTTGCCTTTTTCTCGTCTGCTGGCTCTAGGGAATACGCAACTTCCTTGATGCCTAGGCCTTCCAGGCCATCGATGTAGAGCCTTCCGGGTTTCCCTTTTTCAAGGAATTCCGATCCAAAGGCCAGGGACGCTTGGTTTCTCTCCCAGGCAGCGCTAGCGGCTTCAAGCGAGTCAACGCAAGGGGAGCTCTGTTCGGATACAGCTTTGACTGTGAAAGTGTAGCCGATTGAAGGAGAAAGGATCACGCTTGTTGCTGCCGCGCTGATTGGATCGCCGACGGCATTGCCGTTCTCGTCTTTCAGCTGGATCAAGTATCCTGCGGCGTTTGCCACGGCTTCAAAGGTTGCCGCTTTTCCGCTCCACCTGAGCCCAGCGGGTTCAGGAAGGCGGGTTATCGCAAAAGTGGCTGAGGCAACCTCATCACTTGCCCGAGGCGAGCCGGCGCCAACGCCTTCAATGCCTGTGGCTTTCACAGAGTAAACTCCTGGGCCAAAGGCCTTCATCTCTTGCAAAAGAGGGTACATCTGCCTATGCTCGTTCGGTATTCGGAACCACTTTACGGTCTGGCCGTCTTTGAGAAGCTCTACGGCGGCCTCCCCATAGCTTTGAGTCGACTTGTAGTTCCCGTTTGAGTCCAGCTCAACGCCCTGGAGCACTGTTTGCTGATCGCTTTCAACTATAAGCGGGACGCGGATTGTCTCCAAGTACGCAAGCCCTGACGAGACTTTGCACCAGTACATCTTTCCTTGCTCAGTTGCGCCAACTTTGGGAATTGTTAGAGTGGAGGCGTTCGCTCCGGCAACGGGCGCGCCCGCTTGGGAATGATCAGGAGCGCTGTACCATTGGTAGCCAGTTGCGCCTGTTGCGGAAACCGTGAATGAAGCGCTCTGGCCCTCCGAAACCCTAGCCTTGACTGGCTGCGCTGTTATCGCCAGCTCTTCAGTGGTGACGGCATACGTGAGGGTATCGCTTTTTGCTGATTTGGCCGAGCTAATCATATTTTTGAACGCGGTCACGTCAAAGGAGTAATCCCCAGCGCCATTTGCTTCTATCTCAGAAGAGAAGTCAAAGCTTTTAGCTGCGGTTGATATCGCGGATCCCAAAGCTGCGCTGTCTTTGTAAAGCTGAACTTCATACCTGTCCGCTCCAGATGAGCCAGTCCATGTGGCTTTAGATCCATCCCATTTGATGTCAACAGGAGCGTCGACTTTCTCTGCGACAACGTAAACGCTGACCTCATTGACTTTGGCAGAGATGATGGCGGCACCTGTCTTGACAACTGAAATGTCGTCAATGAAGTGCTGGCCTTGCATCCATTTTTGTGTGCCGCCTTGAGTGTTCCAGCCAGCCGCCAGCGTCAGGCTAAATTTGGTTGTCGACTTGATTTTGCCAAAGGTCGCAGTGCCTGTCTTGACGTCAATGGACTTGTCATCCAGTGAAAGTGTTGTGCCGTCTTTGCCTACTGTCCATTCGAACTTGTGCCAGCCTCGGCTTCTGTCGATGCCAGTGCTTTTCCATCGGCTAGGTCCAGTGCCGCTAGTTAAGGCGCACCAAACGTATTGGCTGGGAGTGTTAGAAACAGTTGTAGTAGACGCTGTTCCTTTGTTATAGAATACACCGAGCCAAGTGTTTGTTCCCAGGCTAAACCCCCATTGCGTTTGCAGCCTTTCACTGCTCGTTTCTCCAAGCGCGATGATTTTCTGCTCTTCATCCGAATAGGCGTCATAATACCAAGCTGTCACTTTGTACTCGCCAGCGCTTATTTCCACCGGGATGTGGCTAGAGTTGTTGACATTTGCCGGGGTCAATGATCCAGTTCCTGAGTGAGCTAGAACTGTTGACAGGGTTTGGGTGGTATTAATGGGAAACTTGGTCGAGCCCTCCATGTTGTCGACAAAGACAACATCATCGCCTTTAACATAGTTGACTGTTCCCGCGACTTTGACTTCTTCAGCGCCAGCTTCGCCTTGGCCGGCCAGCAGCCAGCCGTCAAGAGCCTTGACGTTGCCGTACTTGTCGATAGAAATCTTTCCGCCTGGGTTGCTGAACGCAAAGCTGTCGATAACCACTCCGCCCTTTTCCCCAATATCCACCCCAGTGATATTGGATGCCCAGATGCGGCCTGTCTGGCTGTCAATCCTGGCGTAGGAAAGCGCAATGCTTTCAGGATCCGCAGCCAGCGTGACTGACGACAATGCGATTATTGCCGCCAAAGCCATAGATAGCAATCTTTTGAGCTTCATTCTTCACCTCCTTAAGGTTCGCTGCCAATGGCAGCGCAAATCCCAATAAACAGCCATGATAGCGCGAACTTAAGCTTTTCATGCCTGGGATTTAAAAGTTTTGCATGCTCTGCAATCGATTCATCGTTGGCTTCAGCAATGGGGCATATAAGATATAAGCGTTTGTAAGTATGTAAAGAAGCGTGTAAATTTAGGAAAAAGAAGATCCTTTTATAAAACAAGAAGAAAAATTATGAAGGCCAAGATTCAGCGCAATGAAGTTGGCTTGAGAACGGTCAAGCCGAAACTCATTCAGCAATATTTACATGATATCACCAGTTAGGCACTCGGGCAATGTGTAATCTTGCTCAAAGCAATGACTTTCTTTAAGCCCAAGCACTATTTTTGTGCCTTATTTTTAGACCTGCACTATTTTGTTATTTGTCAACTTGACTGTCAGGCAGGCTGTTGGATTAGTTTGCAGTAAAAGTTGAACGAGACTTTCTGTTATTGTGGGCAGGAAGCTTGATTATCCGCGCTCTTTCAGGACTTTAATCAGATCCCCAGATTCCTAACTTGCCATTGGAACCATAATCTTTCCCAAAGCGCCTAACGAGCGCTATGTATAACTCTGCCTGCCCCGCATGCCACATACCTACGCACCCCCAACCAAACCACTGCTTGCCGTATATTGCCATCTTGAGTCATCCGACCCTGAATCCCTTCAAGAATCCTAAACGAAAAAATCAAAACAGACAAAT
The DNA here is from genome assembly GCA_031270945.1 of Clostridiales bacterium. Lineage (GTDB taxonomy): Bacteria > Bacillota > Clostridia > Lachnospirales > WQUN01 > JAISWZ01. Next base: position 349 of record JAISWZ010000493.1, on the reverse strand, counting down.
GTTGTTATAGGTGTTTAAATCACGACACGCTGTCTGTTTTAGGTCAAGTGAAAAAATTGACAATCTGTAAACCAAGCTGCGGGTTAAGGATTTAAATATGACGAACCTGATAAGCCGAATAGGGCAGGTTAGGAATCAAATGACGGATAAGCTTAGTTAACAAAAATAATCAATAGGCACTAATGACGATATTGAACACGAAGAATCTATATGCTTTTATTGAAAATATATATTGTAAAAATACGACACAAGTTTAAATTGCATGTGTGTCTGGCACGACAAAAGGGCAGATTTATCTTTTTCATGGGCAGCCTTTGTGTATTAGTCCACGATCTATGAAGAACTTTAC
>JAISWZ010000441.1 GCA_031270945.1 Clostridiales bacterium | reverse complement strand
AGCTGGTTGTTGAACCTTTGGAATATGGGAACGCTGGTCTCACAGTGAGCGTCCAGGCGGATAGGATCAGAGAGCATTGTCATGCCTTGCACAATGGCATGAAAGGGGCGGCCTTGGATCAGGGGCTGGGTTTTTATGTTAAAGATTTCTGTTATTCCAAGGATGCAGGACAGGTAGGATGTGCACAGCTCAAAGGCTGAGTTGAGGGATTGGCTGTCCGCGTAGAGCTCTCGCCTGAGGGAATCCATCAGTGAAAGGCATTCATTTTTCTTTTCCTTGAGCAAGGCTAGGCGGGCTAGGGTGAAGTTGGCGCAGACCAGGAGATCCAGCTGTCCGGCGTATCTGGCTTTGTGCATGGCCTTGTAGGCGTGAAGCTCTACGTTGTCCCAGTCTCCTGTTTCGAGGCAATACTCAGCTTCTGCCACAGAATCACATCCTATGCCATAGCCGCTTGCGGCGGAAGCCAGGACATGGCTGTTTTGGACAAACAAGTCCTTGGTCAAGCGGAGAGATCCAGGCTCTTTGTGATACAGGAACAGGAGATGCGGAGAGCCATAGCAGAACTCTTTTCCCCGGCTGAGGATCCTGGATCCGCCGCCTGAGAAGTAGGAGAGCGCTTTTCTGCCATGAGCGAGCATGCCATGGATGTCGTTGAAGTCCACCACCATCCAGACTGTATTAATCTCGCCTAGCAGAAAGCTCTTGTGGTTGGGTTTCAGGTCGGCTTGCTTGACGTTTTCCTCCATTTGGGCAAGCATGTCCCAACACATGGCGCAAGCGTCATTGGCGTTGCTGAGCGCTAGGGCCCGGATGCATCTGAGGTAGGCAACGGGATGCTTCATCTGCAGCTGTAGATCAAAATGGGCAAACGCGTCCTGCAAAAAGCCGGGGGAATCCAGGGGGCTATCTGGAAGAGACTCCTGGTCTAGCTCTGAGAAAACCAGATCCCAGCGATCCGCTTTGCGCAAATAGTCAAAGGCGACTTTTCTTTGGCCATGCACTAGATGCCACTCTCCCGCCCGGGTGAAGATCCGGGTTTGGTCGATGTGGCGCTTGTCCACTTTCTCGCCCAGGTATTCCAGCAGGAGGTTGTGGATGCGGTAGGTCTTGTCCACCTCGTTGTAGGTGAGCAGAGACTTCTCCTTGGCCAGATCCATGAACAGGGCATCGTCTTCCAGGACATAAACAGCCATTGGCATTGTGAAGACATCGAAGAAGGAGAGCTTAACCAGGGCGTCTTTTGAGCTTTTGGCTAGAAGCCCGTAAATGTTTTGCTCGATCAAATCTTTGACGGTATCGTTCTTCTCGATTGGGAGCCCGTGAAGCATCCCATCAACTATGAGGGTGACCATTGAGATCCAGCCGCCTGTGAGCTGGTAGATTCGATCCAGATCCCGCTCTTGGGCATGGCAGTTCATGAGCCGCAGGTACTTGGCCACCTCGTCTTTTGTGAACCTCAAAGATTTCTCCGTGATCGTGAACAGCAAGCCCTTCTGGTACAAGACAGCTGCGTTAAGCTTGCTCAGATCCCTTGTGACTATTACGATGTGAAGGTTTTTGATGTTTTCTTCAGCTATCCGCTTCGCGAGGTCAAAGAGCCCTTTGTCCTCAAGCAGGTGAAAATCGTCAAAAACTATAGCGATTGGGCCGTCCAGCTCTTCTTCAAGCAGGAGGTCTATTATGCGGGAAGCGGTCAATGGATCTGACGGGAAGCTCTGCTGCCTCAATGACTCCCCCAGCGCCAACCCCGCCTTCGCCAGCTGCTTGGTAAGCAGATGCCAAAACCTTTGGATGGATCCTGCGCAATCCGCCAGGGATACCCAAGCGACAGCGCATTTTTTGCCTTTCAGGAACTCTCGCACAGCTGTCGTTTTGCCATAGCCTATGGGGCCATGCACAATGGTCATTGGGTAGGAGAAGATGTTTTCAAGTTTGGCATCGATTTGAGGGCGCGACAGTATGTCGATTTTCAAAGGCATTTCCCCTTTTAAGTGCATATGCTCGCGGTTGCGCCAAGGATATGCCCTGTCTTTTGCCGTATGCTCTTATTTTACGCTAAATGCGGGGCTTGGCATAGTGGGGAAGAAAAGGCAGAAAAGAAAGAAAAAAGCGGAAATTTAAAAGCCGAAACAAAAAGATCAAAAGATCAAGGCAATCTCGGATAAGGCCTAAATCTCGCCCAGTGCGCTCCTGGCCGCCACCCTTCCATAGACAAGGGCCATGGAATGGCTTATCCCTGGGACGGTCAGAGGATAGTCAACCGCAAACCTGCCGCCTTGGACGTTTCCGGCAAGGAAGAGGCCTGGAATGACTTTTCCGCTATTGTCATAGCACTGGGATCTGGAGTCGCTCTGAAGTCCGCCCATTGCCGCTATCATCTCCGCTGGCCTAAACTTGGCCGCGTAGAATGGGGGAGTTAGGACAGGAAACAGGCGCTTTGCCTGCTTGCCGAAATCGGGATCCGAGCCTTGCTGGCACCAGGAGTTGTATCTGTTGATTTCCTCCAAGGCAGTGCTCTCAGGCAAGCCAGTGAGCCTAATGAGATCTTCCAAAGAATCTGATCTTAGCAGAACTCCGGACTTTACAGCCTTTGCGATTATGGCGGGGGAAACTACATTGTCTATAGTGGACAGGTTCTTGTATATGGGTTTTGACAAAAAGTCCTCGTCCTCAAGCGCGTAGCAAACTCCGCCATGGCTTGCGTAATTCAATTCCACCCAGCTCCGCCAGGAGCCATCCACGAACTGCCAGGCTGTCTTGTCTGGCAACCCTTCGATCTGGCTGCCGATCTGCTGGCCTGGGGCGTCTTCATTTGCGAACCTTCGCCCGAAGCTGTTAAGCAGGAGAAATCCTCCGCAGCCAAAGACGCTTCCCATATGATGGGCGCAGGAGGCGTGAGGGGAGTCCTGGATTCTGGCGCCGATCCAGGCGCCCATTTTATGCCCGTCACCTGTGTTTGATGGATTTTTGCTCTTGTCGAAGCTGGTCCAAAGCTTTGGGGTGTCAACGTAGCCTGGGAGGAAACGCTTCAGCATAGCCTTGTCGCTCATGTAATCCCCGGTTGCGAGTATGACGCCTTTGCTGGCTATGGCTTTCACGTATCCATGGTCGCTTTCGCAGATGGCGCCTATCACCTGGGAGTTTGAAACGATAAGCTTTCTTCCTGGAGTTGAGAAAAACGCTTTTAATCTGCCAGTTGCCAAGGCCTTTTCGTAATTGGCCCTGAGCACAGGAATGTGGGTGGGCCTAACCCAGGCGGTCACTTGATAGCACTTGTAGCTTTCTGACTTGTTGTCAAAAGCCTCAGGCAGTGGAAGCCTTCTGGGCTGAAGCCAGCACTGGCATTTAGGCGGGACGGCAAAGGTGCTTTCCAAAACCGGGATATCTTGTACGGGGTCCATGTACCAATCAAAGGCTTTGCCAGCTTCTTCGGCCCAGCGGCGCAAAATGTCCTGGTCAGCCTTGTAGGCCATGTCACGCATGAGCTCTGATACAATTTCAGCTTTGTCTATGTTTCCGCGACCCCAGGCAGATGTGAGCTTGCTGTCCATAACCGCGAAATCGCCTGAACGGGCTTGGACACGCTCGCATTTTTCAAATAAGGCAACTGTTGCGCCCAGCTCCACTGCCTGCCTTGCGGCAGACACTCCAGCTAGGCCTCCTCCCAAGACAACTATGTCGGCGCTCACTGTTTCTGAAATGGCGCCTTCTGAGATATCAGGCTCAGATCCAAGCCATTCCTCGCTGCTATAGTTCATTAAAGCAAGACCCCTTCCCGAGTTCTCCAATAATTTCAACCAGTTCTCGCAAGCTTTCAGCGGTAGCCACTGTCAAGGCCTTTGTCTCGCAATCAGGAGCTGTAAGGTCATGCAGCATTATAACGGCGCATCCAGCCGCATTGGCGCTTTTGATCCCAGCTTTGCTGTCTTCTACAGCGAAGCATTCAGATGGCTCAAGCTCTAGGGCGTGGGCGGCGGCAATGTAGGGGTCAGGCGCGGGCTTGCTGTTTGATACGCTGTCTCCCCCTATGATGGCAGAGAAGAAAGAAAGAATGCCAGCGTTTTGGAGCAGTCGGCAAACCTCCGTTTTCTTGGTTGAAGAAGCCACAGCCATGGCAAACCCCATGTCTTTTAAGTTCTGAAGCGTTTCCAATAGGCCTTCCTTTTTAGGGACGCCAAGCAAATCAAGCCTTTCCTTGATGAGATTTGCTCTTGAGGCCTCGAATGAGGCGAGGTCAAATGAAGCCCCGTAATCCAAAAGCATTTCGCGCTTGTATGACTCAAAGGTTGTGCCACATAGGGAGCACCATCTTTCTTGGCTCATGGCTATTCCGAATTCGGCCCCGCAATCGTTGAAAGCCTGAAGGCTTACTCGCTCAGTGTCGAAAAGCACTCCGTCCATGTCAAACAATATGCCCTTCATGATTAACCTCCATCCTGTTACAAGGGTATAGTAATATGGATGAGAAAGTCCTGTCAAGCTAGCACAAGCCCGTCATTTCGGGAAAGGGGCCCTATCAAAAGATATAGGGGGCGCTTGGGGGTGGGCGGGCTTGCCTGGCTTGCTCTTGATAAATGTCGAAATCAAGAAAATATTAGTGAGATTGATATTTTGTAGTCGCAAACACTCTGGCGGGGGCGCTGAAATAGGCGCTGGGCTAAAGCGAAATCAGTGGAATATGGCTTGATAACGGGGTTTTATATATACTCACCAAATCCTAACGGAAACCTTTCCAAATTCTAATCTTCCTGATAAAATGCCGAAGAATGGCGGAATTACAAGAAAATCTAGCTAATAATTGCGGCTTTCATAATAAAAAGTCGGTTTATGGGGGGTTGACAAAAATAAAGGCGTAATTCATAATAAGATTGACCGAGCGGGATGACATAAGCGCTAAAGGATTTGCTCTTGATTTTAGATGCTATTTGTGGTAGAATCAAGATAGGAGCGCGTTTTGCCAATGCAGACAGTCACGTTCGATATCTCTAAGGAAAAATCATTGAAGAACAGGAGAGATCATGGACAGCGACAAAGGCGCAGGAGGAGAACAGGCTCCTAAAGAGACAAAAGAAGGGCAGACCACGCAAGCAGGTCAGGCCACGCAAGCAGGTCAGGCCACGCAAGCAGGTCAGACTACGCAAGCAGGGCAAACCGCGCAAGCAAAAAATAAAAAAAATAAGCCCATAACACAAATGGGCCAAAGCACTGCGGCGAGAGAGCACAAAAATACGCTTTTGATTGACTTGTTGCATTGGCACGGTCGGGCTATTGAGGTCCTTAACACAATTTCAGGAAGTGATTTCGATCCTGCTACAGACATAATGTTTCTCACTAGGACACTAAAATCAGATCAAGAATATGACATATGCTTTGTTCTGAAGTGGTACCTTTTAGTTCTATTTGAGCACCAATCAACAATAAACCCTAACATGGTTCTTCGGACTTTGGAGTATCTCGTTTTGGCGATCAGCGATATACTTAACAAGAATGATGAAAAGTCAAAGAAATATGCCACCAAATTAGTGAAAATTCCGAAGATTGTGGCGGCAGTTTTGTACGATGGGAAGAGAAGACTCAAACCTGAAGAAAGGGTTCTGGAGTTTAATTCCCATTTTGCGGATTTGCCTATGGGCATCAAGCCACTCGTGTACCCGCTGTTCAATGCTATTCCGAGGTCATTGAACTTTGAAGTTGAAATAATTGACCTGCTAGATCCGTCTAGCAAAAAGATCTTGGATGCTTCACCTACGCTGAGAGGTTATGCGGAGCTGTCAATAGAGATTAGGAAGCAAATCAAGAAAATGAAAAAACAAGCAAAGTTAAACGATGTACCAGATGATCTTAAACTTGCGCTCAGGAGGGCTTTCACGATTTGCATAAGGAACGGGAGCCCGATAAG
>JAISWZ010000427.1 GCA_031270945.1 Clostridiales bacterium | reverse complement strand
CCAATGTTCAAGGGCAAATCGCCAAAATCCTGGCGAATGCTTCAACTAGTTTGCTCGGGCTTCTGCGAGCAAACACCCGGATTTTTCCGGTGCCTCGGATATAATTTTGGGATATGCTCCAATTAATAATTATTGCCATTAACTAATAAAAAGTAATACGACGTCTATATGTATATTGAACAAGTTTTGAATTGCTTTATGTTTATAACGCTTATCTCTTTATAGCCTAGCTAAATACTGCAAGCACTGGACTGGTTTTTCTTGACAAGCGGGATTTGCAAACGCAAAACGCTGCTATATAAAAAAAAACAAAAACCAAAAAACGCAAAAAAAGAGGCTGGGGCAACGCCCCAACCTCACAAGTTCTTACGCTCTCCAATAAAAGCTTTTGGATTGCGCTTTTACTTTCCGATATACATAAACTCTATAGTTCCAGATCCAGTTAAAGTGTTGCCATCGTTGTCTAAGCACATCCCTGTGCAGACCACGCGCATCATGCGCTCAGCCTTCACTCGTTCAAACCAGACCGTCGGATCTACGCTTCTTGTAATATTGAACATGTTCGGTTTTACCTTGGTATTCGTTCCAGTCTTGACTCCAAGATACAACCCGTCAAGCCATCTACCGTCTCTGGAGTAGTAAGCCATGTCATACGAAGCTTCATTATAGTTTGAGTGAGTAAGCTTGAATCCAACCTTAGGATAGTACGTAATGTCAAATTGGATTCCGTTCCACCATTTTTCGGTGTCGACCGTTTCGAGCCAATTCGTATCGAAAGTATACATGTCTTTAATCGGGGTAACAGTAACTCCATGTTCATCAGGCAATATAACATAGATTTCCGCTGCGTCGAAATCGCTGATAGTTGAGCCGTCATCCTGAGTGCCAGAAACGGTAACGCCGACGAACACGCTACCTTCTGTATCTTCGTTCGACGTATATAAGAAGGTGTTGTTTATGCCTGAGTTCAGCAATGTGACATCAAGGTGGTAATTGCCTGGCTCTGAAGCTGGCGCCCAATCATAGACTACATATCCCTGATGGCCTGAAGCGCCCCTGCCGTTGCTGGTAAGCCTCAAAACGTATGCAGGGTTTTTGAGCGTAACATTCTCAGTGGCAATGTCAAATGAAACGGTTGTGCTTCCTGTCGTTTCCCTGGTGAGCTCATAATAGTCAGGTTCGGCATCGACATCAATCTTGCCAGCGCCTGTGCCCTTTTTCTGCTTGACAATGGCTGAGTCCGTATCTGAAACGCCATCAGCGGTAACTGTAGCTTCGACCGTGAACTCGCCATTAGCCTTGATCCACGTTATGACTTTGTTGTTCTTAAGATCTACAGAAAGCACGTATTCGCCGGGCTCGCCTGTAGGTATAAGGCTCGCAGATCCAGGAGTGTATCCGACATCAGCTGGATCTATTGGATTTCCGTCTTTGTCTTTGAATATGATCTCGATATTGTCAGCTTCCACGTCCTCTGGAGTGATCTTCACGTCAAAGGTTACGGAAACTGTTGTGTCTTCCAATGAAGCTATAAACTCGTCTTGCGTGGCTTCTACGACCACTTTAACTACAACGGGAGGCGTAGGAGTGGAGGTTGCTGTCGCTGTAGGCGTAGGCGTGGAGGTGGTTATGCCAGACTTAGGAGTAGGCGTAGGCGTTGGAGAAGAGGTCGCTGTAGCTGTAGCTGTAGGCGAAGGAGTGGCGGTTGCTGTCGCTGTAGGTGAAGGAGTGGAGGTTGCCGTAGCTGCAGGAGAAGGAGTGGAGGTTGCTGTAGCTTCAGGCGTAGGAGTGGAGGTCGCTGTAGCTTCAGGGGTAGGAGTGGCGGTCGCTGTAGCTTCAGGCGTGGGAGTGGCGGTCTCTGTAGGCGTAGGCTCTTCTGTTGGGGTTGGTGTTGGCTCCTCAGTAGGCGTAGGAGTAGGCTCATCTGAGGGGGTGGGCAATGGAGGCTGGGTTACATTAGGGTTTGTTGGGCAAATCTGCTGTCTAAGAGTAGGATAGGAAACTCCCTCTTCGATAGTCCAGATGTTCACAAAGTCCCAATTCTTGTATGTGTCCTGCTTGTACATGTCAGGAGTGTATACTCCAACAGGATAAGCGGTCTTTTGGCCTTTCCAGTTGCCTGCCGTGCCAGTGGCGCGGTTGATTCCGGCTTTGCTGGCGTCATAGTAGTTGTAGCCGATGAAAGCGACTGAAGTCATGCCGCTGAAAGCGCCAAGCTCAGTTGTTCCCTTGCCGGTAACATTTCCAGTTGAATAGCTGTTTGTAAGGGTGTTGGTGCCAACGAGCGAGAAGTATCCCACAAGTCCGCCAACGCCAGTTGCTGAACCTGTTCCGCCGCTAACATTGCCGCGAGCGTAGCAGTTGCTGATAGCTGAACCAAAAGACTCGCCGCAGAGGCCGCCAGCGATGTATCCGCCTGTAAGCGAAACGTTGCCTGTCGCATAGCTGGTCTCAAGGACTGAATCGTTATAGATTGTTCCAATCAAGCCGCCAGCGTAGTGCTTCGCTGAAACGTCGCCTGTCGCGGAAGCGCCTTGGACGTTGGACTCGTTGTAAACAGCGCCAGCGAAGCCGCCAGCGTATGAAAGGGAAGCTTTTACGGTAACATTCGCTGATGAGTTGTTGATTGTTGAGTTCTCATATATGACTCCAACGAATCCGCCAGGATATGATCCTTTGCCTGTCGCTGTTCCAGATGCCTTGCTGCACTCGATAAATGACTGGCTCTTCGCAGCTCCGACAAATCCGGCTACATAGGAGTATCCAGTCGCTACCGCGTCTATGACTTCGCAGTACTTGATTGTGCTTTGGCCTTCAAGAACTCCGACGAATCCGCCAGAGTAGTTTCCGCTGGTCTGTGTCGCCGTTCCTGTAACTGTGCAGTACGTGAATTGGTCGGGGTTGCCGCTGTACTGGGCGCCACGGCTGATTCCAACAAGGCCGCCAGCGTATCCGCCACCGGTGACAACGATCTTGCCGCCTTTGACATGCACGTTGTCAACTTTTGTGCCCTTCTGGGTTACGCCAGCAAGGCCGCCGACTTCATAGATGCCGGTGATTCCGCGAGGGTCGATCTCGATGTTGAGGTTCTTGACAGTTGCGCCCTCGAGCACTGAGAACAAGCCTTTGTAGCCCTTTGCGTTAGATGGGCTCCAGATGCCTTTGATTGTGAATCCGTTTCCATCGAACTCGCCTTTGAACTGCTTGCCGTATGCGATTGGATCCCAAGCCGCGGCTGAGACGTCAATGTCAGCATACAATTTGTACTTGCCGGTAAGGTTGTTGTTGACAGCCTTGAGATCCGCAACGGTCTCGATCTTGATGTAGCCGAAATCGTCTGTCGCGGCCCAAACTGCCCATCCTGTGGGGACGAGAACTACAAGGGCTACGAGAAGCGCGATAAGCTTGTATGACTTTTTGTTTTTCATAATGAGTCCTTTCTGCGTGTACGCAAATGTGATTGCTTGATTTTTTTTCTTGCTTTTTGGCTCTTGCTCTTTGAACTTGCTTTTGGCTTTGCTTCTTCGCGCGAGGTCTTGATTGTTTCTTGCGCAGTTCGCGCGAGGTCTTGATTGTTTTTTGCGCTATTCGCGCGAGGTCTTGATTGTTTCTTTGCGCAGTTCGCGCGAGGTCTTGATTGCTCTTTGCGCTGATCGCGCGCAAGATCTTGATTGTTTCTTTCGCATTCGCGCGAGGCCTAGATTATTTCTTCGCGCGAGGTCTTGATTGCTTCTTGCTCGCTTGCGGCCAGGAACATTCCCGGACGGCTTGAAGCGTACCCCTGTTATGCTGCAGCAGCTGTGGATATGCTCTTAAATGCGAATGAAATCTCTATGAGTGTCAAAACCTGTCGTTGGCTCTTATGTATTTAGGCCCTAAGAGGTTTTTCATTCATTGCGCATCCGAGAAAAGCCGCTCCGCAAGCGCCTTGCGCTTCACGCGGCGTTCGCGGCCCAAAGGGGCGGCTTCAGCTTGCGAAAAAGCGCTTTTATGGCTCTAGCAGTGCCTGGGAGCGAACGCTCCCCACAAAGGTGGCCCGCATTCGTTTGCGAGCATAATAACCCTCAACTCTTGCCTGAAAAAAGGCGTTTGATTTGGCACGTTGCAATTCTTAGCCGCAACTGAGCCAGAGCTTGTCAGCATGTCCGACTTTTGTCGAAACTTGGTTACCGTCGGCAAGCGTGCTGCTAAATCCTCTTAAACCAGCTTTAATATAAGACCATACCCCAAAAATCCAACAGCGCCAGAGATTTAAGCGCCAGTTGAACATGTGAAGACCCAATTTCGGCTTTGGGACATGACCCAACCAAAGTTGATTTGCCCTTAAGATTGATTGCGCAGACGCTCCAAGCATCGCCAAGGTTTGAGAAAAGATTTTGCCAGCCTTAAAAAGAATGGTAGGCCAATTGCAAGGTGTCATCTCAAATCCGGCTCTGCTCCTAAACGTGACATTTGACGCGGTTTGACCCTTGCGCGTTTCTCCTGCTTCCAGGAGCGCTTGCCCTATCGGGCCAGCCCCAACCAAGCGCCCAAGCCTGCTTTCGCGGCGTCCCATCCCAGCTCCAGCTAGTCCAGGGACGCCCCCGCCCAGCTCCAGCTAGGCAAACCAGGCTTGAACTCCATACTTGGGCCTTATGCCCTTAAAGCGCGTTCAAGCTGCGGGGAGGCAAACCGTCTCATATTATTTTTCGTCACGTTTAGACAAAACTGTCAACCAGCTCTCGCCCTATAAAAAGAGTATATAGAGAATCTTGCGGATTGTCAAACGGAAATTCATACCTATAGCATTTCTTGCCTTATTTTTGATTTATTCGGGGAAGTTTCCAGCTTTTTATCCATATTAGTCGCGATTTTCCACGATGAATAATTGGCTGTGTCTTTTCAATACTTTGAGGGGTTTAGCATTTATTTACTCCCGCATTTGCAATCCGCGAAAATCTTTGCATGCAACTTTGGCCATCGATCCTTTAATGCCAATTTCGCCCTGTCAATTTTAATCAGTAATTATCTACTTATTATCGATCTTTCGATCATTTTCGGCTTCGTCCGCGAGCGCCTCCAGCGCCCCCCTTGGGCGCGTTTTAGCTAGGCGCCCAGTAAGCTAAGCGCTCTAAAATCCCGAAATTCGTCAGCCGCCGGTCTGCCCTCGCGCCAACCCCCGATTTATCAAAATGCCTCAAAATCAGCATTCTGCAAATTTATGCGCATCGCAACCCTCCCGGCTCAAAACGCGTTCCCCGCTTTCCCAGTCAAATGAAAATTTTTGGAATTTCGCCCTCATGGCGTCCCCCTCTATGCCAAAGCTCTTTGCTGATACGGCTCTACGGGTTGAAAACCCTTGTTTTTCTTGGCATTTCGCCATGCGCCAAGAAAGCGCTCTTTCGGTTTTTGCGCAAGCAACCTTTATGAAATATCTCTGAAAATATCGTGAGCAGGGTGCCTATGCCTTTTGGGAGCCGATCAGCCGTCTCAAGCTCAGTACCTGTCAATATGTAATATTTGGCATTTGATTTTCTTCGATAAGATCCTCTGAGCGGGGATATGCTTTCCGCCTTAAACCCCCAGCCTGTTGCGGTTTTTCCCGCCAGCGAGCCTTTATGAAATATCTCTGAAAATATCGTAAGCCTTCTGTCTGTGCCTTCTTGGAGCCTATCAACCATCTCAAGCTCAGACCCTGTCTCTATGTAAAATTTGTCATTTCAAATTTTCTCGTTGCCAGCCCTCGAGTTCTATGCCTTCCTCATCCCCAAACCCAAACCCGTTTCAGCTTTTCGCTTCCCCAAACCCAAGCCCGTTTTAGCTTTTCTCTTCCCCAAACCCAAACCCGTTTCAACTTTTCTCTTCCCCAAACCCAAGCCCCGTTTCAGCTTTTCGCTTCCCCAAACCCAAGCCCATTTCAGCTTTGCGCTTTCCCAAACCCAAGCCCATTTCGCATGTTTCGAAGCGAGCCTTCTATAGATAACTCAAAAAAATAACTCAAAAAATGACTCAAAGAATCCCGCAAGCGAAGATATGCGCTTTCTAGAATCCAGTCAGCCCCTGCTCTTATGATTCGAAAACATCAATGCATAGGCCCTGTCTATATGCAATATTTTCCTCCAAGCGTTTTACGTTGCCTCAATATGTTTTTCCATTAATTCCCTCTTGTTGTATTGCTCCTAAAACCATCGCTCTAACGCCTTTCCAAAGCTCAAAACCGCCGCCTCCGTTCGAAATCCAGCGTGCCTTAGCCCCTAAAATCCAGCTTTCAAGCGCTTTCAACCGATCATCCGTTAAGCTTCGGCAAAAACGTGCCGAATATCTCTATATAAGCGCATAGGGCAAATTTGCTTTCAAAGCTTGAAAATTTCAGCTTGGAACCACAGGTTTGGCTTGCAGACTCAAAACAAGCTTCGCGCGTCAAGCCCGAATCAAGCTTTTCCTTTTTTTAACCCAAGCAATCGCTCAACGCCCCAGCCGCATGCCGCCTTTGTCCCACGAAACGCGCAAAAAATTAGCAGGGGGTTGAAGCTTGCGCTTCAACCCCCTGCACCGCGTCAGGCCGCAGCCAACCGCGTCGCATGCGGAAGGCTAAATCGGGATGAGCGATCTAGAGCATTTCTTTGTGATGACAGCTCTGCCTAATTGCCCTTTATGATAATAGATCCGCCGCTGCTGATAGGCGTAGGCGTAGCTGTAGGAGCAGGCGTAACTGTAGCTGTAGGAGCAGCTGAAGCCTCAGGAGTGGCTTCAGGTGTAGGCTCAGGTGAAGGAGCGCCTGACGGAGTTGCAGCAGGAAGATTAATGGCTCCAGAAATCTCAGCTGCAAGCTCGTTGCCGTTGTTATCAGCTACCACGTGAACAGTTACAGTTATGGGGCCGTTGTCAGCTACCCATGCGGCAACTATGTCCGAGGGAAGATTGACAACTACTTCATAAGCGCCATCGTCAACATAAACTGCTTCCGCGTCATCGTTGTATCCAAGGTCAGCGCTATCAATCGCGATGCCGTCAATATCTGTGAAGGCAACTTCTACGCTCAAGATTGCAAGGTCAGCGGGAGCAACAGCCAACGGGAAGATAATGGATGTTGTGGGGCCATCAAGATTAACTACCGCGTCAGCGCCTGCCAATGTCAGGTCTGCGGGTGTGCTATCGGGATCGGGTGTGCCAGAGGGCTCGGGTGTGCCAGAGGGCTCGGGTGTGGCGACATCATCTACATCAAGAGCGATGTAAGGATAGCCAGTTCCCTCGTCGATTGACCAAATATTGTCAAAATCCCATCCTTCAAATGTTGCAAGGAGGAGCAGTTCGTCGGTGCCTTTTCCTTGAGGATAAGCGCCAGTTTCGCCTTTCCACTTCTTTGATGAGCCAGTGGCGGCCTGAACGCCTGAGTTGTCGCTGTCAAAGTAGTTGGCGCCAATGAATGTGACAGCAGACAAGCCGCTGAACGCGCCGAGCTCTGTTGTGCCTTTTCCAGCAACGGTTCCAGCTGAGAAGCTGTTGGTGACGCTGTTTGTGCCGACTCCTGAGAAGTATCCAACAAGTCCGCCAACGCCAGTTGCTGATCCAGTTCCGCCACTGACGTTGCCAAGGGCGTAGGTGTTGCTGATTGTGCCGTTGCTAACCTCGCCAACCAAACCGCCAGCGATGTATCCGCCAGTCAGGCTTACGTTGCCGGCAGCGCCGCTTTGCTCAAGAACTGAATGTCCATACAGGGTTCCAATCAAGCCGCCAGCATAGTGCTTGGCTGTTACATCGCCATAAGCGAAGGCTTTCTGGACGCTGGACTTTCCGTATACAGCGCCAGCGATTCCGCCAGCGTACGAAGTCTTGGTGGTAACATCTACATAAGCTTCACTGTTGTTGATTGTGGACTCTTCGTAAAGAACTCCAACCAATCCGCCAACATAAGCCGCAGATCCAGAAGCGGTTCCTTTTGCGGAGCTGTCCTGGATAAGGGATCCGCCCTTGGCTGCGCCAACAAGGCCGCCAACGTAGGATACGCCAGTAGACGCAGTGTCAATGGTCTGAGCGTTTTTGACAACGCTTTCGCCATCAAGAACGCCAAACAATCCGCCAGAGTAGTTGCCGCTGGTCTTGGTTGTTGTTCCGGTGACAGTGATGTTTGTGAACTCGTCAGGATCTCCGCCGTAAGCTGAGCCGCGGCTGATTCCAACAAGGCCGCCTGCGTATCCGCCGCCGGTGACAACGATCTTGCCGCCAGAAACGTTGACATCAGTAACCTTTGTTCCCTTTTGTGTTACGCCAGCCAATGCGCCGACTTCATAAATGGCTGTAAGGCCGCGCTCGTCAACCTCGATGTTGAGGTCGTAGATGTTTGCGCCCTCAAGAACAGAGAAAAGGCCCTTGTAGCCTTTCAAGTTGGAAGCGCTCCAGAGTCCGGAGATTGTGTATCCGTCGCCGTCAAGCTCGCCCTTGAAAACCTTGGCGTATCCGCCAATGGGATCCCATGACGCTGCTGAAAGGTCGATGTCAGCAGCAAGCCTGTACTTGCCGCTAAGGTTCTTGCTTATGTCTTTGAGCCCTTGAACCGTTGAGACTTCTGTGTACCCGTCGCCGCTGTTGCTGGCGAACGCAGCTATTCCGGTGGTGGTGACGACCAGCGCTACTACAAGCGCCAAAACCTTGTGCAATTTCGTAAATTTCATGATTTGATGTCCTTTCTGCGTTATCGCATGTAGTTTGGTTTTATTTTTTCCTTTGCCTTTTTATAAGGCTTTTGTCTTTTCCCATGGCTGCTTGCGTCGCGAGAGAACTCGCAAAATAAATCAGGGGGGATAGAGCTTGCATGCGTATCCCATTGGGACATGCACTGTGCAAGCCAAGCCATGGGTCTTATGTACCCAACTGCCCTTTATCTTTCGTATGTGCGATTGGAGCGCGAAAGCGCGCTTTATGCCCGTGCGCGAATAAAAAAATATTATTGTTTTCTTTTCGCCCGCAAGCATCCGCTTGAGTGAAAATCGCATTTTTCTCACTCGGTGCCATACCAAACGCGTGGCCTCTACGCCTGCAAGGCCCCGCTTCAAGCGGGCCGAGCAATCCGCCTAAACCGGCTTGCGCCGATTTGCCCTTAAGGACAGACCGCTCAGAGCGCTTGGCAAAAAACAAGTCGGCATTGCTGCCGATCCCCCCTCAAGCGCTTGGCGCCTTGCGGCAACCAAGCGAGAACTGCCAAGCTTGCGGGACGCGTTTCTTGCCTGAGGCCTTCACGCGAAATTTCCGCGAGAACTCGCCAGGCAATGCGTCATAAGAGCATATCCCAACGTGACTTTCACAAGCCATAACATTAGTTTCGGGATATGCCATAACTCTCAAGCAAGCGTTGACCCGAGACGCGAACGCTTGGACCATATCCAAAGATCATTTTCTGCGGCCAACGCGCTAGAATTCACGGCCAGCACACAGGCGCGCCCTTGAGGCAAACCAGCCTCCAAGCCCCGCTCCCATGGCCGTTTATTAAGCGCATCCCGATTTGACTGCGAACGCACCCCGATTTGACTCCGAGCGCATCCCGATTTGACTGCGTATGGGCGTTTGCCATTGATCAAGTGGCAAGCTTTTTGCAAATCAAGCATGTTCCAAAAAAGTCTGGCGACATGCACTCAATCACTATGGCTCACAGATCATAATCATTCGACAGCATTAGGCGCCATCCGTCACGTCTCGTTCTCTTAAAGCAATATTATAGCTTATCTCGCCGAAGATCAACCGGGAAATAGTGGCTTTGTCATTTTCTGTTATAATATTGATATATTCACGATATTTTCTCCCACAAGTTGTAACTGTATCAATCTATTTCCTATTCAGCGCCCTTTTGAGCCCCTAAATTAGTCTCCAGCGCCTGCCCAGCGCTGCCAAACACCCTTCAGCGCCCCCACATTTTGACCTCCAGCGCCAAATTTTTTTAATTTTCGAATCCTCCCCAGCCTAAACTTTTTAAGTTAGTTTATGCTAACCTATCTTTTTTTGCCAATCCAGCATCCGCCAGCCACCCAAAATACAAATTTCAGGACTGAGTGAGGGGCTGCCGAGCCAGCCCCTCACTCGGATTCCAAGGTCAAAGAGCTTCTTTAACTTATCAAAATCCTGGATTCATGGGATTTGCCGCTTGAGATCACAAAAAAAGGCTTGAATAGCTCAAGCCTTTTTTGCTTTAAACACAGTTCTAAATTTTCACTTTTTCATCACAAATTAAAAACACGCGCTCTGGCGAGAGGGCAAAATCCTGAAGCTTTTAGTTAGAAACCCGCCCAGATCGCCTGTAATCAAGCTTTCATCTTTTTAACGCATATTAGTGCATATACCAAAATTAAGTTTATGGCGCACCCCTGATTTTCTCTCTACAAGAAATACTCAGGCTGCCTCCGCGACCCTACCAGGTGCAGCTTCTCCATAATAGAAGAGCGAAGCGCAAAAAACATGGCATCGTTTCTCAGCCTGGGCCGAGCCAGCTTCACTTCAACTATCTCGGATACCTCGCCTGGTCGGGGCGTCATTATAACTATCCTGTCGCTCAGGTATATGGCCTCATCCACGTCGTGGGTGACAAAAAGCATGGTTGCGCCGCGTTGTTCCCATAATTCCAGGATTATGTCCTGCAAGGCGAAGCGGGTGAAAGAGTCAAGCGCCCCAAGCGGCTCGTCTAGCAGAAGAACCTTTGGATCATTTATGAGGGCTCTGGCCAAAGAAGCCCGCTGGGCCATTCCGCCTGAAATCTGGTGAGGGTAGGACTTTTCAAACCCCTCAAGCCCTGCCAGCTTTATGAAAGCCGGAACGTCATCTTTGCGGCTTTTGAAGATCCCTCGGGCCTTAAGTCCGGAAGAGATGTTTTCTTGGACTGTTAGCCAGGGGAACAGGTTAACATGCTGGAAGACATATCCCCGCTCATAGCTGGGCCCCTTGATCTGTTCGCCGTCCAGGCTCACAGTCCCCGCTTGGGGAAGGTCAAGGCCTGCCACAAGGCGAAGAAGAGTTGTCTTGCCGCAGCCAGAAGGGCCTATGATGCTTACGAACTCGCCTTTCTCCACAGACAGGCTTACGTCATGCAAGGCTGTGAACGGAGTGCCATTCGCGTCAGAGTAAACTCGCGAGACATTTTTTAGATCAATTCTCGGGTTCATTTCACCAGCCCCTTCTGCCACGCCAAAAGCTTGGACTGGATGGCGCCAACACCCCTTAGGATAAGCGCGAACTCAATGCCCATGACGAATATGGACGCGTAGACCTTTGAATAGACAGACCATCCCTTTGCCCAGTTCAGGTACCAGCCAAGGCCAGCCCTGGCGCCTACCATCTCCGATACCACAAGGGTTGCGAAAGAAAGGGCTATGCCCGTGGAGACGCCGGTAAATATGGATGGGAGGGCGCCTGGCACAGCCACACGCCAGATAAGCCAGCTTTCATTGGCGCCAAGGGTTCTGGCTGTCTCGAAATACGCCTTGTTGATGTTGGCGATTCCGCTTCTGGTCATGTACGCTATGGGAAACCATAGGCACATGGTTATAAGAAAAGAGCCAACCATCAAGCTGGACGGAAATATGCCCATGGCTATGGGAATAAGGGCCACAGCGGGTATAATGCCTATGACCCGGATAACCGGAAACAGCCAGTAGTTCCATCTCTCATACCACGAGATAAGGATTCCTGTGGAGATCCCAAGGATAATCCCGCTGGAGAAGCCCAGCGCGAACAGCCTAAGGGAATGGGCCGAGCTTATCAAGAGAATCTTATAGTCAGCCACGGCTTCCTGCACTATCTGGGTAGGCCCTGGATAAAACGGCAAAGGCATGATAGCGGTTTTGGCGGAAAAGAAGTCCCAGGCGAAAAACAAAAGGCCAAGGGCAAAGAACAGCTGGCCTTTCGGGAAAAACTTGGCGGCATGCTTGGCGCTTCTAAGCCCAATCACGCAATTCACCGAAAGGAAGACGATGAACGCCCCCAGGACTATCTGGTAGTACAAGGGAATCAGCTTTGCCTGCTTATTAGGCAGGATCAAGCTCGACGCCAATGCCAAGGCGAATGCCAGCACGCTAAGCGCCGGCCATAAAACCTTGCTTGCAGCCTTTGTTTCAGAAATGGCGCATCCCCCCTTTTTATAGATTTGGAGGCTCGCAAGCGAGCCTCCAGGAATAAGCTTTTGGTCTTTTTTATTTATTTATTTATTTATTTATTTATTTATTTATTTATTTATTTATTTTTTTGTTTTTGTTTTTTTTGTTTTTTTGTTTTTTATTTTTTATTTTTATTTTATTTTTATTTTTATTTATTTTTATTTTTTATATTTTTTTATCTTAATTCTTGAACGCGTCGTAATACAAGTCATCCGCAAACTTCTTAGAGTCCGTGTCAGCGTCAAGGAAGCCCGTGACTCCCCTGAGGTTCTCTGCGAAGTATTCGATCTCGGCTTTCGCCTTGTCTGTCGCGTAGACAAACTCGTAGTGCTTTGCCAGCTCAAGAACCAGATCGTAGTCGTCTGTCGCCACAAATTTCTCGTCAATGGCGGTCTTGGCGGCTTCTTCGTAGTTGCTTCTGATCCAGTCGTTGGCGTTCTTGTAAGCCCTGGCGATAGCTGAGATAAGCTCTGGGTTCTGGTCTATCTGCTTCTGGGAAGCGTAAAGGAAGCAGCATGTCTTTCCGGCGAACAGCGGATCTGTCGCCAAGTCGGAGATGACCTTGAAGCCGCTGTCTCTTTCGGCTAAAGTCGCGTATGGATCCCAAGAGGCAAACGCGTCTATCTCGCCCTTGCGGGTAGCCTCAACCGCTTGGTCAGCCGGGTACACAACCCATGTCACCTCGCTCAAAGGATCGATCCCGTGCTGGGCAAGGCCCATGGATGCCACTGCGTGAGGCGTTCCGCCCATTTCGTCGATGCCTATGTTCTTGCCTTTAAGATCTTCCCATGTTGAGATCGGAGAATCGGGAGAAGTCAAAATCTTTATGCAGCCGACATGCAGCCCGCCTATTACCCTAATCTTAAGCCCTTGCTGGACTGAGGGGAAAAACTGAAAGTCTCCGTTTGCCACGTAGTAATTGCCGCTGGCAAGGCCAGCCTTCTGGGTTTCAAAGTTTCCGCTTACAAGAGTCACGTCTATGCCCTCAGCGGCAAAGAAGCCCTTTGATTTCGCTATATGGACAGGAAGCCCGCATGTGGATCCGGTGCTTGCCTGGATGTCGATCTTCCATTTTACTGGTACAGCTTCAGGGATGGAAGGAGCTGCTGCTGTTGCGCCTTTGTCTGGAAGCAAGGCAGGGATGACAGCGCCGTTGTACTTTTCAATGATAAAGTTCCTGGTCTCGTTTGACTGAAGCGCGGAAACCAGCGCCTTCACCGCAGCGTTTTCAAGGTCTGTGTCTTTAACCGCTATGATGTTGGCGTAAGGGGAATCCGAGCCTTCCCTAAAGAGAACCTCGCTTGTGATCTTCGCTTCGATTGCCTTGTTCACGTTAACTATGAAAAAGTCGAAATCCTCTTTCAGCGGTATTATCTGGTTTGCGTCAAGCTCAGTGATCTCTATGGGCTTTAGGTACTCATCTATGTCAGCCACCGAAGCCTTTAATGAATTGGCTGTGCTTGCGTTAAGCTTGACAAACCCTTCCAGCTCAAGAATCCTGAGCGCCCTGTACTCGTTTGTTGCGTTGTTTGGAATGGCTACTGACGCGTTGTCCGGGATCTCGGCAGTTGTCTTGTACTTGTCAGAATAGGCCGAAATGGGCTCCACATGGATGTCTCCAGCGTTAGCCAGATTGGCTCCGTTGATCTCGTTGTACTCAGAAAGATAGGGAAAGTGCTGGAAGAAGTTGAAGTCGACGTCCCCAGCTGTTGTCTTCTCGTTTGTCGTATCGTCAGCCGCAGTTGATACGACGTCAATGATATACCCGTTTTGCTCCAATGTTGGCCTTACGAACTCTACCAGCTCGCTGTGCGGAACCAGGTCCACGATTCCCTTGATTGTAATGGGAGATCCGGTGTTTGGCACGATTACTTCCGCGAGAGAGTTGCCCGGCAGCTCAATATGCGCTTCAGATCCTGCAGGTGCGTCCGCAGGAGCGTCCGGTGCCGGCGCAGCCGACTTTGCTGTCGCCTCAGCGGCCTTAGGCGCGTCCGAGGGCGTCACAGCCGCCGCTGGCGCCTTGCTAGCGCAGGACGCCAGGAACAACGCCGATAAGATAACCGCTAGCAAGCGTGTAAGTGGATCAACTTTAAATTTCATAATATCCTCCCGTGGGCGCGCAGCGCCCTTGCTTCTTGGCCTTGCGCGAAAGCGCAAGGCCAAGAAATGAATTTGCTTGGTTTTGAGATGTGCGCAAATTTATAGTTTTGGTTTTTTGTTTTTGTTAAATATTTTATTAAATATATTTATTTATTTATTTATATATTTATTTATTTATTTATTTATTTATTAAAACCTAAACCAAATGCCTTTTCCTAAGCAGCAGCTTAGACGAGAAATCCCCAACCAGCTGAACTGCCTGAACCAGAATTATCAAGCAGTAGACAGAAGCGAAAAGCACTTCGTGCTGGAACCGCTGGAAGCCGAACCTGACCGCTATGTCGCCTATCCCGCCAGCTCCGAAGTTTCCAGCCAAGGCTGTCATGGAAATGATGGCTATGGTTGTGACTGTAAATCCCCGTAT
>JAISWZ010000360.1 GCA_031270945.1 Clostridiales bacterium | reverse complement strand
GTCTTGTTTTATCAAACCTATGACGCTACAGCATTGGTGGAAAGCGGCAAGAACGCTATAGGAGTGATATTGGCAGATGGCTGGTGTTGCGGCCATATTGGAATGTCGGGCAGCAGTTGCCAGTATGGAGACACACATGCTCTCTTGCTCCAGATGGAGATTGAATACGCTGACGGAAGCAAGGATATAGTTACAAGTGACGAGGGCTTCAAGTTTTCAGATAGCGGCCCTTATGTCTATTCCGACTTGTTTATCGGTGAGCGGTATGACGCCAGGAACGAAATGCCAAACTTCAGCAAGGCGGAACTAGATACCAAGTCGTGGAAGTCTGTTCACTTTGCCAATGAAAGCATGGATTGCCTTCATGCGTTTTATGGCGAGCCGGTTCGCAGGGTTAAAGAGATACCTGCAACTGAGGTAATCATCACGCCTAAAGGCGAAATAGTTATCGACTTTGGCCAAAACATAGCAGGGCGCGTGAAAATGCGGGTTCGAGGCGAGCGCGGCATGGAAGTAACCTTGGAACATAGTGAAATGCTTGATGACAAGGGAAATTTCCTGATTAACATAGTCGGCATCAACAAGAACCAGAAAGACGTATATGTCATGAAAGGCGAGGGCGAGGAAATATATGAACCGGCTTTCACTTATCATGGATTCAGGTATGTGCGCTTGACCGGGTTCCAGAGCAAGCCTGACAAATCAGATTTTACAGCAGTCGTTATAGCGTCAGACCTTGCGAATACAGGCTCCTTCAGCACTTCCAACAAGGACATAAACCAGCTTCAAAGCAATATCTATTGGAGCCAGCTGGGCAACCTGGTTTCTATACCTACCGATTGCCCCCAAAGAGAAAAAGCGGGATGGACTGGCGATATACAGGTATACGCTCCGACAGCCGCTTTTAACCAGGATGTCTATTCATTCCTAAAACGCTGGCTCCAAAGTCTGCGGGCTGACCAGTATGAAGATGGCAACGTGCCTTTCTTATCGCCGTTTATAAAAAGCTATAAAGACGATGTAGCCGCAATGTTTAAAATGATTTCAGCTGCCGGTTGGAGCGACGCCTGTGTAATCGTCCCATTTGATCTATACAAGCGCTATGGCGATGATTCAATACTCCGCGAGAACTATGACACTATGAAGAAGTACATGTCCTTTGTCAACCGAAAGATCATTTCCGGCGAATGGTTCAAGCAGTTCCATTATGGAGACTGGATGATTCCAAGCATAACCACTGGACTCATGAGCAGCATGAAAGGCGCCAGGCTTACCAAGGAATTTGTCGCCACGGCTTATTACGCAAGGACGACTGACCTGATGAGCCAAATCGCAACGATCCTTGGCAAAGACACTGACGTAGAATCGTACAATAAAAGCAATGCAGAGATCAAAGCCGCTTTCAAACAAAAATACATTGACACCGCTGTTAACGGGAAATTCAGCGTCGACTATCAGGGCATGTACATTCTGGCTCTGCAGTTCGACTTGATCCCTGAAGAAATAAAGCCAAAATTCATCTCACGGCTTGGAGAGCTGATTAAATCAAACGACTATCGGCTTGATACCGGCTTCCTTTCTGTCCCGTTCATTATGGATGTATTGGTTGACAATGGATTGGAAGATTTGGCGCAGAAACTGATTTTCCAAGACAAATGCCCATCTTGGCTCTATGAGGTGAAATGCGGGGCTACAACCATGTGGGAAAGCTGGGGTTCTATAGCCCCCGATGGCAAACGCCGCAATTTGTCTTATAACCATTACGCCTTCGGTTGCGTAGGAGATTGGATGTACAGACGAATAGCGGGAATACAGCCGCTTGAGGTCGGATATAGGAAAATCCAGTTCAGCCCTCTTTTCAACTTGGGATTCACTTCGGCTTCAGCGGAATATGCAAGCGTTTACGGCAAAATCGTGAGCAAATGGAGAACGGAACATAACGCGCTAAAAGTTGAAGTAGAAGTGCCATGCAACACCACAGGGATAGTTAAACTGGATGGAATTAAGTCCATGCTCAAGGGTGATGCGGAAGGCGTTATTGTTAACGGAAAGATGACAGTAAACGTTGGATCTGGCAGATACGGATTTGAATTTGCAATTTGAAGCAATTAGGCCAGAGGACTTGAGATCCTATGTTTGCTCGCGCTTCTGCGAGCAAACACTTGGACTTTTCTGGCGCCTCGATATAATTTTGGGATATGATCTAAATTATACTGCGAAATTGCTACGATTGCAAGGGATGTTAAAAAACAATATATCTTAAAAAAGTGAAAAAAGGCAATATTCCAAACAAAAATTTAGAGAGATTACTTTGCAATGAGAGAATCGCAGGTTAACAGGGATGGGAGAAACTGACTGACTCTCTGGGTATGCCCAGAGGGTCAGTTTAGATCATTCAAAGAGATTCGAAGTTGTGTCACCCAGGCTGTGTTTTGGATGGTTTAATCTACGCCATATATTTTGGCGGGATATCTACTGCAGAAATGAATTGTCATCAAAGGCGATCCATTAAATGTTGGCGTATTTCGACAAGACGTATAACCTCAGACAGCCCCATATATTAAACTTTCAACCTATTTCGCTATTGACATTTATCTTATTTTATATTATTCTTGTCTTGCAGAAAAAGAACGAGCAAGACTAGCCTGTATGGTAGGGACGGGTCACCAAGACGACTTGGCAAAAACTTGCGCATGCGTAGAACTTGATACAAATCATAATCATAGAGTAAAGAAGCAAAGAATAACGAGTATCAAAAGGAGGCACTGATTTATGGCTTCTATTCAAGTTATTGTCGATGATAAAACTAAGGCTGGTGTGGAGGCTCTTTTCTCTAGCCTTGGATTGGACACTTCAACAGCTGTGAGGATGTTTCTCATCAAGGCGTTTGAGTATGACGGGATTCCTTTTTCTATAGCCCACCGTTCGCCATCATATGATTTGCGTGAAGAGATTGAGGATCCTCGGTAGGGACGGGAACATAGAGACACCTTGGCAAAAACTTGCAATTACCTAGAACTTGAAACAAATCATATCATAAAGCAAAGAATAATGAGTCAAGAGGAGGTGCTTGTTTATGGCTTCTATTGAAGTTATTGTTGATGATGAAACTAAGGAAAATGTGGATGCTCTTTTCGAGAGTCTTGGATTGGACACTTCAACAGCTGTCAGAATGTTTCTCATCAAGGCGCTTGAGTATGACGGGATACCTTTTAATGTAGTCCACCGTTCGCCATCACCTGATTTGCTAGAGGCGATTGAGGACGTTCGGCTCAATCGCAACTTGTATGGCCCATTCTCTACTGTCGAAGAAGCAATGGCAGCTATGTTGGAGGACTGAGCATGCTCAAAATCGTCTTTTCCAATATGATAAAGCGTGATTATAAGAAGGCCAGTAAGCGTGGCAAAGATATGGAAAAGCTTAGCGTTACACTAAAACTTTTAGCAAATCGCCAAAAATTGCCAAGGAATTATCGTGATCATCAACTGGCCGGCAACTTTGAAGAGTACCGCGAATGCCATGTCGGTGGCGAAGGCGACTGGTTTCTTCTATACCAAGTGATCGAGGATAAACTGATTTTGTTTGCAACCGGGACTGGTACTCACGTTGATCTTTTTTAGCAGGAACCTGCCTTTGGGGCACCCGTGCTTGAGGCACTGGCTGCGTAAGCGAATCGTAAGTGAACAGGGGCGGGAGAAACCGACTAACCCTCTGGGTATGCCCAGAGGGTTAGATTAGATCATCCAAAGAGATTCAAAGGCATGCTACCCTGGCTGTGTTTTGGATCATTTGTTCTACGCCAAATATTCTGGCGGGATGTCTACTGGCAGAAACAAACCAAAATTTCATAAAGAACCCGAAATTTCGGGATGCCCAGATTGTCAACTGATGAATTCAATGAAGCATCCAGGTAGAGCAAGCTTTAGTTCATCTATTGGAATGGAAGCCGATCTACTGCCAATTTTCAGGTTTTTCAATTTTTTGAATTTAAATAAAAGCCTCCAATCAATTGGCATATGTCCATTCAAGGCAAGCGTATGAATGTTGCGAAGTCCTGCTAAAGGACTTATATCGGTTATTTGGGTAGACCATAGCCAAAGTTCATTAAGTTTGCTGAGGTTAGCCAATGGGCTTATGTCGCTTATTGGATTATTTGTTAAATTAAGATATTTAAGTTTAATGAGACCAGCCAGCGGTTTTATGTCGCTTATGCGGTTGCTTCCTAAATCCAGCTCAGTAAGGTTTTTAAGACTGGCCAGTGGGCTTATGTCAGTTATTTGGTTCTCAGCCAAACAAAGGTCAAAAAGCTTAGTGAGGCCAGCCAAAGGGCTTATGTCGCTTATTTGGTTCTCATCCAAATTAAGAATAGAAAGCTTCCGGAGTCCAGCCAGCGGAGTTATGTCAGATATTTTGTTCACCCATAAAAGAAGCTCGGAAAGCTTATGAAGGCCAGCCAAGGGGCTGATGTCAGTTATTCGGTTTGAAAATAAATGAAGATAAGCGAGATCATGGAGGCTAGCCAGTGGACTGATGTCGGCTATTTGGTTTTCGTGCAAATCAATCTCAATAAGGTCAGGGCATTCGGCTAATGCTTTTATATCTTCATCAACCAAACCTTTTTTAGACAAATCGAGATCCTGATATTCAATCTTGCACTTTTCGCCTTTTATAACAACAATTCCATCTTCGGATTCTTTGGGATATGCGGCAACCTTTTCTCTATAGTCTTCCCGCAATGCCTCGATGGACTCGCTTGTATAGATTCTAGCAGCCTCCTTGCTCAAAAACGCTAGATTTGTCACAGAAAACCCGCAAATAGGGCACTTTGAATCCCTTGTCTCATTAAAGCATATGGGGCAAAAGTTAGGCAAATTCGAACATCTCCAGACTTTGGATTTTTCATCGTTAGCTATTGCTTTTTGCTTGCATGAAATTTATCTCGCATGAACCCGATTGTCAAGCAAATTTAAGCATAGCCCTTTCTGAATTCGCTCTCTCCAATGATATTATAGTTGAAAGCGCTTGTCAACCCTTTTGAAAATTAAAATAGTATCGTTTTATCTTTCTGACTGCTGATTAGTAGCAACAAGAAAAGAAACGCCAATTAAAACCGCTCTCGGTTTTACAGCAACCCATTGACGAAATCTCTTTTCTGTGGTATATTTTCCTTGCCCAGTGCTATCGTTTACGTAGATAAAACTGCGTAGACGCGCCAAGAAAGACGCGCTAGGACGCACTAAACCAGCATCAAACACCAAATTTAAAGCATATCCCAAAATTATATCCGAGGCGCCGGAAAAATCCGGGTGTTTGCTCGCAGAAGCCCGAGCAAACTAATTGAAGCATTTGCCAGGATTTTTCCGGCGCCATTTCGGAATTTTGGGATATGCTCTTAGTCGAGATATTTATCCTAAAAAATCTCGGGTTTGTTGTCCGGAGAGAATCGCAGATTAGCGATGCTGTATTGAAAAGAGATTCTATTTAAAACACAAAGGGGGACGATTTATGATAGTCGTAACAAACGTGTCAAAGAAATACGGAAAATTTCTAG
>JAISWZ010000358.1 GCA_031270945.1 Clostridiales bacterium | reverse complement strand
CAATGTTCAAGGGCAAATCGCCAAAATCCTGGCGAATGCTTCAACTAGTTTGCTCGGGCTTCTGCGAGCAAACACCCGGATTTTTCCGGTGCCTCGGATATAATTTTGGGATATGCTCTAATGAATGTACGATTTAGGAATTTATTTATGTTGGCCCGCCTTTGAAGCATGTCTGCCCGTAGAACTAACAACAAATAAAACCTAAATCTCACTCTTTTGCTATCTTTAGCACTCCCACTTTTCCATCTACTCTAAATAACGCAAGTCCGCCATTAAAGTCTGATATGTAGTCAAGCGTAAGCGCCACGACTTCTTTTCCTGTCTTGTCTATGACCCCATAGTTGCCGTTTTTCATGACAACCGCGAACCCTTCGCTGAAGTTGGCGAGAGATCCGTCTCTGCATGGCTCATACTTGCCTGGGGCAACTATGACGTTTCCGTCCAGGTTGGCGTACCCAAATTCTTCCGAGTTTCCGATTATCGCAATCCCCTCGACAAACGGGGGCTTGGTGTAAGACTTGTGCGTTTGGTACTTGCTCAGGTCTGGATAGTTAAATGAGTCAGAGATCTCACCGCTTTTGGTTATGCTGCACCAAAGTCCGTCTTTTTGCACCCAGGCCACTCCGTCCTTGAAGCCTGAGGCGTAAGAAAACGAATCCGATATCGCAACGCTTCCGCTTGTGTCCATGTAGCTATGCAAGCCTGTTTCCGGGTCTGCCACGACGGCTAGCCCTTCGCTGAAAGTCGGGAATTGGCCAGGCCATTCGGCGTAATCGTCATTGAACCTGAAGGCCAGGTTGCCTAGCTTGTCCAGGTAGCCAACGCCTTTGGCATAGATAAGCCCATCAGAGAAATGCCTCGCCTCAAGCGCGGTGTCAAACATGGCAAGGGTTGTTTGGCTCTTGTCTATAAATCGGGAGTTTCCCTCCAGATCCACGACATGCGCAACCCCTCCTCCGAAGAGGTTAGCTTCCGTAAAATGATAAGGGATCGCCGCTATGCCATTTTCATCTATGTATCCATAAAAGCCATTGCTTCCTCTGACAGGGGCGAGCCCTTCAGAAAACCCTATGTACTGATCTTCTTTCAGGCTCAACACGGCTTCAGCAGAAACCCATATCCTGTCATCGTTAAGTATAACGGGGGTCTTGTAGTCCGGGATATCCTGAAAGTGAATGTAGCCTGAAGGGTTGCTCTTTTCGATTGTCCTTTCGCTGTAAACCCCTCGATAGTAATTGTACTCCTCTACTGTCACCCAATCTCCGTTTACTTCAGATACCCAGGCGACATGGGGGATCCCGTCATAGACGTTCCTCCACCAGGCTACGCTTCCTACTACCGGATTCTCATCCATCAGCACACCCGCTGCGCGGGCGTTTTCTTTCCATCTTCCCGCGTTCCAGCTTCGCCCTGCCCTATTTATCGTATATCCGTTTCTTGAGCTCAGGCACCACGCCACAAATGACACGCATTCCCTGTTGTACATGCCCCAGGTGTCAACCAGGCTATCCTGCTTGGCGTTTTTCCATTTGCTTGGGTAATCGTCATACGCGAACGCGGTTAGCGGCATTGCCATTGCCGCAAAAATCGCCAACGCAAGGCTGGCAAGCATGTGTCGCCTCATTTTTTCCTCCTTATTTAAATAATTGTTTTTATGCTTTCTTGACATTTCCAGGGATTAGAGTGACGGCCTGGGAAAGCGATCTCCCAGTTTTTGCTCCATTTTCATCTCATATTTCCCTATCTATTGAAATATTATATCATATTTACATACGGTTTGCAAAGTTAAAGAATGGCTTGTCGAAATATTTCTAATCTTCGTTTCACAGGACTTGAATTATGCTAACATTCAGCACACGACCAGGCTCTTTTTTATGGCGCTCGCCAGCACAATTGCCACTCTTCAAGTGTACGTTTTGCTATATGCCTGGTCAGAAATGAAAATTCATGATATAATAGGGACATATCGCAAATTTCCTGAGATATTGCATATGCCCCAAGCCAGGCGCATCGTCGGAGATCGCTTCGCTGAGGGTTTGAAAGGGGAGTTTCTATTGTCCGTCAATGACCAAAACGGATCTGGAAAGCAGAACGTTCCAGAAGAAAACCAGGTGCCAATCGATGACCTAAATCTGGCGTGGCCAGGCGCGGCATCCAGCCATCGCAAAAACGGCGGCAATCCCAATGAGAAAGCCAAAAGTTCTGGCGGAAACAAGAAAGCAATTATAATTGCGCTGAACGTCATAGTTTTAGTAGCGGTGGGGATCCTAATCTCTTCTATCGCTAGATCTGCCTCAACCGCATCGGCGCAACTAAATACATATGAGATCCTGCCTACAGCTACTCCAAGGGCCACTCCTACGATAACCCCTACTCCGACGCCTAAGCTGACAGCGGTTTATTCAAAGTCAGGGCTGACAGACGCCAAGCTTCTCCAGCTTTGCCAATCTGGAGATCTAGACCAGGCGACGGACTTGGACATTAGCGAGAACAACATAACTGACCTCAGCGCTCTGGCAAGCCTGAAGAAGCTGAAATCCCTTAACGTAAGCAAAAATAAGATTTCCGACTTGTCTACGCTTGCGGGGCTTGAAAATCTCGAATCCCTCACAGCCAGCTATATCGAGATTTCGGGATGCTCTACTGTCACTGAGCTTGTCGGGCTAAAGCACTTGAACCTAAGCGGTAACTCCATTTCAGATGTCTCGCCAATCCAGGGATTGCAAAAGCTTGAAACCCTTTTGCTCTACAGGAATAAAATCAAGGACGCCTCTCCCCTGTTTTCGCTTCCTGAGCTGAACACCCTGGACTTGAGCGGCAACTACCTCCAAAACGTGAGGGGTGTCGAATCCCTAGGCAAGCTCAAAAACCTGTATCTCTACTACAACAGCGTTTATGACGTCACTCCTATAGCGTCTCTGGGCGGCCTGGCAGAGCTGGATCTTAGCTGCAACAGCATGATAGATCCATCGTCGCTGGCAAAGCTCGCAAGCCTTGAGCTCTTGAACCTGTCGTCAAACCAGATCGATTTGCCGCTTATTGACTCGATCAGGGAAGCGCTGCCGGACACCAATGTTTTGTTTTATTGATTGATTAGAAAATTAGAAATTTAAAATAAAAAAAATAAAATTAAATTAAATTAAATTAAATTAAAAAAGCCAAAACAGGGTGCCCCTTTGGGGTGCCCTGTTTTGGCAATAACTGGCGTTCGTCAGCCAAACTGAAGCCGCAAGTAAATTAGTTGACACGCTTGTAAACAATTATTTATCACAAATTTGGCGGATGCGTTTAGGCTCAATCTTCAAGCTTTCGCGCACCCGCCTCTCTATTCCAGCACAAACACTTCTTGATTTTCCAATATCTTGTCCGTCATTTTCAGCTTTAGCGTTCCAGGGAGGCAAAAGGCTGGGCGGATCGCCATTTCCGTCGAGATGAGCGCGCCCGCGCATATCCCGGTCTCGCTTATGAACCAGGCCTGGTTTTCTTCCCAGAAGTACGCTGACCTAAGCCAATAGTCCTTCGCAATTCCAGATATGCATTCCGCCTTCTGGTTCCTGCCGTTTCTGAAGTACTCCAGCGTCTCTCCTTCCACGCAATTGATCACAGACTTGAATCCGTGCTCTGTGGCTGAAAGCAGGAAGACCTTCCGCTTAATAGGCTCAGTTTCCCTGACCACTTCTCCCAGGGCTATGCCTGTGGCAACCCTTATCTCTGTTTTCGGGATTTTCCCTGACAGCGAAAGCTTCTTCAGATATGCGCCGCTCAGGTACTTGTCTATCCCGCTTGACGGGTAATAGGCGCCTTTTTGATCTATGTCAGGCTTGTACGCCATTTCATCATCCAGGAGGTGCTTTCTCAAAAGCAAGGCGCCGCCATTGCTGTAGGATTCCGATATGACCAAAAATGGCTGGTATGTTTTGTCTTCTTTTAAGTACACAACTCCTGGCGTGCGGTCTTCGCCTCTAGGTGCCAGGTCGCTTAATTGCGCTGGCAAAGTCCCGCTGCTGCATCCTGTGACAACGAGTGCCATCGCCAAAAGCGCAACCAGCTTTCTCATGACTAAACCACCCCCGCTCGCTCACTTTTTCTTATATATTATCACATTTTGGCGCTTTATGCATTAAAAAAGCCAAGGCTCAGAGCGCCTTGGCTTTTGTTTATCCTATCGTTCCTTCAACTGCAGGGATTTTAAGCCTCCATATCATTCCCCTCTTGGGATCAGTGATAAGAGCGCCGCCGTCAACGGCTACGAAGTCGGCCAGCAAGCTGTGCGGAAGCACAATGTCCTCTGCTGGAGTGGATCCTGGTGGTTCCATGCTTGCGTCAGGGCTGGCGACACCAGCAAGCGTTTCGCACTCGCCAGCTACACCGGCTCTGGCATCTATCCGCCTAAGGGTGTTGAAGTCCCAGATCAGGAGACAGTCTTCGAACCACCTGATGCGCTGGGGCATGTAGAAGCGTGGGGACTGCCCGTCAATAAAGGCTCTTTCGCCAGCAAGCCCCGCAAAGTTCTCTAGGGTTCCATCCTTGAAAACCTGTATTGTTCCCATGTTGGAATTGGCTATATAGACCAGGCCGTCATCAGAGACCGCCAGGGCCGAGGCGCCTTCGTCCAGCTCTGCCACAGTGGACACTTCTCTAGTTGAATGGTCTATGATCTTAAGGTAGGTCTGCCTGACCCCCGCATTTCTCTCTATCGCGTACATGACGCCATCTGGGCCAAAATCGAAGTCTTCGATAGAGGTGTAGGTTGCGTCAGCGGAGTAGATGGCCTCTCCTTCTCCAGTCCCATTTCCCAGCTTGATCAAGGCGTAACGATACTCTTCGTTGCCCTGCCAGGGATCTGTG
Source organism: Clostridiales bacterium (assembly GCA_031270945.1). GTDB lineage: Bacteria > Bacillota > Clostridia > Lachnospirales > WQUN01 > JAISWZ01. The sequence goes on along the minus strand of JAISWZ010000358.1, from coordinate 17,230 downwards.
AGAATATAGGCGTCATCGCCGAAGCAGCGGACCATGTGCGGAGACAGGAACTCAGGCTTAAAGTCAACGCTTTCCACCACTCCGCCGGTTATGCGGCGAAGCTGGCCCGAGTCGGCGATGTAGATCGTTCCATTGTCTGAAACGTCAACGCTTTCAGGGGAGACAAACTCAGCGCTGGCAATGGCGCCGTCTATCCATTCCCTTTCAGCGGTTCCCGCGTAGGATTCAACAACTCCTCCCAGCTTGTACCACTGAGATATGTCTACCAGGTTCTCTAGCGGAGGGACAACTTTCACTTCCAAGGATACTTCCTTGTTTCTGTAGAGGCCGAAGAGCTCGGTCCAGCCGACGTTAAGGCCTGAAACCCGACCTGCGTCGACCCTGGCTATATTGGAGTCGGCAAGCTCCCACTTTATCTGCGTGTCATTCAGGTAGGCGACAGTTCCGTCAGCCATGCGCTTTTCTACCAGGATCGGGGCTGTTTGCTGAAGGCTGACCACAACCGCCTGGGGCAAAGGCGAAAGGATCGCCGAGCTTTCCTTGGCGTAAACATAGTAGCCTCCACCCAGGGTGCTAAAGGACGAGACAGTCATTACAACAGCCACTCCAGCCGCAACCTTCCTGGCAAGTATCGCTCTGGCCATGCTCATTTTGGCAAGCCTGGCCTTCTTTATGTCAGACAGGAGCTCTGAGGTTGACTGGTACCTGTCAGCAGGGTTGGTTTCCATGCACTTTATGATGATGTCTGCCAGTTCCTTGGATAGATGGTCATGAATCTTTCCCATCCCTTCCATGGTAGGCAGAGTTCCGGTCGCCAGCTCAAACATTACCGCGCCAAGGCTGAAAATGTCAGTCCTCGCATCCAGAGGCCAGCCAACCCTTTCGGGCGGGATCGTCCCAAACCTGCTGGCTATCAGCTTTTCAAGCCTTTCCGGGATCTTCTTCTTCATTTGCTCAGGGGCGGCGTACGCGTACGTAACCGCTACAGTGTCCCCAGAGTCATCCGCTTGGCGTGATATGCCAAAGTCTATCAAAACCAGCCTGTTGTCATGGGTAAGCATGATGTTGGAGGGTTTCAGATCCAGATGGTAGATCGGCTGGGGCCTCATCTGGTGCATGTAGTTCAAGGCTTGAGCCGCCTGCTCCAGCCAGTTGAGAAGCATCCCCTGGCTCAATGTCATCCTGTTGTCCAGTACATCCCTCAGGGATCCCCCTTCGATGTAGCTTTCAACCAGGCAAACGCCCTTTTCGCCGTGAAAGATGTCCACGATCTGCGGAAGCCCTGGGTGGTTCAAAAGCTTTAGAATATCCGCTTCATTTTCCAATGAGCTCCGCTTCGGGATGTACTTGACTATCCAGCGGTTTCCCAGCTTAGCGCTTCTGGCTATGAACACCCTGCTCATGCTTCCGCCAGAGATCTCTGACTCAATGACGTAGCGGCCGTCAAGCATGGCATCGTCAAACGCGGTTGCGATTGATATCGTCGCTTTTGAAGACTTCTCTCCGCCTGTGTGCCCGGGATCGCCTTCCGGCTTCTCGATCCGGATAGGTTTAATCTCGCCTTCTTCATCTGGCTTCTCGATTCCCAGGTACCAGGACGGATCAGACGCCAAGGTCTCCCTCATTGTTATTGTCTCGCCTATCAAAGCTGTTTCCTGCTGGGACGCGTCGATGGAGAAAGCTGTTGTTTTCGCCTTCTCAGCCAAGCTGGACGCGTTGAATGTCTCAGTTTCGGATTCCGTTTCAAGAATTCGGCTGTATCCCTTGACCCGCTTGCGTGACGAGATCAAGAACACGCCTATGCCCGCTGCCGCAACAAAGGTGGCAGATCCAAGCAGAAAGAGAATAAAGTCCAAGGCCATTTCGCTCACCAGGCTTTCATTGGGCTTGTGCCCGCGCATATGCCCTTTTAGGGCTGTCGAGACAAGCCTGCGCTAGGAAATCCCGTAAATCGGGAAAACCCGTTGCCGCTTGCCTGTTAGGTAAAGAATTACTGATCGTTAGCGCCTCGTCGGCATGACAAGCTTCAGCGCTGCATGCCTGCTTAAATTATACAGCTTCGGACATGTTTCAGCAATGCATTTTTCGACATTTTCAAGCCATTTCTTCAGCATTCGCATAAATCTGTTATTAATTTCTATTTTTTATTGCCAATCATGTTCTGATGCGTTGCAGAATAGGAAAAGGGGGACTGCCTGAAGAGCCTTATCCCATTTAATTCCTAGTATATCTTCCCGCAAGCTGCAACGCGTTTCTTTTCGCAAGCTGCCGCATCTAAAACCCCAACTTCCCAACATCGCAAAGAAGGGGCATGGGTTTGCGCTCCGCGCAAACCCATGCCCCTTCTTTGCCTAGCCTCTAACTATATAAAGCGACAGCAGAATCGCGTTGACCGCCGCTGTCATCGACGGCCCCAACGTCTTGAACAAACTTATCTTAATCCCTATAATGCCGTCAAACAGCTGAATGCAGATCATTGCCACCGCCACAGCTGTCAGGTACATATCGCTTGGAAACACAAAACCCGCGCAGCACAGAAGCGCTGCCAAGCTTCTGGATAACGCGTACTTGGCGTTTGTTTGGGCAACATCGCCCTCAGCTTTTGCCTTGATGCACGCTTCAACCGAAAACCCAAAGCTTACGGCGGCGCTTATCGCTGTAAATATGGCGCAAAGCGCGTATAGCATGGTCACACCCCCCGGTGAGATTAAGTGCATATCCCAAAATTCCTACAGTGGCGCAGTAAAAGTCATCGCGATGCTTTAACGCGTGACTTTTGCAAGCCATAAAATTAATTTTGGGATATGCTTTAACTTTTTAGGCGCTAACGCCTAATGCACTTATTATACAGCTTTCATGAAGCGTAGTGTTAATGCTTGTCTTGATAATACCAAATTTTATCAATATTTCGACATTTAGTGCATATCCCAAAATTCCGTATTGGTGCCGTAAAAGTCCTGGCGAACGCTTAAACGCCGGACTTTTACGGCACCTCGGATATAATTTTGGGATATGCTCTTAAGGTTTGCCTGAATTTCGGCCAAAGCTCAGCCCAGCTTCCGTCAACGCAAAAAGCCCTGGCTGGCCAGGGCTTTTATTACTTTATGCTCACATCTATAATGGTGCTTCCAATTTCAATTCGGCTCGTTTTATTCAGGTAGGCCGAGGAACGGCCGCTCGGGCTAAGCTGAGCGCCATCTAAAAACAAGCCTTTTTGGGACAAGTTGATAAGCACAAATTTCCCATCCTCAAAGTTTATGCTCGCGTGGCTAGGATCGCAGCTGCGATCCATAATCCGATATTTCTGGTCAGGGGCGTTGCCGATTGATATTGGAACTCTATCGAAAACCTTGTCGGCCAATCCATAGCATTTTAATGTGATTGTTTTACTTGTGAGTGTGTCGTCTCCATATTCAGGCCCATATGGCACAGATTCCGGCAATGGCTTAGGGGCTTCCTTATACTCCACTTTGCTCGAAAACGCCATGGAGGATGCGAAGCAACCCAGGGCTACCGCTATCAATGCATAGACCGCTATATCAGGAATGTCAACAGCGCCATGCCAGCCAAGCGCGGCTAGATACCCGGATATTAAAAAAACGATCAGGGCTGCGAAAGAAAATATAATCCAGTTTTTTGAGATTATTCAAATTCCTCCTTTGTAAAGCAGAGATAATAATATTTGTTTTTAAAACTATCTTGCCGAGTATGTGTCGCCTCCATATTTAGTCCCAGATGGCCCAGTTGGCCCTGATGGCGGCACTGGAGGGGCCTTGAATTCCACTTTGCTCGCAAACGTCATGGAGGCCGCGAAGCAACCCACGGCTACCGCTATCAATGCATAGACCGCAATATTGGGAATGCTTACAGCGCCATGCCAGCCAAGCGCGGCTAGATACCCGGATACTGAAAAAACGATCAGGGTTGCGAACGAAAACAATATCCCATTTTTAGCGATTATGAAAATCCCTCCTATTCCAAAAAAACAAGCAAAAAGCGTTAGTCACAAAAAGCATTAGCCACAAAAAGCAAAGCTTACAAAATTTGTATCTCCAGAAACGTATTTCCGATTTTCAGCGTGTTAGTCATTTCCATTTCGGCTTCAGGAAAGTTTTTATCCAGCCTTGCGCCGTTTAGAACCGATCCGCCCTTTGCCAGGTTGACTAAGCGGTGCTTGCCGTCCTTAAAAACTACCCTGGCATGCTCCAGGTCAACTTTGGTGTCTTCTATCACTACGTCTTTATCCCGCCCAGCGCCGATTGTAAATGGCGTCTTGGTGAAATGCTTGCTTTCGGGGATCCCATATGACCTCCATTTAACAGTGATGCGCTTTTCATGGCCGTCTCCAGAAAAGCTTCCGCCAGTTGGCCCGGTGGGGAGTGGCGTCGGCACTTCGCTCTTTGCTTCAATCTTTCTCATTAGCGGTATGAGCGCTCCTGCGCAACCTATGGCCAGAGCTATGAAAACATAGACCAATATATCAGGAATATCGACACTTCCATGCCATCCAAGCACCGCCAGGTAGGCAAAGGCCACGAATCCTATCAAAGCCGCGAAAGAAAGTGCCAGCCCTTTTCTAGCTATATGAATTCCTCCCTGATCCCAGCGCAGCTATTTATCTTCTAGCCAAGGCGGTTCTCAGCCCCAGCAGCGCGTTTACGCCCACAAGGCAGTCATAGAGCTCTTCTATCACCTCGGGCTCTTTTTCTCCGCCCAAGCGAAGCGCTGCGCCTTTTGCGGCTTCAAGCCTTTTGGCTATGTCATTTTCAACTGCGGTAACCATTTCTTTTCCGGCGCCAAAATCGCTTGCTTGAGAGAGCTTTTCTTCCAGCACTTTGGCTGACCGCACAACGGGGGCCAGGGTTGCCTCTCTGGCTTTTCTTGCGGCGATACCAAGCGTCATGTTAATCTCTTTCATTTTTATATATGGAGCGTTGCCCCGCAAGATTGCGCCTTCGGCGTTTGTCTCGGACTTCTTGTTGTGCTTGGAACCCCAGAGGAACAAAGTGACTATAAACGCAACGGCCCAGGAGAGCCAGAAAATGACGGATGGGAGAATGCCTATCTTCACGACTAGAGACGCTATTATAAATACTGCGGCAACAGCCACGCATGCCAATACGTTGTAGATGGGATTGGGAGCTGACTTTTTCGGAGAAATCAGGATCTCGGTCGGTTTCGGCTCTTCTTTGCGCCCCAGGATCGATTTCAGCACTTCCGTTTCACGCGAAGCGCCCAGAACCTCTTTGTCATTCATAAACTTGTTGACGATTATCTTTCCTGGATCTGACAGCACAACGTCAAGCATGTCGCTTCCAGTTGAATTGAGCGCTTTCACAAGATCCCGCCGCAACGCACTTGCGTCAGAATACCTTTGCTTTGGCGGATTTATCGCCTTGAGCACGACCTCGCCAACGCTCTTGCCTCCAAGAATGGGCGGATCCGGCTTTTGCCAGGACGTCCTTTTCCTGAAGGCCATGTCTTTGTCGCTGGCTGTGCACGGCTTGGGATGGCTGGGCATGAAAGGGCCGCGCTGGCAATTCAGGAGATGGTACAGCGTAATTCCCACGGAGTACAAATCAACAGACTTGTCGTATCCGTCAGGGTTGCCCATCACATCGGGCGCCATGAATCCTGGCGTTCCTATCCTTGTGTGCGCGTTCTCGCCCTCAAGCGCTTTCGCTATGCCAAAGTCGGCCAGCTTGGCTCTTCCTGAGGAATCCAGCAGAATGTTTCCCGGCTTTATGTCTCTATGGACTATATCCTTGTCATGGCAAGCCTTGAGCCCTTCAAGGATGTCGATCACAGCCTGGATCGCCTTCCTGACGGTGAAGCCTGGTGATGTTGCCTCTACTGTCAAAGGCGACAGAAGCTCCATCAATATGTAGACGTTGTAGTTATCGCCATCTTTCGAAACATCGCTGTCAATGAACTGAACAACTCCAGGCGTTCCAGACAAGGATCTCATGATCCTGATCTCGTTGACCACCTGTTCAAGGATGTCTTGCGCTGGATCTCCCTGGCCTTCGAGCAGCGTATCAGCGCTGCCCTCGATCCTCATGTGCTTGAGCGCCTTGAAAGACTCAGTGGCCTTGCCTTTCTTGCCAACCCGGTAAACATCTCCGAATCCTCCGCCACCTATCCTGCTCAAAACCTCATAGCCCAGGATTACGTCTCCTTTGTTCAAACTAGCACGCACAGCCATGAGAGCGCCTCCTATGCGCATATCCCAGGTTCCTTCGGGATATGCGCTCTATGCGCATATCCCAAGCTCCATTCCTTCGGGATATGCGCTCTATGCGCATATCCCGCTTCGCGAAAGGCCCAGTGGAGTTTGCCCGTTCAAGGGCAAACTCCACTGGGCGCGATGAAAAAACCTGGGATACGCGCTATGACTATTAGTGCATATCTCAAAATTCCGAAATGGCGCCGAAAAAATCCTGGCGAATGCTTCAACTAGTTCGCTCGAGCTTATTCGAGCAAACACCCGGATTTTTTCGGCGCCTCGGATATAATTTTGGGATATGCTCTTTTAAAGCGAGCAAAGGGTTGCGCTCTTAGTACGCTGGTGACTCGTGCTTCTTTTCCCTGATCAGGTTGCGCATTGCGGCGAACTGAGCGTCGATTGTGGAATCCCCAACATCTGTGACGAAGCTGGACGTGTGGTTGCAGCCAGAGGCGAAAATGGCGACTTTTTCGAAAAGCCTCTTCTCTTTCTTACCCTTGTTCTTGACATCAATAAAGATTTGGTCTGTCCTAAGCCCGCACAGGTCTGTGTAGAAGTACTCGTGGGTTCCCTCGTGGAATATGCCGCCCGTAGTCAGATCAACGTAAGCGAAGTAAATGAAAGCTTGCTTTTCGTCAAACATCATTATCGTGAACTCCATAAGGGAGTATCTCCAAACGCCGTCAGTTCCAACCTTTGATCTCCAGAGCCCTCTTCCCCAGCTCCCCAGCACGGACTTTATCGCCAGGTATATGGGGTAAAATCCAAATATCCATCCTAATGCAGCAAAAGCGGACAACTTCTTCGGCTCTTCGTCTTTGGGGTTATAGCTTGGGCCATGAAGGAAGATCGGCTCCGCTATCACCAGCTGCTCCGGCACCAGGTTAAGCTTGTTGCGTCCGCGCCTTGTCAGGAGCTGAATCTCCCTTTCTATGAAATTGTCGATCATTCTCTCAGTGGCAGCGTTGGCTTTCATAAAGATGTAGACTTTGGCGGCTATGCACCCAAGGAAGACGAGTGCGCCTAAAACTATGATCAAAACCGTGAACCCTGTCAAGGGGGTATCCTCCCCCCCAAGGGCGCTTGCTAGCATGAACAGCAGAACTCCCAAAAATCCCACGATGAATCCGCCAATGGCGCCTATTGTTGTAGCCCTGTCGGCAAAGAAGTAAACCTTTATTGCTCTGGTATTGTAGCGATCCATAGAACATTTTCCTTTCTCTGGCGTTTGCCAGAACTGCGAGGCCAGTGTTCGCGCGTCACATTTTTTGCGCTGGCGAGCGCTTGAAATCGCGCGCGCCAGTCATTGTATAGAGTTGCTCTCTCCTGTATATTTTGTGAAACGCATGGCCTTCGCCTCAATCCTACGGCGGGTGTTATACCAGATCAGCACGCTTCGAATCCGCGCTTTCTTTCTCTTATCAGGCTTCTCATTGCTACGAACTTTTCGGCCAGGCTAGGCTCATCCAATTCCACTGAGAAGCTTGCGGAATAGCTTAGCCCGTCGGCCAGTATGGAGACATTCTCGAAGAAGTTAATCTTTTTCCTGGGGAGCCAATTGGAAACGGCTACTTTCTTCATGACTTGGCTTGCATTGACCGAGTTGATGTCAGAGTAGAAGCACTCGATTGTCCCTTCATGGAAAATGGCGCCGTTTGCAAGGTCGACATGCGCAAAGTAAATGTAAATCTGGGTCTCGTCAAACCTGAACCTTGTGAACTCCATAATGGAGTATCTCCACTTGTTGTCCTTTCCAAGTTTGCCTATCCATTTGTGTCGCGGATCCAGGTTTTCAATATCATAGCTCGGGCCATACAAGAAAATCGGGTCTATCGGCATCTGCTGGTCTTCCAGAAGGCCTAGCTTTTTCATAGACCGCTTTTCAAGCATTTTAACCTCGCTAGCCGTGAACGCGTCTATCATGGCTTCAGCTTCTTTTTTTCCGACGAAGTGGTAATACACAGCCAGCACCAGGTAAAACACAACCAAGGCGATGCCAAGCGTTTCGTTTATCGCGTAAAAAACAATCAGAAATAGCACGAGCAAGATCATGAGCGTTACGGGGCTCAAGCCGTAAAAGTACCTGCGCGCTTTTTTCGCTTTGTAGGCCATATAATTTCTATCCCCCTTTCCCCTTACCAGATCTTATGAAAGATCCTGTTGAGCACTATAGCCGCGTCTCCGCGAGTCATAGCCTCCTTGGGGGCAAACATTCCGTCCATCCGGTAGATCATCACTCCGCACTGCGTAGCAAGCGCTATTCCAGCCTTTGACCATTCCGCTAAAATTTCTTCATCCGCGTACCTTGACAAAACGCTTGACGAGGCGGGATCGTATTGCATGGCTCTGACAAGGCAGTTTGCCGCTATCACTATCATCTGTTCTTTTATTATTGGCTCGTCGCCCCTGAACGTGCTGTCTTCAAAACCTGTTACCAGGCCTTCTTTTTTAGCGGAAACAGCCACGTCATAGTACCGGTCGCCTTTGCTTACATCAGTGAACTTGTTAGGCGCGTCTGGATCCAAAAGGCCAAGAGATCCTATCATGGCTTCCAAGAACTCAGCCCGGGTTATCTCGTCGTCGGGATTGAAATTGCCATCGTCATCCAAGCCCATAAGGCCCCTGGATACCAGGTTTTCGGCAGCCACCCTTATTTCTTCGCTCTTTCCGGACAAGTCAGGGATGTCGACTGGGTTTTCTCTTACAGTGAATTCTCCGTCAACTCCTACCCATGCGACAACGAACTCGCCAATCCAGTTGTACTTGCTGGCCAAAACTTTGCCGCCTGGATCAAACCCCATAATATCGTCCGGCTCTCCTATGATTCCAAGAAGCGCATGAGTGTCAGCGCCAAGCTTTACTGTTATAGGCCCGGTGCCTGGCTCCAGCGGGTCTGTCGGATCAACGACAGCAATGTCCTTTGAGTCATCCAATGGGTACATGTATATCGTTGCGCCGTTCAAGATCACTACTGTAGACAAAACTGCGGCGAGCATGCCCAGCGGCTGCTTTTTCTTGGTAATGATCAATAACCCCAGGTATGCGGCGAACACAAGAGTGACAGCGCCTATTCCCCAGAACCTCAAAAAGACGTCTTTTACGCTTAGGCTTGATGATTTGCCGCTTGCGGACTTGGTTGACGCCGTGGAGGTTTGCCTTCCCACCTTGAACACTGCGTCAGAAGAAACTTTTGAAGCGTCAATAGTGAGGCTTGCGCCTGCGGCCCTGATTGTTATCCGCCCTCTAAGCCCTGATGGAATCGTGACCTCGGCATAGTCTTCATCTGTGGTAATCATCGCGTCGGGAATAAGCGGCCTTAAAAACTCAACGTCATAGTCCTTCGCTATGCCCTTCAGATCCTCAAGGCGCACATAGGCATTCTCCAGCTGCTTCGTAAGCGAATCTTCTGTGATCTCTTTGTCAACGTCAACGCTTTCAACCTTCCTTGCCAAGAGCTCAGCCAGGACCGCAAGCGCGTCTATCGTATCCGGATCTTCCTTGTCCGCGTCTGAGAGCCCTTTCAAGGTTTCCTCGTACTTGTTTTTCGCATCAGTGATTCCGCGAGTATTTTCCACATATCCGCCGTTTAGTTTAAACGGTTTCTCCGACGGATCTCCGTATATGTATCCGCTCCCGGCTACAGCGGTCGTCCCTGCCGCCAGCCAAAATGCGAGAGCGAGGATCGCAACAGCTGCTAGCCTGCGCATGCGCGCATATCCCTCCTTTAACTAAGCCTGCGACACAAGCGCGTCACGCAATGCTAGGCGCTGCAAGCTCACTTGATATCTCTCGCAAATCCTCATCTGTAAGGCCTCGCTCCCTAGCCTCCTCCAGGCATTCCCTGCTAGATCTTGCGCCATGCAGATGCTTCATCTCATAAAAATCCTTGTATATTACAGCCAATGCCGCCGAGCACTTTCCAGATCCGGTGATGGCCCCAGCTTCCAGGTACTCTTCGGCCTTTTTCACGGATCTCATTTGAGCGACAAATGGCCTCCTGCCTCTAAAAATCGCCAGCGCCGAATAATACAAGGCGCTCTCGCTTGTCGGGTCTATCCTTACCGCGTTCTCAAAGGCGCTCAAGGCCATGTCGTAGAGCTTTAGATCCAGGTAGCAGATCCCAAGGGAAGCCCTGACTTCGCTGTCATCTCCCTTTTTCAGCGCGTCCTCATAGGCGGTCTTGTACTTGACCTTGATGGTTTTGTCCAGTTCGTGGTATTGCGAGAGCGATCTGACTAAGAGCTCTGACTGGCAATAGCCGCAAAACTTGTCGTTTTTCCCTATTGGCGCAGTGCACTGCGGGCATTTCAGCAATATCACTTGATAGCTGGCGCTCAATGGAATCCCCCTTAAAGCTTATTCTGGCCTGCGAAAAGCCTTAGTGCATATCCCAAAATTCCGGCAGTGGCGCAGTGAAAGTCATCGCGATGCTTCTACAGTGTTTGCTCGGGCTTCTGCGAGCAAACTTGCGTGACTTTCACAAGCCATAAAATTAATTTTGGGATATGCTCTTGATCCAAAATTTATAAGATGATTTTGCCGTAACAACCACCGGACAAATAGACGTAAATGGCTTAAACGCAAGATTTGCCTGTCATATCTGCCTTTAGTCAAAGCCTAGATTTTAAGGCCTTGATGGAGTTCTTACGGCAGAATCATAAGATTTATCTCGCGCGATCACACAGGCGTCCCGCAAGTTCCGCAAAACCTGTTTCCAGGCTCAACGTCATTCCCGCAAGCCTTGCACTTCACTTTTCCTACTGGCTTTCCGCAGCTGCCGCAAAATCTGACTCCCGATGCCAGGCTGGCGCCGCAGTGAGGGCACACAGCCCCCATTTTGTGTCCGCAGTTTCCGCAAAACAACATTCCAGCCATGACACTTGCCCCGCAGGCGGGGCAAGCCACACCCGAAGCGGCAGGGGCAGGACTTGAGAATGCCTCTTTGGCAGCGTCAGTGACTTTCATTCCGACGCCAAAGTTCAATCCTAGGTTTGCCAGGTTGCTGGAATCGTTTTCGACGCCTTTCTCCAAAATGTCAAAGGTCCTTTTCTGCTTGTAGAAGCTTTCTCCGCCAGAGAGCTGGGCTTTTATCTTCTGGAGCTCCGCTATCTCCTCGTCCTGTGGCGCCAGGTTCATGACGTAAAAGTTCTTGACTTCAACGCCAAACCTTGAGAACTCATCAGATATAGCCTTGCCGCACTCCGTTGACAGATCGTCGAGGCTTGCGCTTATCTCAAGGAAAGAGACCTTTTTCTTGATCATAAGATCTGACACCAGGCTTTTGACCTTGGTGTTCACAAGCCCGATGAAGTAGCCGCTTACTACTTTGTAGTCGATTGTGGTTCCCTGTCTTGTCGCGCCAATGATCTGGGTGACGAAGAGCCTAGAGTCTTCTATTGACACTCCAAAGCTTCCGTACCCTCCTATGTGAAGTATCAACCCGTATTTTGGATCCTCAAGGATAATCGGGCTTTGCGTTCCCCATTTCATATCCAGCTTGGATGTCTTGTTCACGTAGTATATTTCTGCCGAAAAGGGCGTTTTCCCGCCAAACGGCAGGTTAACCAGGGCGTTCAGTAGCGGCAGGTTTCCGGTCTCCAGCGTATGGGTGCCAGGGCCAAAAAGGTCAAGCGCCGCTCCTCCCTTGAAAAACTGGGCTTCTTGCCCCTGGTTCACAATAAGCTGGGATCCAAGGACAAACTTCTCGGACGGGCACTTGTACACAAGCCATGGAGCGCCATTTGCTGGCCCGTCATACTTGATGCGGTCTATAAGAGCCAAATGCAATCCTCCTTCCGGAGATTCCCGGAGCGCGGGCTATAAGAGTGCGCTCCGGGGCTGTTTTATTAATCCTCAGAGTTTTTAATGCTTAAAAGCGCAAAGACGGAGATTATGCTAAAGACTACAGAAAACAACGCTATCATAATCAAGGCGCTTGTGGCATGCCTTTCGGTGTATTCAAACATGTCCTCTGCGGCTCTTGAAATGCGGTTGCCGCCCATGATGGCATCCATTATGTTAAGGTTTACGAACGAGCCAAACGCCTCCATGGACCAGCGGGATGTTGCGATATATGAGATGAACTTTAGGATGTCGTTTCCCAATTCGAATATGACGCCTGAGAACAGCATCTGCGGCAAAAGGAGAATCGGCGCCAGTTTTGAGGCTTTGTCTTCGTTTTTGCTAAAGCATGAGACAAACATTCCCATTGACGATCCAGCCATGCCAGTAAGGAAGATGGTAAGAAAGATCTCCAAAAACGGGGAAAACATAAGCTCGTCTTTCGGCAGCCCAACGCCTATTGCAAACACGACGGCGAATATGATTGATTGGGCTAGGCACAAAAGCAGGAGCATCGCTGTCTTTGCCAGGATATACGCGCCTAGGGACAGGGTTGTCATGTACTCTCTCTTTATAAGGTTTCTCTCTTTGCAGACCTCGGTTATCGAGTTCATGCAGCCTACGAAGAACACTGCGCAGGTAAGGGCGAAATACAGGCTTTTTGTCATGCCATAGGAATCATATTGGGAGCCGTTTGCCACTATCGAAACAAGCACAGCCAAAACCAGGGTCAAAAATATGGCGCCTCTCAATTTCCCGGAGTCATTGAAATAGATTTTTAGGTTTCTCGAAAACAGGACACCTGTCTGGTTGACAAAGCTCTTCTTTGGAGGCTTCTTTTCGCCTTTCTCCCCTCCGGCTATTGATGAGGATTTCCGGCCCATGTTGAACGCAGTGGCAAGCTTTTCGGCCTCTTCAGTTGTATGCTCATAAACTCTCACCAAGTCGTTGGGGTTAAATTTTTTGGGATTAGTGATTTGGCCATTTTTCACTTCTTCTTTGCACAGGAACCTAATTGCTTGCTCATAGCCTCCGTAGAAGCACAAATGGCCTCCTTTCCCGATAAACACAATCTTGTCGCAGTTCTGCAAGCTCAATGGGCTATGCGTCACAAACACAACAGTCTTTCCACTGTTTGCCATTTCCCTCAATGTTATCATCAAGGATTCCTCGGTGTACGGATCCAGGCCAGATCCCGGCTCATCAAGGAAAAACAGCTTCGGGTCAGCCAAGAGCTCGACCGCTATGCTTACTCTCTTCTTTTGGCCTCCGCTTAATTTTCTTATGTACTTGTCTACATGTTCTTCTAACTTAACATCCTTTATTGCCTTATTGATCCTGTCTTCAAGCTCTTTTGGCGTGCCTTGGACGCGAAGCTTGGCTGAATACAGCAGCATGTCTCTTACCGTGAGGTTGTTTTGCACTATGTCAGCCTGAGGCACGTAGCCTATCATGGCCTTCAGGGAGTCAAAGTTCTTGAAGAGGTCTGTTCCGCCAATTGAAACTTGGCCTTTGTGGGGCTTCTTAAGGCCGCAAAGCATGTACATCAAAGTTGATTTTCCAGCGCCGGATCCGCCAACTATTGCGACCAACTCTCCCGGATCGATGCGGAGGCTGGCGTTGTGCATAATCATCTTTTTCTTTTCGAAATCAAACAAGCCTTTTTTGGACTGGATTTGGCAAAGCCCAGACGCCTCTATGCTTTCGCCAGTCACGCTTGTGCTGTACCTGATCATGTCCTTGCAGTAGATGAGCTTGGTGCTTGTTATCCTTATTACGTCCCTATCCCTGAGCTCGCGGGACATCATTCTTTTGCCGTTTACGATCAAGCCGTTCTGGCTCCTTAAGTCCTGGAGAACCCTTCTGCCTCCGTCGTATTTAATGATGGCATGCTTTTTCGAAACGCTAATGTGCGACAAGCATAGATTGTTTTCAGCCTTGTTGCGGCCTATCGTCACATCTTTGGCTTCCAAGTTTAATTTATTCCAGCTTCCACGCTTTGCGCTAAAAAGCATCAGCACGCCGTTCGCCTTGGGATCATCCATGTTGTCTATTCTGATTTCGTCGCCGTCTTGCAGAATCCTTTCACGCATCTCCGTGTTGTTGACAATGATTCCATTTCCGGCTTCTTTATATACCGTGATTTTCCACTTTCCGCTCGGTTCCTTTATAAACGTCCCGTGAGGCCTTGACACCAGCCCTGAGTTGAATAGAATTTGGATGCTGAGACTATTTGAGTGGTTTTGCCTTCCGTAAACCAGCGAGGTTCCGAAACTCTGGCTAAGCTGGTTTAGATCTACAAAGTACGGCTCCCAGTCACCCTCAAAGATGGTAAGGTGCGCGCCACTGCCAATAGGAATGTTGTTAGTCCAATTCGTCATCGTTACTTCGTTTAGATCAGGCATGCAGTTCCTCCTTTGGCCTTATTTTGATTCTGCCGCAACAAACACGTAAGTGCATATCCCAAAATTATATCCGAGGCGCCGAAATATCTATTCCTTGGAGTTTCTAATGTTTTTGAGCGCAAAGAAAGAAAGCGAGCAAAAAACCAAGGGAAAAAGCGCAAGCTTGAACAAGGACCATGCGGCATGCTCTTGAGTGAATTCGAACATAAAGTCAGCGTTAGAATTTAGCTTCTCGCTCAAATCGTTAAGGTTTACGAACGAGCCAAACGCCTCCATGGCCCAGCGGGCTGTAACAATATAAGAAATATGCTTTACGAAGCCGTCTCCCAATTCGAAAATGACGCCTGAAAACAGGATTTGCGGCAAAATGAGAATTGGGGCCAGCTTTGAGGCCGCGTCTTCGTTTTTGCTCAAGCAGGAGACAAACATTCCTATGGCGGATCCAGCCAAGCCAGTCAGAAATATGGTAAGAAGAATCTCCAAAAATGGGGCAAACAGCAATTCGGCTTCTGTCATTCCGACGCGAGCGGCGAAAACGCTTGCGAATATCAAGGAATTGATCGCGCACAGAATAAGCAGCAATGCCGTCTTAGCCGAGATGTAAGCCCCTAAGGACAGGGTTGTCATATACTCCCGCTTTATAAGGTTTCTTTCTTTGCAGACCTCAGTTATCGCGTTGCTGCACCCGACGAAGAACACCGCGCAGGAAAGGGCGAAGTAAAGGCTCTTCGTAATGCCATACTTCTCGTGCTGGAAGCCGTTTTCCACCACCGTGACAAAGAAGGCTAGAAGGGCGGCAAAGCCAAATGTTTTGATGATTTTCTTCCAGTCATTCAAGTAAAGCTTCACGTTTCTATGGAACAGGGTTGCCGTCTGGCCCTTAACCCTTTTCTTGGGAGGCTTCTTTTCGCTATCCGATATTTTGGGCGGTGGCGCTATTTTTCTGCTCTCGTTGAATTTCCTGCTGCATTCGTCTCCATTCAGCGTTGTCTTCGAATAAACTTTCACAATGTTTTTGGTGGCAAACACTTTTGGATCAATTTCGCCTTTGCCCACCTCTGTTTCGCAAAGGAACCTTACCGACTGCTCATATGTGCCATAAAAGCACAAAACCCCTCCAGTTCCAATGAAGGCTATTTTGTCGCAAAACTCCAAGCTAAGCGGGCTGTGCGTCACAAACACAACAGTCTTTCCGCTTTGAGCCATCTTCTTCAAAGTTCCCATCAAGGATTCCTCTGTGAACGGGTCCAGCCCGGATCCAGGCTCATCCAGGAACAAAAGCTTCGGGTCAGCCAACAGCTCAACCGCTATGCTTGCTCTCTTCCTTTGGCCTCCGCTTATGTTTTTTATGTATTTGTCTGCATGCTTTGTCATTTCAACGCTCTTCAACGCGTCATCTACCCGGATCCGCCTTTCATTTGGCGTATCCTCTGGAACGCGGAGCTTGGCTGTAAACAGCAGCATGTCTCTAAGCGTGAGGTTGTCTTGCACTATGTCAGTTTGAGGAACGTAGCCTATCCTGGTCTTGATTGAGTCAAAATTTTTGTAAAGATCAATGCCATCAATGGAAACATGGCCTTTATAGGGCTTCTTAAGGCCGCAAAGCATGTATATCAGAGTTGATTTCCCAGCGCCGGAGCCTCCAACGATTGCAACCAGCTCTCCTGGCTCGATGCGAAGGCTGACGTCTTTCATGATTTCTTCTCTCTTTTTGAGCAAATGCTTCCTGTCCTTAATTTGGTACAGCCCGTTTGCCTCAATGCTTTCGCCAATGGCGCTTGTGCAGCAGCTGATCCAGCTTTTCCGGTAGATTAGCCTGGTGTTTGTGATTCTTATTACATCTCGCTCCTTGATCTCGCAGGTTAATACCGTTTTGCCGTTGACAATCACGCCGTTCTGGCTACCAGCGTCTGAGATAGTGACTTTTCCGGGTGTTATCAAGATGACGGCATGCCTTTTCGAGACGCTGATGTGCTTCAAGCAAATGTCGGTTACCTTTGGATCTGGATTTCGGCCTATCCATACTTCATCTCTTTTAATTTTGAATTCGAACCACTCAGCTCTGCGAGCCGTGCTAAAAATCATAAGCACGCCGTCATCGACACGCTTATCCAATACTTCTATCCTTAACTCGTCCCCGTCCTCCATAACCCTTTCACGGACGCTCGTGTTGTTGACGAGAAGGCCGTGCACACTATCTCCATAAACTTTAACCAGCCACTTTCCGTCCCTCTCTCGCACAAACTCGCCGTGAGGCCTGGACACCACGCGGGAGTTGAACCTGATATGGAGCTCAATGTCTTTATCTGCGTTCTGCCTTCCATAAATCAGCGGGCTTCCGTAATGCCTATGCATATCGTTTAGATCAATTGTGCGGGGCGGATAGGTGTCTTCAAAAATGGTGATCCATGCGCCTGTTCCTTCTGAAGGCGGAACATAGTCGTATCCGCTTAATGTATTGTCATTTTCGTCAGGCATGCAGTGTCTCCTTTAGGGCATATCCCAAAACAGCGCTTTTTGAATCGCCGCTCGTCAGTATAGTGCATATCCCAAAACCCGTAATGGCGCCGGATAGCGCTAAGTCGCCAAAGTCCTGGCGAATGCTTTTCGCGCGGCCTTTCCGATCATCAAAAGAGACTTAGTGCATATCCCAAAATTCCGAAATGGCGCCGGAAAAATCCTGGCGAATGCTTCAACTAGTTTGCTCGGGCTTCTGCGAGCAAACACCCGGATTTTTCCGGCGCCTCGGATATAATTT
>JAISWZ010000281.1 GCA_031270945.1 Clostridiales bacterium | reverse complement strand
TTTGTGCTGGGGGCTTGCAGAACGGCGATTGGCGCCTTTGGCGGGGCTTTGAAAGATGTTCCCGCTTCTGAGCTGGGCGCGGCTGTCCTGTCCGACGCCGCGCGCCGGGCTGGCGTCCCGTCCCAGCTGGTTGAGGAAGTCGCCTTTGGCAACGCGCTGCAAGCTGGGCAAGGGCAAAACCCGGCCCGCCAGGCTTCTTTGAAAGCGGGGTTTCCACTGGAAACAACCGCTTGGACGATAAACATGGTCTGCGGATCTGGCATGAAGGCTGTCGTTGACGCCGCCAGATCAATCAGGAGCGGCGATGTTTCCATTGCCGCCGCAGGCGGCTGCGAAAACATGTCATTGGCCCCATACGCGGTGCCCGCCGCCAGGTGGGGAGCGCGGATGATGAACGCCCAGATCGTTGACACCATGGTTAAAGACGGGCTATGGGACGCTTTCAACGATTACCACATGGGGATCACAGCCGAGAACATATGCGACAAGTGGGGATTGTCGCGGGAAGAGCTAGACGAGTTCGCTTTGAAATCTCAGGCAAAGACTGCGGAGGCTATTCAAGCGGGCCGTTTTTCCCAGGAGATCACGCCCATAGAAGTGAAAGTCAAGAAAGGGACTCAGGTTTTTGACAAGGACGAATACCCTCGCCAGACTTCTTCCGAAGCTTTGGCAAAGCTCAAGCCGGCTTTCGCTGGCGCCAGCGGCAAAGTTACTGCGGGAAACGCGTCGGGCATCAACGACGGGGCAGCCGCCATGATCCTGGCCAACGCTGAAGCTGTAGAGAAGCATTCTTTAAAGCCTTTAGCCAAGCTTATAGGCTGGGGAATAGCTGGAGTTGATCCTTCGATAATGGGGATTGGCCCTGTAAACGCTGTGAGAAAGGCCCTTGCTTCAGCTGGGGTGACACTTTCTGACATTGACCTGATAGAAGCCAACGAGGCCTTTGCCGCTCAGTCCCTTGCAGTGGCAAGAGAGCTTGGGTTTGACATGGGCAAAGTGAACGTAAACGGCGGAGCAATAGCGCTAGGGCATCCGATAGGCGCCTCCGGCGCAAGGATAATTGTCACTCTCCTTCATGAAATGCAAAAGCGGGAAGACTGCAGGCTGGGGCTTGCGACGCTTTGCATAGGTGGAGGGATGGGGATAGCTACGGTGTTTGAGAAGGTCTGAGAGCTGAGAAATGGATCTGCAAGCTGGATTTAGGCAAATACTTTAAATTTAAATCAATAAATTTATCTTAAAAATCCTATTCGAAAGGGTGGTCGCAATGCCTAAATGGGTTACTGCGGCGGAGGCCGCCGCTTTGATTCCAGATGGCGCAAGCATCATGGTTGGAGGCTTTATGGGTTGCAGAAGCCCTCACCGCATACTGGGGGAGCTTGCGAATCTTGGCACCAAGAACCTGACTCTCATATGCAATGACGGAGGAATGCCGTCCGGGCCTAGCGGAGAGCCGCTATACGGAGTGGCGAAGCTTTTGGCTAACAGGCAGGTCAAGAAAATGTACGGCACTCATGTGGGGCTAAACCCTGAAGTGGCAAAGCAGATGAACGAGGGGTTTTTGGATGTGTCGCTGGTTCCGCAAGGATCCTTCGTCGAGATGATCCGGGCGTACGGGGCGGGGCTGGGAGGGGTTTTGACCCCGACAGGGCTGGGCACAATCATTGAGCAAGCGGCGCATGTCCACAGCGTTGTTGAGATAGACGGAAAAAAGTATTTGCTGGAACGGCCTTTGGGAGCTGACTTTTGCCTGATCTGCGGATACAAGGTGGACAAGGCGGGAAACATCTGGTACAAGGGCACAACCAGAAACTTTTCTGAAGCGATGGCGACAGCGGCAGCGACAGTGATTGTTGAAGCCGACAACGTAGTTGAACTGGGAGGGATACCTCCTGAAGATGTAGTCACTCCTGGGATGCTTGTCGACTATGTTGTGGATGGAGGCAGACAGGATGGATAAAGAGAAGATCAAAGGCTTTATAGCTGCGCGGGCGGCCAGGGAGCTGGCTGACGGAGATGTGGTGAACCTGGGAGTAGGGATGCCGACACTTATCCCTCAGTATCTGCCTGCGGGAGTTAAGCTGATCCTTCAGTGCGAGAACGGGATCATTGATTCGATCAAGCCCAGCGCTGAAGAAGCGGAGCCTGAGTTCGCTGTTGACGCTGGAGGGCAGAGCGCATTGGCCGCGCCTGGCGGCGCTTACATTGACTCAAGCGTCTCATTCGGGCTGATAAGAGGCGGGCATGTAGACTGCACCATACTTGGCGCGCTTGAAGTGGACGAGAAGGGAAACCTGGCCAACTGGATCATTCCAGGAAGCAAGGTGCCTGGCATGGGCGGAGCAATGGACTTGGTTGTTGGAGCGAAGAAAGTGATTATAACAATGGAGCACACGGCTAGGGGAAAGGCAAAGATCTTGAAGCAATGCCGTTTGCCCCTGACTGCGGCTGGCTGTATCAACCTGATAATAACCGAGATGGGCGTTATTGAAGTATCAAAAGACGGGCTGGTCTTGACAGAGATCAACCCGGAATACACCTTTGAGGATGTGCAGAAGGCCACAGAGGCAACCTTGAAAATATCTGAAAGCCTGAAAGAGATGGCGTGATTATGGAGCCTAGATACAAGCGTTTGTCATCTCCCCTGAGAATAGGGGGCTTCACGCTCAAAAACCGGATAGGGGCGGGCAACTGTCTTCCGCATTTTTTGCAGGGGCCAGAGCCATACCCTGCCGATCCGGCTATCGCCCATTTTGAGAACAAAGCAAGAGGGGCTGCTTACGTCACTTGCATGGGCATCAACAACTTCACCCAAGGAAAGCAGTTTCCCATGGATCTGGACTTTGCCCATTTTCCTGACTACAACCTTTATGACTGCAGCTGCCAAAACTACCTGCTTCATCTTTCGGACACGATACACTTCTATAACTCCCTGGCCAGCATGAGCATGTTTGTCGGGCCGCCATCAGCGTATCCGCTGATGCGGCCCAAGGGCGGCAACGCCTATATAGCTCCAGAGGGGATAGGGTATGATCCAAAGCTCCCCTTTGGCAAGGCTGCGCTTGACGAGTTTGACATAGAGCTTATAGACGCGCACAAGCTCCCTGGGGAGTATGACGAGGAAACGCTGGATAAGATCGCTGAGTCCTACGCGGAGCAAGCCGCAATACTTCACATGCTGGACTTTGACATGGTTAGCCTTCACTTTGCCTATAGGGCCAACCTTCCAGCGAAGTTCATCTCTCCAATCACAAACCTGCGCACTGACAAGTTCGGGGGAAGCCTTGAGAACCGCATGCGGTTCCCGCTTTCTGTACTGTCTAGGCTCAGGAAGCGCCTGGGCAATTCAATCCTGATTGAGATGATCTGGAGCGCGGAGGATACCGAAGGCGGATATACTCTTGAAGAAAGCGCTGAGTTCCTGTCGGAAGCGTCAAAATATATAGACATAGTTCAGCTTCGCTCTCCAAACGTGGATCCGGCGCATCCCACGGGCTTTACGCTGGAGGAAACGCCGTTTCTCCATTACGCCGAATTCATGAAAAAGCATGTGAAAAACCTGAAAATCGCAACCATAGGCGGGTACCAGGACTTGGACGTTTGCGAAAAAGTTATTGCAGACGGCAAGGCTGACCTGATCGCAATGAGCCGGGCTTTTCTTTCAAACACCAACCTGTGGAGGCTGATGGCGGAGGGCCGAAACGATGACGTAGCCCCTTGCCTTAGGTGCAACAAGTGCCACGGCGGAGCAAAAGGGGAGCCGCTTCACAGCATTTGCTCCATCAATCCAGTGATCGGGCTTGAGCATAAGATCGACAGGCTTGTAGTGCCTACAAAAGGCGGACGTAAAGTGGCAGTCATAGGCGGCGGCCCAGCCGGGCTTAGATGCGCCATGGATCTGGCTGACAGAGGCCACTTCGTTGATCTGTACGAGAGCGGAGAAAAGCTTGGAGGCGCGATCAAGCATTCCGACAACGTTGACTTCAAGTGGCCGCTAAAGCGCTACAAAGACTTTCTGGTCAAGCAGGTGCAAAAGCGGGATAAGATAAACGCGATCTTGGGAACGAAAGCGGTTCCCGAATCCATATCCGAAAAGGGATACGATGTTGTCGTTGCCGCTGTTGGGGCGACGCCCATAGTGCCGGACATTAGCGGGCTTGCTGAAACCCAATTTGCTTTTGCCGAACAGGCTTTCGAGGACGAATCCAGCTTAGGCCATCACGTCGTTGTCATTGGCGGCGGCGAGGTTGGCGTTGAATGCGGGATATACTTGGCCAAGAAGGGCCATGAGGCTACCGTGATCGAAGCCCGGGGCGAGCTGGCTGAGAATTCGGCGAAGATCCACTACCGTTCCATGTTTGAGGCCGCTTGGAAAGCCGAGCCCAACTTTCATTCAATAGTCAACGCGAAAGTGCTTCAAGTCAATCCCGGAGAGGTCATTTGCCTGGTTGGCGGCGAAGAGTCAAAGATCAAAGCTGACAGCGTTGTCATCTCCGTCGGCCTGTCATCAAAGATCGACGAAGCCCTGTCCTTTAGCGCCTGCGCCCCCGAGTTCAGGTTTATTGGGGACTGCAAGAAGGCGTCTTCTATTACCAATGCGACGCGTACGGCATTTGCGGCGGCGATGACGATTTAGGGTTGATGGGGATTTAGTCTAGGATTAGTAAGCAAAGCATATTGGTTTTGTTTTAGAATAATTTTCATGTACGCTCAGGCTTATAAAAACAAAGCCAAAAGCAATAAAACAAAAAACCAAAAACCAAAGCCCAAAGCAAAAAGCCCAAAGCAAAAAGCGGCGCCCTCCGGGCGCCGCAAATCAGCGGGCTTCATCCAAAATCTCCTGAGCCATTTCAAGAAACAAGTCAACAGCCGGATTCTTGTGCGAACATTTCCACTGCAGCTGAATTGGCATGTCAGCCATTTCATTGCTGATAGGGACAAAACTCAACCCTTTTCCTGATAGCTCCTGTGCGTGTCTTGCGGCTAGCGCAATTCCTATCCCGCACTTGACCAATGTCAGCATGCTGGGCACCATGCTGCAGTAAGCGACAATGTTGGGAGCGAATCCGCCTAGCTTGCACAGGCTTATGATCTGCCTGTAGCCGGGATTGTAGATATCTGGGGACCCCATGATGAACGGCTCGCCTTGGAGCTTTTCAATGCAGATCGAGGTCTCATTGGCGTATCGGTGGTTTTCAGGCAAGACAGCGCAGATAGGGGCGCTTGAAATCTCAAGCACTTCAATCTCTTCAGGCTTTACCCCAGTGTGGACACAAAAGCCCAGATCCAGGTCGCCAAGGAGCAGGGAGTCTGTCAGATCCGCCAAGCTTTTGTCAAACATGCTAAGCTGAACTTGGCTGTACCTTTCGCTGAACCTCTGTATCGCCATTGGCAGGAACCAGTGCGGGAGATCGCAGAGGAACCCGATCCTCAGATGCATGGTCTTGTCGTTTCGCATTTGGTTGAGCTCAATTTTCAGCTTGGTGTATTCTGAGTACATGCGCTCAGCGTAGTCAATGAAAGTGATGCCAAACTCCGTCAGCTCCACTTTGCGCTTGCTCCTGTTGAAAAGCGGGCAACCCAGCTCTTCCTCAAGGCGCGTTATCTGCCGGCTGAACGCAGGCTGGGAAATATACATCTGCTCTGCGGATTTAGTGAAGTTAAGGCAGTTAGCCAGAGAGAGGAACGCTTCAAGCGTCCGGATGTCCATTAAGCTCACCTTTCCTTCCTAAGCTGGTGAATAAGCATGGAGCTGCTTGAAAAAATATGGTTTTTTCGACCTGTCAAGCATTTAAATTTATTCCGAGAATGCTTGAAGGATCCAAAGCTTTTCATCTTCTGCACAAAAGGCATGTCCAAAATTAAAATATTTGGCATGGGAAAACCTTGATGTGGTTGATTTTTAAAGCTCAATGCACACATCGTTAAAATTTTCTCAAGACTCTGCCAGCCCTTTTAGCAATATTGTCCATGCCAAAGGCCTCTCTTTATTATGCTATCACAAATCTCTCTCCACGGTCAATACGCCAAGCCCCTCTCTTTAATTTGCTTTGGTTATTTCTGAAATTTGCATTTTGAATTAGACGAAAGGCATAGCTATCATCTACAATTATAATGGCAAAGCAGTCAATGTTTTGTGCAATAGTGCTAGCGAGCGGAGAGTGTTTCTCTCTCGCAAGCTTATCTCAAGAGCATATCCCAAAATTAATTCCGACCGTAAAACCGCAAATCAAGAGAATGCTGAATTCTCGGGCTTTTTCGTTTCGAAACTCAGATTTTTATTATCGGCAGATTATTCTCAACCCAAAATCGAGGTCCTTACGCGTT
>JAISWZ010000196.1 GCA_031270945.1 Clostridiales bacterium | reverse complement strand
TGACTTTCGCTGCGCCACTTGCGGAATTTAGGGATATGCACTAAAAATGCTCTTCAAGGGGGGAGAAGCATGCAGCGCGAGGTGACGAGGCGGCAGAAGCTTTTGGACAAAAAAGGTGTCGTGGCGGAACCAGGATATGCCAGGAAGCTTGTGTGGGAGTACAATCGCCAGCAGGCGAAAAAGGGGTTCATGAGGCTTAAGGAATGGGACTACTACCTGGTCATGGGCCAGGGCTTCGCTGCGGCTTTCACAATATCAGATCTGTCGTACATCGGCCTTGCAAGCGTCTCGCTTCTAGACTTGAAAAAGCCTCAAGACAGGACGAAGACCTTTCTTACAGTCCTTCCGCTAGGCAGGACCGGGCTGTCTGACAAGCCGGAAGACGGCAACGTCAGATACCTAAGAAAAGGCGCGTCCATCACTTACGAAGCCAGGGAAGGTGAAAGGCGGATAGAGTGCTCCCTCGATGACATGGACGGAGAGCCCTTCAAGGCCAGCATAGCTCTAGAGGACAAGCCCCAGGATGTCATGTGCATAGCCTCGACCTGGAAGGAAAAGCCCACGTGCTTCTACTTGAACCAGAAAGTGAACTGCATGAGGGCATCGGGCGAGATCACGCTTGGGGACAGAACGTTCAAGCTCAACAAGGAAACGGACTTCGGCACCTTGGACTGGGGCAGGGGGATCTGGACCTACGACAACACGTGGTATTGGGGAACCTGCAGCGCCATGGCCAAGGGGAAGCCTTTTGGCTTCAACCTTGGATACGGCTTCTCGGATAGGCCTCACGCGTCCGAGAACATGATATTTTTTGACGGCAAGGCTTCAAAGCTTGAAGATGTGACATTTGAGATATCAAAGGGCAGAAGCGGCTTTGATTACATGTCGCCATGGCTTGTAAACTCTTCTGACGGAAGGTTCAAGGGCGTTTTCACTCCGGTTCTAGACAGGAAGGCTCTTATCAGCCTAGCGGTAATAGTTTCAGACCAGCACCAGGTATTCGGAAAGATGAGCGGAAAATGCGTCCTGGATTCGGGAGAGGAAATTGAGATGAAAGAGCTCTGGTGCGCCATAGAGCACATCAGGAACAAATATTAGTTTTTGGCGCGGATTTTGGGGCGCCCAGGCTTGCCGCTCGCTTTTGCGAGCCTAGCCTGGGCAGCGTTCGCGCTTGGGGCAGTGCGCGCGCGCTGGCAATGCCAGCGATGCTGGCGAGAAAGCATATCTTAGTGCATATCCTGAATTTTGGGATATGTACCTAAAAGGTTCCGGGACTTGGAAAGTCCGGCGAGTTTGTTCGCGCTTGCTCGTTATACCCGAGACAAGCATATAAAAGCCCGAGCAAAGCAAATAGAAGCCCGAGCATAAGCCGGGACTTTTCGGGCGTCTGGGATATGCATTAAATTTCGCCAGTGGAATTGCGCAAGACATCGGGCGCAATGCAGAGGCCATAAGAGGCGGTCCCAATAGCAGGACACGCCTCGGGCCAGGATGGGCCGGCGACAGATCTCCGGTCACTAGAACGCAGCAGCGTGGGGGTTTTATTGAATGAATATGATTTTGGCCGCGTTTTTGGCAGCGGCGCTAACGCTACCTGCCGGAGCTCCTAGCTCCGTCAAGGCGCTTCCCATACTGGCCAGCATATCCGTCGACGGCACGGATACATCGCTGTACGCCTACAACATCAACAACTACACGTATTTCATGCTTCGTGATGTGGCAACGCTTTTGAACACAACGCCAAAACGTTTTGAGGTAGGCTACTCTTCCGAAACAGGGATTGTTGTCCTTTCCACAGGCAAGCGGTATACAGGCGCCTCTGCAGGCGCTCCCCTAAACGTTGGCGATGCGGTGGGAATACCGTCAACAAGCGCTTTTGAGCTCGACGGAAAGCCGATAGTGTTCGAGGCTTACAACATAGAAGGCAAGAATTACCTGAAGATAAGAGATCTCGCAGAGGCTTTGGATGTAGGGATCGATTACGACAGCAAAGCCAACAAGATCTTGCTTGATACAGAGGAAGAGCCGGCCGATTTCGGATTCGGCCGCGTCGCCAGCTTCAAGGCCAAGAGCATCTCAGGAGTGGAATACACAAACGAGATTTTCAAGGAGAAACCTTTGACATTCATAAACTACTGGGCGACCTGGAGCGGGCCATGCCGGGCTGAGATCCCTGACTTTCCGCTCCTCTACCAGACTTACAAGGACAAGGTCAAGTTTGTCACAGTAATCGAGGACGCGAACACCACCAGCTTCTCCTATGCCGAGCAGCTTTCGACCCGCTACCTGTCAAACTGCCTGAACCTGTATCCGGCGAAGTCTTTGACTGCGTTGATGCAGACAGGATACGTGCCTACGACCATCCTGGTAAACAAGGATGGCAGCCTAGTGATGGAGCCTCTCATTGGGGCTTATGGAGCTGAGTACGCAGAGCACATAGATCTGGCCTTGAAGAAGGTAGGAGCGTGAAAGCCCGAATCGCTGTCGCGATAGCGGCTCTCCTATTCATAGCCTACGGCGCGATCTCAGGGGACATTGACGACACCTGGAGGAAGGCTTCGCAGATATGCCTGGAGTGCATAGGAATCGGACGATGAAAATAAGATCCAAAAGAAAAGCCAAGAGAAACCTGTTCCAAGCCGCGTTCGCGCTTGCCACAAACGCCAACGTTCCAGGCTTGAACTGCTACGCCTGCCCAGGCGCCCTGGGGTCGTGCCCGCTTGGCGCTCTCCAAAACGGCTTCAACGATCCCGTGAAGAAATTTAGCTTCTACGCTGCAGGGCTCATGGCGCTTTTTGGCGTAGCCTTTGGGCGGCTTGTCTGCTCTCGCATGTGCCTGTTCGGCTTGCTGCAGGAGATTTTGAACGCTCCTGCAGCGTTTCTTGAAAAGAAATTTGCGGTGATTAAAAATATAAGAAAGGCTCTCGCTTTGCAAGTACATCTGCCCGTCCGGCACTATCGGTGGCGCTTTGCCTTTGATGCTGGCCGATTCCAGGCTCGCGGGCATGAGAGGTGCGCTGTTTTGGCTGAAGGTCTCCATAGCGGCGTTTGTGGTTTTAGGATCAGTCGTTTCCCACAGGTTCTTTTGCAAGTATTTGTGCCCGCTGGGCGCTTTTTACGGATTTTTCAACAAGATCTCGTTTTACCGCATGAGCTGCGAAGGCCGCTGCAATGATTGCGGGACATGCAAAAAAGTGTGCAAAATGGGGGTTAACCCCAGCCTTGCGCCAAATAGCCCTGAATGCATTCGCTGCGGAGACTGCATTGAGGCCTGCCCTTGCAAAGCTTTGAAAGCTGGGTGGGAGTTTGGGGCAAGGGAGGCGGCGGAAGAATAAAAAGCAAAACCAAACCAAAACCAAAAGGGCCAAGCGCTTCCAGCGCTTGGCCCTTTTTTATATTTTTTATTCTTATTATATTTTTTATTTTTATTGTCACGGAGAGAAGAAGTTGTCAATGGATTCTTGCGAGTCTGCCGTTGGCATCTCCGGATTGTCATCAAGCCTAATTGTAGGCTCTTCGGTATGCTCATAAACCGGAGACTCCGGAAATTGAAGATAAGGATCCACAGTTGGCTCAGAGACGGATGGCGCGACAAATGGCGCTTCTGTCACTGGGTTGGCCGCTGGATCAACCGTTGGATCAACTGCCGGAGGATCAGTTTGAAACTGGTAATCCGCAGGATTTGTTGGAGGCTCTTCCGTTGGAACGTAATCCGGCGGCTGGGTCTCTGACGGCTGCCATTGGTTCGGGTTCGGCGTTGAGAACGTGAATGGCTCTTGCGAGCGGTATCCAGTGTGGTATATGCAGGTCGGCCCATTGTAGATGGACTCCGCTATCTGGTAAGACCAATCGCTCACGTTGTCATCTGCGACAACAACGCCTGTTATGGTGCGCCTGTACTCAACTGGGCAGAACTCGCTGGCTCTCATGCCTGTGGATGTGTCATAAGTCACGACTGTATGCACGTTGCAAGTTTCCGTAGGCTCCTTGCCTCGCTCAAAGATCTGGTAAATAGCCCTGCTTCCGCGCCCATCCCTCATGCAGAGATCTGTCGCGATAAGGCCTGAATCCATGCAGATGCCGACTTCGGCCACGGAATCCAGAGGCATCTGGAACTCCATGTATTCAAGGTTTTGATGGATCTCTTCCATAACCTTGCGCCAGATCGGGAGCTGGTAGCTTCCGCTTCCGTCCATGGTCTCAGGAATGTCATAGCCAAACCAGATGCCAGCCACGTAATAAGGCGTGAAGCCTACGAAGGTCAAGTCTTTGGTAGCTGATGTCGTTCCTGTTTTCCCTGCGATAGGCATGTCGACATTCTCGAACTTGGCTCTCTTGCCTGTTCCGCTTGCTCCAGTGATAACTTCCTGCATCATGTCAGTGAGCATGTAGGCTGTGGACTTTTTCATGACTACGCGCTCTTCGTTGGGGTTTTCCAAGATGACGTTTCCGTCGTGATCCAGAACGTGCTTGTAAAGGTACGGCTTGATGTAGTTGCCGCTATTGGCTATGGCGCCATACGCCGCAGTTGTCTCAAGGATTGTGACGCCCTTGGTCAAGCCGCCCAGCGCTGTGGCCGCTCCGATGTCAGTGTACTTCTTTCCGTCCGCATGCCATTCTTCTTCTACTAAAGTTGTGAATCCAAGATCTAGAAGAAACTTGAAGCACCTGTCAAGGCCTGTGTTCACCATCGTCTTTACGGCAAGGATGTTCATGGACTGGACTATGCCCGCCCTGACAGTTTGATAGCCTCTGTAGCCGCTGCCCCACCAGTTGCTGAACTGCTTGCCGCCGTAGGAGAACGGCTCATCCTTTATCAGCGTGGATGGCGTGATCAAGCCGTCTTCAAGCGCTGGCGCGTATGCGGCAAGAATCTTGAAGACTGATCCAGGCTGGCGAGCGCCTTCAACGGCTCGGTTGAACATGAGGTTGCCTTCCTTGTCGCCTCTGCCGCTGTTCAGCCCCTTTACCGCGCCTGTGTGGTAGTCCATGACAACCATGGCCGCCTGGGGCTGGGGGATGTACATTCGCCTGTCTACATAGTCGTCATTTGGCTCCAGCTGCTTTTGCCTGAACTCGTCGGCCAATTCGTCCAGCCTCTCCGTTGACTTCAGCGTTTCATTGAACTCAAGGTTTTTGGTGTCTCCGGTAACCCGGTTTGTTGTTGTCAAGTAATACTGGATCTGGGTTTTGTATAGATCCGCAGGATAGCTGTTGTCATCCCGCAAATATTTGTCCATGATGCCCTGGATTTCCTGATCTTGCGTTGAGACGATGGTAAGGCCGCCATTGTACAGCATGTTGTAGGCGACGCTTTTGCTGTAGCCGCTTTTTTGCAGGTCTTCGACAACGCTCTTTATCAAGGCGTCATCAAAGTAGCTGTGGAAGTTTCCGTCTTCGGCCTCGTTTATCCTGGACGCGCTTTCCACCTCGCCGGGCTGCTTGACCCTGGAGTACACGTCATCGTTCATGGCGTAGTTGTATTCCTGGGTTGTTATCATGCCAAGCTCCAGCATCTTGTCAAGGACGCTCTCCTGCCTTTTCCTGTTGTCCTCAGGCTTGTAGTCAGGCCTGTACTTGACTGGGTTCTGGGTTATGGCGGCTATGACGGCGCACTCGGAGAGGGACAAATCCTTGACTTCCTTGTTGAAGTAGTTTTTCGCCGCTGTCATGACGCCATAGTAGTCATGCCCAAGGTATATGGTGTTGGCGTAAATCTCAAGGATCTTGTCTTTCGCTTTTTTCTTGTCATTGGTGTTTGCCTCGACCATCAGCTTTTCGTACTTGATGGCAAGGTACTGCTCTTGAAGCTTTGTTATCACTGTATTCTTTGTGAGCTTCATGACGTTGTTCTTGATCAGCTGCTGGGTTATCGTGCTTGCGCCTTGGGTTTGCTCAAACCCCGACTCCAGGGCCGTGTAGCCTGCCCTGACGATTCCCTTGAAGTCTATGCCGCTATGGGAATAGAACCTCTCGTCTTCGATTGCCACGAACGCGTCAAGAAGATCTTGGCACATGTCGTCGTACAGGATGTATACCCGGTTTTCCTCGCCTTTGAGCCGCGTTGTCTCTCTGCCGCTCAGATCCACGATCTTTGATGAGTAGATGTCTGGCATGACAGTGATCGAGCTTATCTCCTTGGCGTTTTTGATGATCCCCATATACATGCCCGCGCCAGCGCCAAGGGCGGCGAATCCCCCGATCAGCATGACTGCGATAATCAACCGAAAGACAAGGATGCCCGCCTTGTTGCGAATCTTTTTTGCCGACGAGGCCTGCTTGCGCCTGGCCTTCGTATTTTCGCTACGCGAGTAATCCAACGCCACACCTCCTATATGTGCCTGAAATCGATGAATCGATCCCAAATCGTGAGCGCGTTTTCAGCGCTTATCCCAAATTGATCTTCGGCTTGGAAAAGTCCGCTTGAAGCTTTCGCAGGACTATTTTGGGATATGCTCTTAGTTTGAAAAAGTCCGGCCGCATGGACCTAGGGGTTCCAATGCGGATTCGCTCGCCCGGATTTGAAGCCAGCCATTGCAAGCGGAGCTGCTTTTCGCTCAACCACGAGCAAAAAACAAAATTTAGAGCATATCCCAAAATTATATCCGAGGCGCCGAAAAAATCCGGGTGTTTGCTCGCAGAAGCCCGAGCAAACTAGTTGAAGCATTCGCCAGGATTTTTTCGGCGCCATTTCGGAATT
>JAISWZ010000146.1 GCA_031270945.1 Clostridiales bacterium | reverse complement strand
AATGCGACCCGATACCAGCGCTCCGCTTCATCGTATTCCTCATTTGAGAAATGATAGGCTGCAATGTACCCTTCACCAATAGCGGAAGCGGTCAAATATATCGAATCATTCGTTGCCCTTAGGATCTCGGCTGCTCGCTTGATAAGCCTTACGCCCCTTCTGGCATCCTTCTCTGTGCCTATGTTGATCAATGCGCACCCTGCCAGCCATTGCGCCTTAGCGATATCTTCTGGATTCTGGGTAACGCTTTTCATTGACTCAAGGCATTTCAAGGCGCGATCTATCGTTAAAGATTTGCTAAGCGTTGAATGGCCAATGAACCAGCTTATATTTAGTGAAAGATAATAATTAAGAGCTTCGTGGTGTTTAAATTCCCCTGTTTCGATATAATTCCCGAAAAGATCCTCTGTGCGGAATATCCATTTCTTATATTCATCGTCGACTTTGCCTTGGCAATATGCGAGCGCTTCGGTAGGAATAGTCATAATCAAATCTTGATCGCATTTTTTAATGCCGATTTTTTCTATTAATTCCCACGACCTGTCGAGTTCCTGAAGCGCCTTCTTGTTATTCTTTTCATACTTGTGCGCTATTTTCGCGAGCATGCTTTGAATTTCTATCAGGAAAGTGACAGTGGACAAAGATAAACGCGGAACATAGTAACTTCTCGCTACTAGCAAGGCTTTCTTAGCGCTCTTGTAATATTTGCTTTCATTTCTCATGTAAATGTGAGCAATTCCCAGAAAATACATTCCTGTATAAAATCCTTCTTCAGAATTACCGTTCAGAATCTTGTCTGCATATGCAACTGCTTTATCAATATCCTCAAGTTCAATGTAAGACGTTGCTGTCAAGAAATTGACTCTATCTCGCCTTTCCTTTTCTTCAAACTCAAGGGAGCTCCAAATGTCTATAGCCTTTTTAATTAATTGGGTTGACTCTTTCACTCTGCCGGCAACCTTATAATATTTTGCTTTGCATTCGAAGCTTGTAGCCTTGAGCTCCAGAACATCCATGGAATCTTCTAAATCGTTCAATATCTCGTCGGCTTTTTCACACTCTCGAAACGATTTTTCAAACTCACCGGTCATTGTGTAAGCTGCCGCGTTTTCAAGATGGAGATTTGCCGCCTCGATAGCCTTATCCTCCATGCCTCACCCTCCTGGTTTTATAATCATACGCCCAAATTTAGTCCGAGGCGGCAGAAAAGTCTGAGTGATTGCTCGCAGAAGCACGAGCAATCATAAGTGATTGCTCGCAGAAGCGCGAGCAATCATTTCGCCACGACTTTGCGGCGCCTAAACTAAATTTGGGGATATGCGCTTACTTGCGCTTTAAGCACCTCTCTATCCCAAGAGATATGTGGTTGAAATAATCACTTTGAATGAGAGGTTCGGTAACCGTTGCGCCTTTCATTGCTTCTCGATACCAGTGCTCCGCCAAATCGTATTCAGCTCTTTTGAAATGATAGTTCGCGATATATTCTTCTCCGTAAACGGCAATGGCCGCATCAATCTCAACTTTAGATTCTTTGAGGATCGGGACTGCTTTTTTCAAAAGCCTTATAGCTCTTCTGGTCTCCGTAGGCGAGCCCAAGTTTAACAAGGCGCACCCAGCCAGCCATTGCGCCTCAGCGATATCTACTGGATTCCCAGCCAAGCTTTTCATTGATTCAAGGCATTTCAATGCGCGTTCAGCTGTAACAAAGTTATTAAGCGCCGATGCAGTCAAGAAGAAACTCATGTTTATCAACACATAGTGATGAAATACGCCATAATTCGTAAAATTTCCTTTGTCAATGTATGTAGCGTAAAGCCCATTCAAGCGCAAAACCCATACATCATAATCGCCAAAACTCTTTATGGAGTATTTTATAGCGCCCAAATTAATTCTTATTAAAGTTTGTGGATCGACGTTGTCTGGTCCCACTTTTTCCGCGTATTCCCAAGCTTTTTTTAGTTCCAGGACCGTATTGCTATCATTCTTTTCATGCTTTTGCTCTATATCCGCGAGCAAGATTTGAATATCAAGCAGCGTTGCGACAGTTGACAAGGACAGCAAAGGCTCAATCTGAGCTCTCGCCGCAAGCAAAGCTCTTTTTGCGCTCTTGAAATTGTCATCCATGCTATGCCTGTACACTTTGGTCAAGTGAAAAAGGCTTATTCCAATGTCGAATCCTTTTTGGGAAGCATATGCATTCAGAGCCTTGTCGGCAAAGGCAACAGCTTTCTTGAAATCGCCTAGTCCATCAAAAGCCAATGCCATCATGTAATCGGCTCTATCCCGCATTTCCTTGTCTTCAAACTCAAAACCGCTCCAAATGTCAATCGCCTTTTGATTAAATTGCTTCGCTATATCTTCTTTGCCGATAGCATGGTAAATTTCTGCTCTGCCTTCGTAGCCTCCTGCCAATAGCTCCATAGCGCTAGCAGAGTCATTTGTATCTCTCAAAATCGACTCAGCCGTTTCATATTGCTGAAGAGCTTTTTCCATATTTCCAGCACGTTCTTCAGCTACCGCAAGATCTATATGGCCTCGTGCCAATTTAATGGCATTATCCTCCAATAATTATCATCCTCTCAGTCTTGAGAGCATATCCCAAAATTATATCCGAGGCACCGGAAAAATCCGGGTAATTGCTCGCAGAAAACGCGAGCAATCATAAGTGATTGCTCGCAGAAGCGCGAGCAATCATAGTTGAAGCATTCGCCAGGATTTTTGCGGTGCCTAAACTAAATTTCGGGATATGCGCTTACTTGCGCTTTAAGCACCTCTCTATCCCAAGAGATATGTGTTCGAAATAATCCCTTTGAATGAGAGCTTCGGTAACCGTTGCGCCTTTCATTGCTTCTCGATACCAGTGCTCCGCCAAATCGTATTCCGCTCTTGTGAAATGATAGTTCGCGATATATTCTTCCCCGTAAACGGCAATAGCCGCATCAATCTCAACTTTCGATTCTTTGAGGATCGGGACTGCTTTTTTTAAAAGCCTTATAGCTCTTCTGGTCTCCGACGGCGAGCCCGCGTTTATTAAAGCGCACCCAGCCAGCCATTGCGCCTCAGCAATATCTACTGGCTTCCCAGCCAAGCTTTTCAATGATTCAACGCATTTCAACGCGCGTTCAGCTGTAGCAAAGTCAGCAAGCGCTGATGCAGCCAAGAAGCAACTCATGTTTATCAACACATAGTGGTGAAATACGCCATAATACTTACAATCTCCTCGGTCAATGAATGTAGCGTAAAGCGCAACCAAGCGTATAACCCATACATCATAATCGCCAAAACTGTTATCTGAGCATTTAACAATTTCAAAATTAATTCTTAATAAAGTTTGTGGATCGACGTTGTCTAGTCCCACTTTTTCCGCGTATTCCCAAGCTTTTTTTAGTTCCAGGACCGTATTGCTATCATTCTTTTCATGCGTGTGCTCTATATCCGCGAGCAAGAGTTGAATATCAAGCAGCATTGCGACAGTTGACAAGGACAGCAAAGGCTCAATCTGAGCTCTCGCTATCAGCAAAGCTCTTTTTGCGCTCTTGTAATTGTCGTCCATGCTATTCTTGTACACTTTGGTCAAGTTATAAAGGCTCACTCCAACGCCGAATCCTTTTTTGGAAGCATATGCATTCAGAGCACTGTCGGCAAGGGCAACAGCTTTCTTGAAATCACCTAATCCATCATAAGCCACTGCCATCATGAACTTGGCTCTATCCTGCATTTCCTTGTCTTCAAACTCAAAACTGCTCCAAAGGTCAACCGACTTTTGATAAAATTCCTTCGCTTTATCTTCTTTGCCGATAACCTGGTAAATCTCTGCTCTAGCTTCGTAGGCTCCTGCCAATAGTTCCAGAACTCTGGGAGAGTAATTTAATTCTCTCAAAATCGACTCACCCGTATCATATTCATGAAGCGCCTTTTCCATTTCTCCAGCAAGCGCTGCATTTACCGCAATAGCCATATGGCCGCTTGCCACATTAATGGCGTTATCCTCCAATAATTATCATCCTCTCAGTCTTGAGTTACCCTGGGAAACTGCCCGCTTTTCACAGGTGTTTTGCGCATTCAGCCAGGCAAGCCGAATAGTGGTTGCCTAATTTTTCCGCAACATAAGGACTGCTTGAGCTCAGGCTTTTCTTTGCTTTTTGATACCACTCCTCAGCCAAATCGTATTCCTTTTTCTGAAAATGGTAGTCTGCGATATATCCTTCGCCTAGGGCTATAGCGTTCAAATTAATTTCTGTAGATGAATTTTTCAGGTTCTGGAGTGCCAGCTTAATAAGCCTTATGGCTTTTCTGGCTTCCTCTCTGGTCGTTCCCAATTTGGCCAAAGCGGTTCCTGCAAGCCATTGCGCCAGAGCGATGTCTTCGATGTTATTTGTTGCGCTTTTCATTAATTCAGCGCATTTTAACGCACGTTCAATTGTGAGAGACTCATCTATCGAAGGCGTAGCCATGAGCACTCCAACGTTAATTAAGACAAATTGCCTAATAACGCTATAATCGCAATTAACGCCTTTGTCTATGGATTGGCCAAACAGTTGGAGAAGGCGATGAGACCACAGTATATAGGTGTCATAATCAATATCGCTGTACCCCATAGCATTCAAGGCAATATCATTAAGCGTTTCCTGTTTGCAATTGCCGATTCCCACTTTCTCAGCGTATCCCCATGCCCGCTCGAGCTCCTGGCGGGCCTTGGAGTCATCATGCTCGCAATTGTGCGCTATATCAGCAAACGCTTTCTGAATCTCAAAAAGCATATGGACAGTTTCTATCGACAAATGCGGCACGTAAAGGGATCTCGATATAAATAAGGCTTTTTTTGCCTTTTTATAGTACTTGTCCATTTTGCCAATGTACACCTGACCTATGCTAAAAAAGCGCATCGCCACATTAGGCCCATCTTCGTAATTGTACGAATCCAGAATCTTGTCAGCATAAACGGCAGCTCCATCTACGTCACCCAATACGACCAGAGCCATCGCTATTAAGGAATAGGATTTATCCTGGCTTTCCTTGTCTTCAAACTCAAGGCCAACCCGAATGTCAACAGCCTTTCTATATAGTCGGCTTGCTTCCGTATCACTGCCTACAACCTTGTATGCAGTGGCTCTTGCTTCGCAGCAATTAGCCTTGAGCTCCAGAACTTGCACAGAGTCTTCCAACTTGTCCAAAAAAGCCTCAGCTTTGTTAAGCTCTACAAACCCTTTTTCAAGCTGTCCGCTGCTCACAAAATCCAATGCCCTGTCTATAATGGCCTTTGCCTTTACTGCGCCATCGTTCTCCACATTAAGTCATCCTCTCAACCTGTCTTGAATTCTAGCATCTTGATCCTTCAGTCTTTGCTTAAGCGCTGTGAGCACTCTTTTAATCTTCTCTGATAGTGATTCATGAATTTCTCCCGTACACAGTTGCTAGCTGTCTTAAGGTTTTTTATTGCAGACCGATAACTGCCTTTTGCCAGCTCATACTCCCCTTTTTGAAAATGGTAGTCTGCGATATAGCCTTGACCTATTGCGTAGGCCGCCACCTCGATTGTATCTTCAAGTGCTTGGACTGATGCCTTGATAAGCCTAAAACCATTCCTTTCAATCTCTCTGGTTGTGCCCAAGTTAAAGAAGGCGCACCCAGCAAGCCATTGCGTTA
>JAISWZ010000713.1 GCA_031270945.1 Clostridiales bacterium | reverse complement strand
GACACCTTCTCCAAGTACAAGATAAACCTCATGGCTGACAACTCCCAGATCAAAGGGGCGCCTGTTGTTGTTGACTTCAATCCAACCTACTCAAACCTGGTAGGGGAGATCGAGTACGACAATGAGTACGGCAACTTTTCCACCGACTTCATGAAAATCAAGCCTGGCATAATCCACAAGGCAAATGGCGGATACCTCATAATGCAAGCCAAGGATCTGCTTTCAAACTATCATTCCTGGGAGACCCTTAGAAGGGTTCTCTTGACAGGGGAGATAGTGACAGAGCCTATGCGGGAGTACGCCACAGGCATCGCTGTCTCAGGCATCAAGCCCCAGCCGGTGAAGGTCAACGTGAAAGTCATTTTGATAGGCACCGGATTCTTTTACGAGCTCCTTTATGAATGCGAAGAGGACTTCCCAAAGCTTTTCAAGATCAGGGCGGACTTTGATGATGAGATGAAGCTCTCGGATGACAACGTCCACCAGGTCTGCAGGTTCATCAAGACTTATGTGGAAAGAGAAAAAACCCCGGACTTTCACGTGAACGCCATAGCCAAGGTTATCGAAGCCTCGGCAAGGCAAGCCGAAAGGCAAAACAAGCTGACCGCCAACTTCAACCGGCTTTCGGAGATCTTGGCGGAATCCGTGGCCTGGGCCCAGTTGGAAGAGTCAAGCCTGGTTCTTGAGTCCCACGTCAGGAAAGCGATCCAGGAGCAGGAGTACCGCCTTAACATGTATGAGGAAAAGCTGACTGAGATGATAGAAGACGGCACGATCCTCATTGACACCGAGGGGTTCAAGGTAGGCCAGCTAAACGGGCTTGCTGTCCTTGACATGGGAGACTACGCCTTCGCGAAGCCCAGCCGGATCACCGCCACCAGCTACGTGGGGAAAGCGGGAATAGTAAATATAGAAAAGGAAGCGGAAATGAGCGGAAGCATACATGAAAAAGGCGTCCAGGTCCTGATCGGGTACCTTGGCCAAACCTATGCCCAGGAATTCCCCCTCTCGCTCTCCTGCAGGATCTGCTTCGAGCAGAACTATAGCGGGATAGACGGGGATAGCGCCTCAAGCACAGAGCTGTACGCTGTCATGTCCTCCATCTCCCAGCTTCCCATAAACCAGTCGCTTGCAGTCACTGGATCCATGAACCAGAGAGGCGAAATCCAGCCCATAGGCGGAGTGACCCATAAGATCGAAGGCTTCTTTGACCTCTGCAAAAACCGGGGGCTTACCGGCGGGCAGGGAGTGATAATCCCTAAAACCAACGTCTCTGACTTGATGCTCAAAGATGAGGTAGTCCAAGCGGTAAAGGCGGGACAGTTTCACATATACTCAATAGAAACCGTCGACGACGGCATAGAGCTTCTGACAGGCGTCAAGGCAGGGGCTAGAAGCGACAAAGACAAGTATCCGGTTGACTCGGTGCACGGAAAGATCATGAAGAAGCTTAGGGAATACTACAAGAAAGCTACTGAGGAGTAGCTTTGAGCGTTTCTTTGAAAAGCCGCCGGAAGCCCAAGCGGCTTTTTTGGCGCTTGGAAAGGGACAAGCACGACAAAAGCGCCAGTGAGGCTGACTTGTCAGCTTATACTGAATTCATCAGCTTATGCTGACTCATCAGTTCACATGGCGCTCTCGTCAAAGCCCGCTATAGCGGCTTTCGTGTTTCTCTCGCAATGGCGCATAGCACACAGAAGCGATGGCTCAGTCGCTCCAATGTCGCAGAGCGACCGCCTTAGTAGCGGCTACTCATTCGCTTCCAGCAGCTGCCCGTCTTTCTCTTCGACTGGAGTCAGCTGGCTCAGCGCGTCCATTTGCTTAATGGCGTCCAACGCTTCCTGGTAAGACAAGAAGTCAACAACAACATATCGCGGCCTGTTGTTCTTCAGGATGATAGCCGCGCCGTGCTCGTCAACTACTCGCGCCACTCGGGAAAAGTTTTGGTTCGCGTCTGTCATGGTGATCAACAGGTTAGTGTCAATAAGCATCTTTTCACCTCTTTGATCCTTGCGTTTTCCGCTGTCCCAGGGCATTGGGGAAGCTCGGCAAGGCTGGCACTTTTGTAATGTTCCTACTTGCCGCGTGGCGGGGGAGCTTGGTTCGGCATTCTCGGTCCTGGAGGATTTGGCATGGAATTGAATGCCAAACTAGCGTTAGATGCGCCTTTTTATCTCCAGCGTGAAAAACATAGGCATTTTGCCCGAAAAATATACGTTTGCCGAGTGCATTGCGCAAAAAATGCCGAATGCCAACGCGATGCATTATATTATTATACTAGAATTAAGAGGACGAAGAAGCGAAAAGACAAAATTGATGGTCTAAATGCTAAAATTAAATTTTCTTATTGCGCAAACGCAGGTTTTTAAGAAGGCTGGATCCATGGCGTTTCTTTTCGGGGGTTTCGAAAAACGGCAAGGCTGCATTTTATCCATTCTATCAAAAAGCTTGACACCACAGCCATAACCATCATTAGCCTGATCTGGAACTTTTGTGTTAAGAATAAGTACAGTAAATTGTACTTTTCAAACCCAACTTCACGCAAGTTTTGATAGTTAAGCGCTAAACCGCAAAGTTGTGCGCAATGTTAGGCTTTTCATGATCTAAAGTTTGGCAAGGCTTATAGATAGCGTTAGTAGTATTAATAGAAGAATATAACGGTTCTGTTTTTTTACTACATATTCAGCAAAGAATTTCTCCTATTTTAATTAATATTAATTTTAAGAGGCTTGAGTTAGACCAACATTTTAGGCGTCCCAAAATTTCAGCACTTTTAGGAATGCTCTTAATGCGGATATTGCATGGAGCTAAAGCATATCCTGCCCGGCGAAAAAGCCGGCCGTTTCAGCTTTAAAGAATAACGCTATGATTGCTTATCTGAGCCACCTATGCTATACTTTTCTCAATTCGTTTTCTCTTGCAAGGGAGAGGTACTTATGATTGCGGTCATATCCAAGATCATTTCGATC
>JAISWZ010000696.1 GCA_031270945.1 Clostridiales bacterium | reverse complement strand
AAAAAAGCTATCTTTTCGCGCGAGCAAGAGGTGAGCGGCAGGCCTGACAGTGGCCTTGCCCCTGGCTCATCAGAACACATGCGAGCGAAAACAGAAATTCTTAGTGCATATCCCAAAATTCCGCAAGTGGCGCAGCGAAAGTCACAGCGATGCTTTAACGCGTGACTTTTCCGGCACCTCGGATATAATTTTGGGATATGCTCTTAGTTTTCCCTCGCGAGCAACCGTCTGCCTGAGCGAAAGCGAGTTATTTTTGCAAGGCAGCATAACAGTCGACGGAGAAGAGTAGAGAAAGTGGAGTGGGTCATATGACGCTTGAGCGAATCATAGGCTCCGGCCAGAAAGTTAGCCCAGCAGCTGCGCTTGATTGGGGATTAAGGACAATCGATGCCATAGTAGCCCGCAAAGGCCGCAATTCGTCCAGGGCCGTTGAGATAGACGCAGGTATGGCTACGCTAGGCAAGTACGATCCGCCGGAAGAGTTCGCTAGAAGCCTAGATTCAGCCAAGCATGGAAGTTTTGGCGAAACGTGGCCGCGCGAGCCCCGGGCGGAGGCATACAGGCTTGGCATGGCCATTCTGGATCTGATCAGGGAAGAGGCTTTAAAGCCGGACATGAGCAGACTCAGAAAAGTCCTGTCTAAGTGCGTTCATCCCGATCCAGCCCAACGATATGGGACATTGGGAGCGTTACGCAAAGACCTTAAGGCTGTGAGAGATTCCATCGTTCGCCCATGGCGAGCGATTGCATTACGAAGCACGGCAGCCATAGCCATGTGCGCGGTGCTGGCAGTGTCCGGGGGATACAGCCAGTGGAAAAAGGAAAGCGCCTCGAAGATAGTTGGCGGCACGATAATCATCACGAAGAACAGCGACGCCTCCCCAATAGTTGAAAAGCAGTTCGCCGACGGAACAGGAAGCTGGGTTGGCGGCTTGGACTGGGAAGTCAAAAGCGGAGAATCGGTTTCGCTGTCTGAGGGAGTAATACATGGAGAGTCTGCCGGCAAAAGCCTTTTGGAAGCCAGCTACAAAGGCCAGGCAATAAGCCTGAGCGTTAAGGTGATTGAGCAGCAAGGCGCCGGAGAGACATCCATTCCAGTGATCCAGTATTTCCAGGCTGACAAAAAGGCAAGAGTGTACGCAGGAGATCCCTCGACTCTTTTAGGAGGGTCGCAAGACATTCTGTCCCTGCCCAGAAGCATTGCAGTTGACAATGAGGGAAGCGTATACCTGGCTGATGGCCGGGACTTGATGAAGCTCACAAATGGAAGCCAAGAAGTCGTAAGCTTGGGCGGAAAGGCCCCGACAGTTCTTAAGAGCGCCAACGGCTACGTTTACGCCTTGGTGGAATGGGAAGACGATCAAGGAATTCTGCGCGATCAAGTAATAAACGTAAGCACAGGAACAGAAATTTACACTTCAAACGAGATAGAAAAAAGAATAATTGATTTCTCTCCAAGCGTTGACGGACTTGTCTTCCTGCTGACTGTAACTGATGACGGAAAGTTCCTGGAAACCGCCTCTGAGCGCGTTCCCGGCTATGAAGGGCCAAATGTGGCTCTTCCCAAAGAGTCAGAGTTCCTGGCGGCAGACGACAAAGGCGCAGCCTACGTGTCCTGTCCTGAGATAGGGGTTATCTATAGGCTTCAAGCTGGAGTTTTTGAGCTCTTTGCCGGCCTCTCCAGGGAGCGCGGCATCATTGACGGAGAAGACCTGAGGCTGTACCAGCCCAACAAGATGAAATGGAATGATGGATGCTTGTACGTATGGGACTTAAATGTCCTCAGAAAGATAAGCGTCAAAAACGGGAAGCCGGACATGGCCACCACAGTAACAGGAACCGCCCACTCTGAGCCTGAGGCTTATGAAAGCTTCAGGGTTGACTCCCAGCTTCCGTCCGACAAGCTGAAGGTCCCGTTTTCAAGGCTTGGGGATTTCACATTCTCAGGCGGCAAAGCTTTAGTTCTAGACCAAAAGAACCGCGTGATATGGGAAGTCGACAAGTAAGCGTGAAACATTAATCGCGCTGAAAGCGCGATTAATGTTTCAGCGCGCTGAAGCACGTTTAATCAATCGCGCCGAAAGCGCGATTGATTAAACGTGCGCCCTTACTTTATATAACCGAGCGCCCAAGATCAGCCGTGCGCCCTAAAACTTTATATAACCGAGCGCCCAAGATCAACCGTGTGCCCTCAAACTTTATATAACCGGCGCACTTTATTTAGGTATGCCTACCCCAGATATAACCTCAAGTTATATCAACACCTAGATTTAACCAAGGACTTAGAACCGCCAAAACTATTGACAATTGCGGCCATTTGATCGAAAATATCAAATGAGCCAAACTGGTCGGCAAGCGCCAAGCAGAGGGCACACCCCCTGCTTGGCGCTTGTTTTTTATTTATGCCAAGACTTTCGCTACGCTAACAATAAGCTTTTTCTTGAATTGCCAAGCTAAAACTGCTCTTAATTATCGGTTATTGGTTGCTCTCTCACTCTTTCCCATTTTCTTTAAAAACAAAGAGTCCCCAACCCGCCCGCAAGCCATGCTTGCGGGCAAAAGGAGAAAGCCATGCTTTTCAATTCCTTGACATACCTTATTTTCTTGCCGGTGGTAGCGATTGTGTATTATATCCTGCCAGGCAAGGCGAGATGGGTTTTTCTCCTAGCGGCAAGCTTGTGCTTCTACATGGCTTGGAAGCCCGAGCTGGTTGTCCTTATGCTGTTTGCCATCTTTGCCAACTACATCTGCGCCCTTTTGATGAAAGGGGCAAATATTCGCGTTAAAAAAGCGCTTTTGGCTATAGCTATGGCTGCCAACTTCTCCATGCTCATCTGG
Source organism: Clostridiales bacterium (assembly GCA_031270945.1). Lineage (GTDB taxonomy): Bacteria > Bacillota > Clostridia > Lachnospirales > WQUN01 > JAISWZ01. Next base: position 3,263 of record JAISWZ010000696.1, on the reverse strand, counting down.
TTCAAGTACTTGGGCTTCTTTGCCAAAAGTATAGAAGCGCTAGCCCTTTCTCTTGGCTTTAGCGTTTCTTTCGGCGAGGTGTCAATCGTCTTGCCAATGGGCATATCATTCTACACCTTCCAGGCGGCCGCTTACACAATAGATGTATATAAAGGCAAGCTGGAGGCTGAAAAAAACTTTTTCAAAGTGGCGCTATTCATATCATTTTTCCCCCAGCTGGTGGCTGGCCCCATAGAAAGGGCGAAAGACCTGCTTGGCCAGCTTTTTGAGCGCAAGAAGCCAAGCATGGAAAACATCTCAGCTGGGGTTAAGCTTTTGATTATAGGGTTCTTCAAGAAAGCCGTGGTGGCTGATCGGCTTGCCCCAGCGGTTGAATGGGCCTATTCTGACCCAGCCAGGTCAGAAGGGTTGGCGGCGCTTCTGGCTACGCTATTCTTTGCGGTCCAGATCTACTGCGACTTTAGCGGATACTCCGACATAGCGGCAGGAAGCGCAAGAATTCTTGGAATTCGCCTTATGCAAAACTTCCGCCAGCCGTACCTGTCCTCAAGCTTCAAGGAGTTCTGGAAGAGATGGCATATCTCGCTCTCTGGCTGGCTCAGGGATTACCTCTACATTCCGCTTGGGGGAAGCCGCGTCCCTGCCTGGAGAAAAAGGGTGAACGTCCTTGTAACCTTTGCCGCAAGCGGCTTGTGGCATGGCGCCAACTGGACATATGTCGCCTGGGGCATTTTGCATGGCTTGTTCCAGGTAATGGAGGATATGCTATCCCCAGTGGCCAAGCTTTTCAAATGGGTGCCAAAGCCGCTTCGAGCCTTGTCCGGAATGCTGGCTACATTCATCCTTACCATTTTCGCTTGGGTCTTCTTCAGGGCGAACACAATAACAGAAGCTTGGCACATCATAATCCATATGGCTGACGGGTTCCCGAATTGGGGAGGCCGCCAAGGCGTATTTGACGTCTTGACAGCGATGGGAGGCGGCCTTGCGGCAAATATCCTGGCTTTTTGCCTTGTGGTTGTCGCTGGCCTAATGGAGCTGGCTGGAGGCAGCGAGAGCCTTTACCTGAAGGCTGAGCGCTGGCCCGCGATACTTAGATCCCTTGTTTACGGGTTTTTAATGTCTTTGATACTAGCCTTTGGGGTGTACAGCAATGGGGGGCAATTCATATACTTCCAGTTCTAAATTTTTTAGGTTTTTCGCATTTTTTATATTCTTGGCCATGACGGCGCTTTCAGTGCGCTGGCTAAACTCCGCCTACACTCAGGCGGCATCGCTAAACAAAGTGAATGCCTGGAGCAAGCAAAGGTTTGACGACTTCTATGCCTTGCCGCCAGACGCCATAGATACAGTGTTCATAGGATCATCCCATTCCTACTGCACTTTCGCCCCAGAGATCCTAGATCCCAGGCTTGGCATAGAGAGCTATCAGTTCGGCATGCCGCTTCAGCACCCTGATTCCACCTACTACACCCTTCTGGAGATCTTCAAGACCCAAAAGCCGAAGCTTGTAGTCATGGAACTGTACTGGGGAGTGACGGCTGAGGACTTTGAGGTGAAACAGGCGGAAGCGCTTTTTCAGGCGATGGGCAAGCCCGAGGTAAGAGACGATTATATCAAGCAGGTTTTCCCTTGGAACGAAAAGATAAAGTACCAGATCCCGTTCATCAGGTTTCAGGCGGATTATCTGGCATTCCTGAACAGCAAGATCATGGACTATGCCAAGAGCGCTTTCGGCGTCTCAAGTAAAGCCCTGGTTCAGGAAGGCGTCGAGCGGTACTCCTACAGAGGGTTCATGTACAGCGACTACCAGATGCTGCCCGGAGAGTTTGACGAGACGAACCAGTTCAAGGGTTTTGACGGCAAAAATTTTGAAATGTCAAAAGTCCAGCGGGACTACGTTAAAAAGGCGGCGGAGCTGGCAAGAGAAAACCAAGCGGTTTTTGTCCTGGTCACAGCGCCCATATCCAAAGTTTCACTAAATTTCATAAAGAACTACCAGCTTGTGAATTCCGGGATGGCGGCGCTGGCGGAAGAGCTTGATGCCCCATACATGGACTTCAACATGGCGAGTGGCGTTTTCGAAGACGCCAATTTCAGGGACGACGCGCACTTGAACTACAGCGGCGCAGTCATCGCGAATGAGATGTTTGCGGTGTGGCTGGAGGAGAACGTATTTTAGGCCATGCCTATGAGCGGGAAGAGTTGCGTTTTTCGCAAGGCGCTGGCACTCGGATTCTAGAGTAGCAGACCTAGCCTAATTATTGATCTGAATTTTAAAAATAAAGGAGCCCCACATGGATATATATAATGAAATCTCAGCCGCTCTCCAAAAGGGCAGAGACAAGCTGGCTGTGGAGCTGGTTGGAAAGGCCTTGGAGCAAAGCCTTAGCGCCCAGGAGATACTGGATCAAGGGCTGATGCGTGGAATGGATGTGGTGGGAGACAAGTTTAAGAACAATAAGATGTTTCTCCCTGAAGTCATGATGGCGGCAAAGGCCATGAGCAAGGGAACTGAAGTTCTTAAGCCGTTTCTCGCCTCAGGAGGCCCGTCTGGGCTTGGCAAGGCCGCCATAGGCACTGTCAAGGGTGACCGACATGACATAGGCAAAAACCTGGTCAAAATGATGATAGAAGGCAAAGGCATTGAAACCATAGACCTAGGCGTTGACGTCTCAGCCGAGAAATTTGTGGGGGCATGCAAGGACAAGGGCGTCAGGATCATCTGCTGCAGCGCCTTGCTTACGACTACCATGAAGGAAATGAAAAGGGTGGTTGAGCTTTTCGAGAAAGAGGGCCTAAGAAGCCAAGTTGCCATATTCGTAGGCGGCGCCCCGGTCACCGAGGGCTTCAGGGAATCCATAGGAGCTGACTACTACGCCGCAGACGCCGCTTCAGCGGCGGAAATGGTGAGGGAAGTGGCGCTAAAGCATAGGGCTGAAAGCCAGCTGGAAAGCCAGATTTAGGCGGAAAGCCGAGATGTAGGCGAATAGCCGGTATGTAGGCGAATAGCCGGTATGACGTTTAAGAAACGCATTCACCTAGCAGGGACGCTTGATCCTGCATAGTAATTATAAAATAGGCGCCTTCCCAGGCGCTTTTTTTCTTGCCCTTTTTTCTTGCCCCCTTTTTCTTGCCCTTTACCCCGTGTCTTTGGGGTATTTTAGCATAAACCTTGAAAATTAAAGGTTTATAAAGCTTTTTTTGTTTAAAAAGCTGAAGCACAAAATCTTGAATTGAATTTTTATAAATCGAGTCAGTAG
>JAISWZ010000689.1 GCA_031270945.1 Clostridiales bacterium | reverse complement strand
AAAAAAGCCCTTTCAGGGCTTTTTTGTTGTTAATCATTAAACCGAAACTCCTGAACCTCTACTCCAGCAATCGCGGCCGCCTCGGCTTCCGCCAAGCCTTCCACCCCTTTTTCCACGTTCTCGATAATGCTGGCTTTGGGTTTTGTTTCCGGATGATCCGCTACAAAGAGAGTGCAGCAGTCATCGTAAGGCCGGACTGAGATGTCGTAGGCTTCAATTTTTCTAGAGATGTCTATGATCTCCTGTTTGTCCATTCCCGCCAAGGGCCTGATGATCGGAAGCTTTACGGCGGACTGGACAGCCAGGAGGCTTTGCATTGTCTGGCTTGCGACTTGCCCTATGCTATCGCCTGTGACCAGGCTCTGGCAATTTTCTTTCAAAGCTATCTGCTCGGATATTCTTAGCATGGATCTCTTTAGCAGAATCGTAAGCTTTGCGGCAGGCACATTTTGGTTCAAAAGCAGCTGAACCTGGGTGAACGTGACTACATGAAGCTTGAAATATCCGGTGAAGCCGGCAAGGACTTTTGACAAGTCAGTCACTTTCTCTCGGGCTCTCTCAGAAGTGTATGGAGGCGAATGAAAGTAAACCGCTGTTATCTCCACTCCTCGCTTGGCCATAAGATAGCCGGCCACAGGGCTGTCTATGCCTCCTGACAAAAGAAGTGCGCCTTTTCCCGAGCTTCCGTAAGGCAGTCCGCCATGGGCCTTTACGGTCTGCGCGTATATGAACACGTGGTTTCGGACTTCCACAAAGAGCGTTACCTGGGGATTGTGAAGATCTACAGTGGTGCCGGGGATGACTTCAAGCACCGCCCTTCCCACTTTTGCCGAGATCTCCTGGGACGTAATTGGATACTGCTTGTCTCCGCGCTTTGTAAGCACCTTGAAGGTAAAAGGCCCTGCAGGGCGTTGGCGCTTGAGGTATTCCACACACATCTCTATTATGTTTTCAATGTCCCTGTTATTGGACTTCACGCAGGGGCACACGCCAATAATGCCAAAAACCTTGGCCGCCAAAGGTGCCACTTTCATATAGTCAAACTCGGGATCCCTTGATTCCGCCAAAAACCTTCCGTTTTCCCTGTTAACCCGTATGTCATATCCAGCCAAGCGCTTCTGCACGTCCCGGCAGAGCTGCTTTTCAAACAGGTTTCGGTTGTTTCCTCTGAGAGCTATCTCTCCGTACTTTATGAGCAATGCTTCTTTCATAACTCGCCGTGTGCGCGGCATCCTCCTTATTTTTGATTCAGGCAAGCCTTGCGCCAGAATCATTTTATTTAAGCAAATGTTAAGAATGCAAGATTTTGTGATTGCAGATATTGCTAACGCAAGATTTCGCGAGTTCGGACGGCCTCGCTTTGTTTTTTTATTTATTTTTTATTTTTTTATTTTTATTTCACGCGCATGGCCTTCCCTGCATGCCTTAGCGCATCCTTCTTAAGATCGTCGTTTTCAAGCACTTCCAATCCATTTATGAAAACTCTTTTTATTCCAAAGGCTTTGAACCTGTCAGGGATGCCGTCCAGGACCTCTTTTTCGTCAAACACTGTAAGATCCGCAAAGCCGCCTTCCTTTATGTATCCGCGTTCGGGCAAGCAAAAGCGGTCAGCGGTCGCGCCTGTCATCTTTCTTATTGTTTTTGGCATGGTGTCTCCAGTGCCTTTCAAGGAAAGCTGCAGGAATTTCGGGAAGCAGTCAAAGGCGGCGGGGTTCTGGACTCCCAGCTTTTCGATCCAGGCGTCTGTCATGTATAGGACGTTTTCGTGCTTTGAGAGCTTGGAGATGATCTCTGGGGTAGAGTACCTGTACATGTTGACGCGCCCCAGGTTGTTCGAGAGCCCGCACAGCTTGATGTAGGCGTCAAGGGGCGAAACCTTCATTTCCTTCGCTATCTCGTCCACTCGCTTGCCTTCGTACTGTTCCAGCCCCTTCCCTAGGCATGCGATCTGCATGTCCTTAAGGGTGAAACCCAGAAGGATCATGGAAACCTGGCCAAGGAGCTTAAACTTCAAGCGGTTTGCAAACTTCGCCTTCTCCGCTTCCGAGGCCGAAAGCCACCAGACCGGAGCGATTACTGTTATCACTGACACGCCCATTGTCTCAGCGTAAATGTCAAACCAAAGGTCGATCCCCCCGCTTCGCATCTGGGAAAAGATCTGGAGCATCTCCTCATGGGCGCGAAACGTCTTCTCTCCCACGAATATGGCATGGGAATAGTGGAGCTTCAGGTTTAGCCCTTTTGACATCTCGTGGAGCTCATCCAGCGCTCTCAGTATATGAGGGCGGCCAAAGGGCGAGGAGTATGCCATGGATACCGCTGAGCACGCCCTGGGATGCACTGTGAGAGGTTTGCCCCGCTTTGCGCAAAGCTCCGCCACGGCTCTAAGCTCTTCCTTGGGAGCGTATATGCCAGGCTCATACATGAGCCCCAGGGATCCGCCACAAGCCCCTTCACTCATGGCCTGATCCATTGTGTCTATCATGCTTTGGAGCTCTTTTTCTGAAAGCGGCCTATTCTCGTATCCCGAGATCCCTGTCCTGGCAGAGCAGTGGCCAACGCATGCGGCAATGTTGGCTGGGGAGTTGGCGTCTACCGCATCAAAGAGCTCTTTGGCAGAAGAAATCTCGCCTACCGACTCGTCATTGAAAAAGAGGCCAGCGCCCACTTTGTCCATGTGCGGCGATCCATGCGCAGCCCCTATGATTGAAAGCCCGCAGTTCCCTGCGACAAAGCTTGTGATGCCCTGGCGGATGAACGGCTCAAAGTAGGGAATCGGATCTTTCTTTACCGCAAACCAGTCGTTGTGGGAATGAGCGTCGATAAAGCCAGGGGCAAGGCTTAGCCCCTTCAGGTCAATGACTTTGCCGGCTTCGGGCTCTTTTCCCTTGACTTCAGCAGACTTGAAGACTGCCGATATTCTTTCTCCGTCTATTAACACCCCACCGTCAAAGGCTTCCGTTCCTGTGCCGTCATAAATCTTTGCGTTCTTCAGGAATGTCTTCATTCTAGTCTACGCCTCCCAAAATTAGAGCATAACCCAAAATTAGGAATTTTGGGTTATGCTCTTAGTAACTCACGAGCGGTTCTGATCTTGGCTCGTGAGCATGATCTTTTGGCGTTTGGCTTGAAGGCCTTTGCGTGACTGTTGTCTTGAGCGCCTTGGGGATTGTCTCTTCCAATCCAGTGCTACTGCTATGCCAGTGCTGCTGCTATGCCATTGCTGCTGCTATGCCAGCCAGCAAAGCTCTATGCGCTCAACAGCATTGTAACACAAGACAGCTGTTCTTGTCATGCCTGTTGTCAAAGCATGTTTGAAAGAATGGCAAGAAGGCAATTTTTTAAGTGCGCTTTGATAATACTGACGAACTGCATATCGTTAGCTGGAGCGGCCCGGCTGGCTTCTGAGGCGATCAACGATAAGAGCATATCCCAAAATTATATCCGAGGCACCGGAAAAATCCGGCGTTGAAGCATTCGCCAGGATTTTTCCGGTGCCATTTCGGAATTTTGGGATATGCTCTAAGAAACTTCCAGATTTGAGCGTTCGTCAGTAAGAATAACGCGACGCAGAACCCAACTCCGCAAAAAAGCCTTGGCCGAACCTGTTGGGTTTGGTCAAGGCTAGGATTTCTTGATTTACAGCCCTGAATCGGGCTCTGTTATCGCTGGCGCTTCTTGTGAGCCTTGTGCTGACTCGTTTTGCTGGGATTGCGCCGGCTGCTCCGGAACCGGCTCGGGCTCTGGTTCAGGATCTGGGGCTGGAGGCCCTGTACCTATGCGAACTTCCCCGACCACTGGCTTGTAGTAGCTGCTGTTCACTTTTTCAGTAGAAATTTTCACTCCATTCTCGTATACATTCTTGTAAAGGTTGTAGCGCACCCCGTCCTTGGCAGCCGTCTTGACTACCCGGGCGCCCCTTGGAAGAGAAGGATCGTTGATGACCTTTTCCCCGGATGGAGGGATCGTCTCTACATGCTCGTTGAAAAACTCAACCGTATGGCCGGATTCGTGGATCTCCTTGCCGTAAATGTTGCAAACCAGGTTGTTGCCCTTGATGTAGCTCTCCACGAATATAGGAAGATCTGTGTCATTCTTGAACTTGAAGTCCAGGTAGTCCCCTGCTAGAGTCGCGTCATAGGCATACGGGAGGTATCCTACCTTCATGGAGTGGTTTGTTCTTTCAACTATCTCAAGCTCAGAGAAAAGGACAGCGTTGTACAGGGTGCTTGACACCTGGCAGACTCCGCCGCCCAAGTCTTCTTCAAGCTTTCCGCCTATTATGACCGGAGCGGAAGCGTACCCGTTCTCAGCGGTGGTTGGGCCTAGCGCCTCATTGGTGGAGAAGACCTCTCCCGGCTGAAGCGTCCAGCTGTCGATCTTGCTGGAGGCGTTTTTGATGTTGGTATTCCTGCCTGTCGCGCCAGCGGTAAACGACGTGCTATAGGTTCCTATAAGGTACCTGGCCTGCGAGACATACTCTTCTGTCAGCTCAGCTGGAATGGAGATGGTGCTGACCTCAACAGTCCCCTCTATCCGATCCGCCAGAAGCTCTTCCACGCTTTGCGCAGTTGCGTCTACATCCATTTCTGTTCCAGCGACTTCCGATGTGGTTACGTACTCCCCGTTCACTCGATTGATAGTGGCGTTTATTGGCTCGACTTTCACGTGTTCGGCAATCACGCCGATCTTCTCTTTGACCGCCGTGGAATCATATGTGTATGGCGGGTCATATGTAATATCGTTGGGAACGTTTTCGAGCGCCATTATTTCGCTATACCTTTCTTCCAGCGTGCCCTCCCTCGCATAGTCATACGCTTTTTCTACCGCCTTGGAGAAATCAAGCCACGGAGAGAATTCCGCGAACTTGTACACAAACTCCTTGCCTCCGCCCAAAACTGTCACTGTCATGCCTTCGATCTCCGCCACGAATTCCCTGCTGACCTTCGCCAGGGCTTCAGGCTTGCCCAATCCGCTTACGTCAACTCCATTGATTGAGATGTTTGGGTAGATCCCTTGCTGGTTGACCACAGCTTCCATTTCCATGTACGCGCTGTAGTTCCGAAGTCCAATCACAGCGCCCGCGACCGCAACCAGCAGCACTGCAAACAGAAATATCCTGGTAAGCAACTTCAACTCGCTTCTCCCCCTTAGTGCATATCCCAAAGTTCCCAAAAGGCGCAGGAAAAGTCATGCGATGCCTTGCCCTACAATCAATTTTGGGATATGCTCTTAGCCGGTAGGGCCTGCCATGCCAGACTGTCCTGCGGCGTTTGCCACAGGCAAGAGCGCATCCCAAAACTCGGAAGGCTAGCCTTCTGAGCTGCGTCAAGCTTTTGGGGTGCGTTTTCAGCCATAAATATTGATAAACCGCTTTTCAGCCTTGATACTAGCATATCACATTGACCTGTCTCAGGCAAGATCCATAAGAAGCTAGCGTAAAGCAGCAAAGTTTGAGCAAAGGCTTGAATTAAGCATTTATATTGCCATAAAAGCCTATTTCGCCCTACTAGTAAATTTATGGGCAAGCGCCTGGCATGGCAAGCGCATCCAGGCGCGATCCAAAAAGTGAAACCCGTATATTCGCATATTCTATTTTAGCTGTTTGACTTCATCGTTATGCATACGATATAGCTCTGTAGGCAAAAAACCGCTCTATTTAGCGCAAATCCTATAGCTGTTTTGGGTTTTTGAAAAAGCTTTGACATCAGCTTTCGCAGGCCTTTTCAAGCATTTTTTCCAGCGGTTCGGGATGTGCCTTAGAGCCCCTTTTTCAACAGGCGCCAAAATTTGCTCTATTCTTTACTTATATCCATGTCTGCCAGACGTTGCGCCCAGATGCGTACAAGCCCATTGAGCCCGGCGAGTATTCAAGAAACTAGCCGCCAAGCAATATTTTATGCCTTAGAGCCTGTGCAAATCCATAAGCTGTCGATATATATATGTTACATAAATCACATCCCCAAATTTAGCTATTGGTTCGGGAAAGCCGGACAATTTAAAGGTTTGGCGCTTTGCCCTTAGTATAACCGCTTTTGAATTTTTGGGTTACGCTCCCACAAGCTGCCAGGCACCCCCTCGCAGCCAGCGCCCACGAATCACGAAAAATAATTTACGATAATCGTAAAAAATCTATTGACAATCATTGAAGCCCCTTGTATAATAGATTCAACGGCACAGAAGGGCGCTGGAGCGTATGATAATGTCAAATTTAGATGTCGTTATGGCCAAGCGCAAAATCAGCCTTAATGACTTGTCGCAGAAAACCGGCATTTCTGCAACCAACCTATCAATCCTAAAAACGGGCAAGGCTAGGGCTGTTCGCTTCTCTACACTAGACGCGATCTGCCGGGCGCTGGAATGCCAGCCAGGTGACCTGCTGGAATTCACTGACGAGCCTGACCCGCCAAACTACGAGGAGATGCGAAATGGAAAACACCTCTAGCCTTGCGGCGCAAGGCCATCCTCAAAGCTATGCCGACTCAGGCGGCAAACGGCTTAGGCTCTCAGGGTTGGCGCTGGCTTTGGCAGCGCTGTACTCGCTTTGCTTCACTGGCGAAGACATATTCGCCAGCCTGTCTTCAACCGTCTTCATTTTCTCAGCAATGGGCGTCGCGGTTTTGGCGCTGAAGATCCTGAACGTGGAAAGGTGCAAGGAAGGGTACCTTTGGTTTTTCCCGATAGGAGCGCTTGGGTTGCTGAATGCGATCCTGCCTCTCTCGGCGTTCAACTACCTAAACATCATTGCGGCTTACTGCATGCTGACCTATGCGATGCACAGGGTATCAGGGTACAAGGATCGCCCTTTCTCGTTAAACTACATCTACCTGCTTTTGAGCTCCCTCTTCTCGATGTTCTCGCACCTGGTTCCGTTCGTGAAAAGCTTTTCCGGAGATATCGACAAGAAGCGGATGAAGTCCGTTGGCCAAGCGCTCCTGGCCGCGCTCATATCCATCCCGTTTTTGATAGTCATTTGCTCATTGCTTGCTTCAGCGGATCCCATTTTCTCCTACTACATAGAGGAGATCTTGGATAACGTCGGAGACATTCCGGCGCACATAGCGGTTACAATTTTGTTCTTTGTTCTGTTCATGGGCTTCTTGGGCCACTTTACAAGCAAAAAGACTCAAGAGGGGAAAAAGCCTCTGGTCTTTTCCATAGGCTCAGTCATGCCTGGCACCTTCCTTGTCCTTTTGAACCTGCTCTTTGCCATGTTCTGCTTGATCCAGGTCGCCTTCCTCTTCACGGGCGGGTACTGGAAACTTCCTGACGGAATAATATACGCGAATTATGCCAGGGAAGGATTCTTTCAGCTCGTATTCGTCTCTGTCATAAACTTCGGCGTTTTGATTCTCTGCCTGACAGTGATAAACGGAGGGCAAACCGGGAAGGCCATGACTCTGCTTCTCATACTCCTGAGCTTCTTCACAGGGATTTTGATAGCTTCATCTTTCTACCGGATAAGCCTCTACATCAGCGCTTACCGATTTACGCCCCTCAGGCTTCTTGTGGTCACGTTTCTGGCCATGGAAACAGTTCTTGTAGGGATAACCCTTTGCTATCTTTTAATGGTCCTAAAGCACAAGGGCTTTGACTTCATCCACGCAGGAGGCAAGGTTGTAGTATTGTTCTACATCATCGCCAACATAACAGGCGCAGGCACGATTTCAGACAGGCTAAACATCCAAGCGTACAAAAGCAGCGGGGACATTGGCATATTCTCAGGCATAGGCTCAAACTCCATGCCGTTTGACACAACATCATTGAGTTATGAAAGCGCTGACGCCATAATCAAGCTGCTTAACGACCCAGCCAACGCAAACAACGAAGAGCTTAAGCGCCTTTTGAACAACCGCCTCGACAATTTCACGATGAAGTACAGCCCCGAAAACTGGCAGAGCTGGTCTCTGACAACGCATCTCGCTGGAAACGCCTTGAGGGATAGAGACAGGTAACTGGGACGCTATTATAATTTATTAATTTATCCAGAGTCCTAAAGGGCGAAAAGTCATTTCAAAAAGCAAAAAACAAAAAAAAGCAAAAAAAGAAGGCTAAAAAAGCCTTCTTTTTTTAGTTAAACCCCTTGATTTTTTACTCAAGCCTCTTGTTTTTTTAGTTAAATTCCTTGATTTTTACTCAATAAATCTCTCAATCTCCTAAAACACCTACTCCCTCGAATGAAACAGCTTGCGAAACCCCTGTGGGGACATTCCCATTGAATCTTTGAACAGCCGGGAAAAGTGCGTTGTTGTGCCAAAGCCAACCATCTCGCCTACGCTGGAGACGTTTAAAGTCGTCTTTTCCAAAAGGCGCCTTGCCTCCGCTAGCCGGATGTTGTTTATGTACTCGATTATGCCGACGCCTGTGCTCTTTTTGAAGAGCCTGGAAAGATAGTGCTCATTCACAAAGACATGCTTCGCTATGTCAGTCAGGGTAAGCTTGGAGCTAAAGTTTGCGCTTATGTACTTCTGCGCGCCTTCGACAATGCTGTTTGATGTTTTGCCCGCCTCTTTGCTTTTGGCCTCTATCGCGCAGGAATCAAGGTACAGCAGAAGCTGTCCAAGAACCAGCTTTCTTGAAACCTCGCCTTCACTTGAGTCAGGCTGGCTTTCCCACATCAGCGAGAGCAGGGATTCCACTGTCTGTTGCCTTTTTAGCGACAACTGGATCAAGTTCAAGCCATGGTCGAAACACTTCATCAATTCGGCATCCGGGAACGCCTTGGACAGCTCCAGCAGGTAATCTGGGCTAAAGTTGACGACATAGCGCGTGAACGGCTTGTTTTCGGCGCATGTCGTCTTATGTACGCTATCCGCCCCCAAAAGCACGAGATTACCAGCATTCACCAGGTAAATGCTGTTGTCGATGAAGAACTTCAATGATCCCTCCACGGCATAGTAGATCTCAAACTTCCTGTGGAAGTGGAAATACTGCATTTCGAAGCCGTCTGGGCGCCTGCATTTGTCGATATAGAAGTCGCAATGAGGCGAATAGATGTTTTCGCTGTAATCGTTCGCCGCTTCCATTTTTCACCCGCTTTGTCAAGGCCGGAGGAGCCTTGGAATTATGCGCAAGAACGCATTGTCAGTATAATTATACTACTGAATATTGAATAAATCAACTGGCTGTCCTCACTCTTTTTTTGTAGATTTTGCTATAATTAAACTTTCATAATAATCCTATGATTTCTCCTAGCTTTTTTAGATTTCAAACACCAAACTTCCCAAAAGCGCCAAAACCCCAGGCGCAAAGCGCCTGGGGTTTTGTATGTCAGTGATTTAAACTTTTTGGATTGCTTTGTTTTAACGCTTTATTGATGCGTTGCTTTAGCGCTTTTTCGATTGCTTTGTTTTAGCACTTTTTGCTTTATTTTGCCGTAAGCCCTTGGGCTGCGCCAAAGGATTTGAAGCTCTCAGCGCTTTCCTGGCTGAAAACGCCCTCTGAAGCCAGCTTGTCCAGCAAAATGCTAGGCGTTTTGTTCATTCCTGCCAAGAGTGAATTTACCATGGTTGTTACCGCGTCTTTTCTCAGGAGCTCTCCTGACACGTCCCTCGCTAGCGTATATCCCGACTTCATTCGCTTTCCCGATAGCGAGGCGTGACAGTAAACGGAATCACTGTAACCACATACGACTGCAACAACGGCGACGGGATTGAGTGTGGCTGTGCCGTTTGAGGCACCAAATCACTCATATTATGACCTCTCAAAATAGGATCAAAAAAAGCTTTAAATGAGATCAAGGCTTGAGCTTTTCACTTTTGAGCCTCGGGTCTTAAACAAGATCAAAAAAGCCTCATGGCTTTCCCGATATGCGAAAGGCTTGCGCCTTTCGCATATCTCAGGATCCCCACAAGGCTTGGTGTTTTGGGATATGCTCTTATCGTTGCCCGCCTTTGATGCCAGGCAGGCCTGCTTCCGCCAAGCCTTTAAAACTCCGCTTGCAGCGGCAAATCCTCGGCGCTTGCCCCGGCGAAAAACACGCGTTTACGATCAATGAATTCAAAGCTTCCGGTCTTTTCGTCAAATGACAAAAATTCCTTGGCTGCCACTTCTATCTCAATTTGCTTTGTCTCGCCTGGTGCCAAATAGACTCTTTCAAATCCGATAAGCCTTTTTCTGGGCTCGTTTTCGTCATGAATATAGGAGAAGTAGAGCTGGCCTACTGTTTCTCCAGGAACCTCGCCAGTGTTTGTTACAGAAAATCCGGCCTTGAAGGCGCCGCCTGGCAAAGCCTCCAGCACTAGATCAGAGTGCTTGAAGCTTGTGTAGCTCAGCCCAAATCCAAAGGGATGAAGCGTTGGCCTGACGCAATACATGTAGGTCATTTTGTTTTTCGCTATGTCATAGTCATTGATGTCAGGCAGCTCTTCGCTGGTTGCGTACCAAGTTTGCGAAAGCTTCCCGCTTGGATTGTTAACGCCAGCCAGGGTCTCACCTATCGCGGTTCCAAGCTCCTGGGCGCCGTGGGCAGTAAAGAGAACAGCCTTGGACAAGTCCTCAAGAGGTTTTAGGGCGAATGGATAGCCGGATATTAGAGAAAGAATTGTATTCTCGCAAACGCCTTGCACTGCTTCGGCCAGCTGTTTCCATCTTTCTGGCACTTCCAAGTCTATGCGGTCAATGCATTCCCTGGCACCAACAAGTGGGTGGTTTCCCAGAGCCAGAATGGCCACGTCGGAGTTCTCAGCCACTTTCTTTGCTTCCTGGAGTCCGTCTTTTACAACCTTTATCGTGATCTTGCCCAGCACCGCGTTTACGCTGTCAGCGGCATTTTCCGCATAGGGCTTGTCGTAGACGCTTACTCCCTTTTTCATTGCCACTCCAACGCTGCTTAAGCTTCCGTGGGGTTTTTCTTCGGAAAACTTGCCGTCGTTGATCTGGCCGTCTTTAACAAAGAAAAGCTCTCTCAAAAACCAGCCCCAAAATTCATCAGCGTCTGCGCGGACACTGCCTTCTAAGGTTGTAGTTAAAAACTTGCCGGTAGAGGCGTCTCTAAAAGCGAAGCCATTAAAGCCCCAGTCTGTGGTGTGAAAAAGAGTCCTGGTTTCAAGGGTTCCGTCAAAGACGAGATTTCCGTCTTCACCTACCCTAGCCCATGCGAGATCGCTTTCGCTGTAAAACGCGGTTATGTCGCATCCGTCAGCAAACTCCACCTCGCTGTCTGGGAACGCTTTTCTTATTCCATCCAGAATCGTGAAGCTATACGGCGGGTTTCCTGAATACCAGTCAGGCAGGTTTTCATCGCCTAGCCTTCCGACAACCGCTATCTTTTTGGTGTCCTTGGGCAAAGGCAGCAAGCCGTCGTTCTTAAGCAGGACTACAGCTTCCCTGGCAGTCTTTCTTGCCAGAAGGGAGTTTTCTTCAGAACACAAGGCGCTCTCTGGCACATTGGCAAAGCGGTTGGAGTCGCCTCCGTATACGCCAAGCCTAAACAGGATCGGGAGCTGGCGGGACAGAGTGGCGTCAATGTCTTCTTCCGAGAGGAGACTCTGGGAAACCGCTTCTGCCACTGATTCAATCACAAGTTCCGGCTTGTCAAGAAACGCGTCCAGCCCCGCTTTCAAGGCGGCCGCAGCCGCTTCCGCGTAAGTGCCAAATTTGTGCTCTGTCACAGCCAGGCCAAACGCGCCACCATCGGTCGCATAGAAGCCGTCCGATCCCCAGCGCCCTCTGACTATGGAGTTTAGTTCGGGATTTATCAAGCCAATGTTGCCGTTTATCTTGTTGTAGGCGCACATGAGGGACTTGGCATGCCCTTCTTCAAAGGCGTAGGCGAAGACCCTGAGATAGTACTCGTTCTTGAGCTTCTCTCCGATCACGGAGTCAGCCGAGGTTCTCTCGAACTCGTAATTGTTCGCGTAGAAATGCTTGGGCATGGCGGCCACTTTCAGCTGGATCTCGTCATCTCCCTGAAGCCCTTTTATAAGCTCCGACGCGAGCTTTCCAGCCAAAAACGGATCTTCTCCGTAGGCCTCCTCGTTTCGCCCCCATCTAGGATCCCGCTCCATATCTATAGTGGGAAAGAAAAGAACCAGAAACCCTTTTCTGTCATACCTGTCGTGGTAGACGCGAGCTTCGTCCGCTATGCATTCACCGATCTTATGGGCCAGCTCTTTGTCCCAAGTCATGCTGATTCCAAGCGGTTGGGGAAAAACCGTAGCCTTTCCCCCGTCGCGAAGCACAACTCCGTGCGCGCCTTCTCCGCCAAGCCAGAACTCTCTCAGGCCAAGCCGCTCAATTGGCGGATGCCTGGACGGCAAGAAGGAGATCTTTTCATCAAGCGTCATTCTTGACAGCAGATCAGTTACGCGATCCGCCAACGCCAACTCGCTGTTTTCAAACGGCAAGCCTTTGCCATCACTCATTTTGTCCTCCCCCTAAAACCAAGCTGGCGGCCCCAAGAGGCACGGAAACCTGATTTTCTCCAGAGACAATATTCAGCTTTACGGGATCTGTGAAATACTCAAAACTAAACGACAACGTTTCGCCTTGAATTATTCCGGAAACCTTGCAGGCCTTGACAGCGCCTTCAAGATATATGAGAGCGCTGGCTTCTTTTAACTCATAAGCCGTAATGTCGTAGCAGTCATTCCCGTCTTCCTTGGTAACAAGAATGGTATTCTCTTTCACATACAACGGCATCTCGAAATAGCTGACCGTATCCTTGAAGTATCTGCCTCCGACCCTCTTCTCTCCAGTTATGGCGTTGGTGAAGACCCCCTCAGGCAGGTAGTAGGAACAGGTCATGTCATCGCTGAAAACCGGGGCGCACAGCAGGCTGTCGCCCAGCATGTACTGCAGATCCAAGGTTCCGCATGCTGGATCATCCGGGAACATCATAGCCATCGGGCGCATCACGCCTATCCCCTCCTCGCAGGAGAGAACCGACTGGGCGTAGATGTAAGGCATCAGCTTTATCTTGAGCTTCGCGAAAGCCCGGCAGACGTCTTCGCTTTCCTCGTCAAAAAGCCAGGGGACGCGATACGAGCCGCTTCCATGAAGCCTGGAATGGGTTGAAAGCATGCCAAACGCAAGCCATCTCTTGTACAAGTCAGGTGTGGCGGTAGCCTCAAACCCGCTTATGTCATGGCTCCAGAACCCAAAGCCGCAGCATGCCAACGACAGCCCGCCCCGAAGCGTTTCGGCCATTGAGGCGTAAGTGGCAAATGAGTCTCCGCCCCAATGAACGGGGAATGACTGACAGCCTACAGTTGCGCTTCTGGCAAAGACAACCGCTTCGTCTTTGCCCCTTTTCTCCACGAGAAGGTTGTAGACAGC
>JAISWZ010000649.1 GCA_031270945.1 Clostridiales bacterium | reverse complement strand
TCATTAGAATTGGATGCATCAGAGGCTAATCCTGGCCGCACGAACATCATATTCGACACTTCCGACTGCAGGCGGCACAACATCACTTTCCGGCTGAGCCTAAGAAGAAGGCAGTACCCCTATCCCGTGGATCCGGCGGGCTACTACACGCTGAACTTTTACCAGAGAGGCGTGATGTTCGCAAGCCAACACCTGGAGGAAGCTGATCGCGCCCTGGAGTTCAAGGCTTCGCCAACTGCGTTTGGCAGGGCTGGCGACATCCAGGCAATGCTGGTTTGTTCCACAGGCCGGGAAGAGGCTGCTTTCTGCGGAGGATTCCTCTTCACAGTTGAAGACTTCGAAAAGAGGGGCAGGCCTGAGAGAAGGCCGCAAGCGCCAGCGCCCCAGGAAGAGGGCGCGGCAAAGGCCGCCGACATTGAGGAAATTTGCGTAGCGCTAGGAAGAATAATTTGGGACATGGACAGGAAGTTCAAGGCCCTAGACGCCAAGCTGGACAGGATCCAGGAGTCTATAACTAAGATTGGCGTGTACTGGCAATAATCGCGGATTTTTATGCTGCAGAGCGGCCCGTTTCTTAGCGGACAGCATCAACGCTCGCACATAGTGATTTACATATTAGGGTAAAAACGCGGGATTGGTTTGTTTAGCATGCCGAAGTGCATATCACAAAATTTTTATTTTGGGATATCAGAGCATATCATTGATATGCTCCTTTAGCAAAAAACGTACAGGCTAAAAAAACGCTGCCATTTTTATAGGCAGTGCAATAGCTAGTGCATGTCCCAAAATTCCGTAAAGGCGCCGAAAAAGTCACAGCGATGCTTTAACGCGTGACTTTTTCAAGCTAAGGTATTAATTTTGGGATATGCTCCAAGGGGGGAAACAAACGCATGGGTTTGGTAAAGTTTAAGAAGGACATCACCCAAGAGCAGTACGATCTCCTGGAAACCAAGGACCTGGAGACCTTGTACTTCATATCTGACACCTTCAGGATATACCTGGGGGAGGAAGCGTACGGCGGAACAGCCACGCTTGAGCAGCTTTTGCTGGAAGCCGAAGAGGGCGAGTTCCTCATGGCCAACAGCGAGAGCAAGATCTCAGGATCTGGGCTTTCGCTGTCCACCCTGCTCAGCGCCGACAGCACTCACTTCGAGTTGCCAAGCGCTTTGGCTGTCTATGAGGCGCTGGTCAAAATCGCCACAGTCTGGGATTCCGACGCCAGCAACGACATCCTGTCCATTGCGGCCAAAGAGGAAGCGGCTTTCAAAGACTGGAAGAACTACCTCACGCCATCGACGGAGAGCTCCACGTACACAGTATTCGCGCCTGGGCCTGACTCATTCTACCTGTCAAACGGGTTTGAGGCCAAGTTCGCGCTGAACGTGAGGATTACGGGAAGCTCGCTGGAGTCCTCGATAGTCAGGACGAAGCTGTTCACGCTTCCAGATTTCCTATGGCCGCCAGCGGAGCGCAGGTACCCTGCCACAGCGTCTGGCCAGTTCAGCAACGGCGCCCTCATCTCCGTAGGCTCGGGCACTGTCTCGATAACCCCAGAAGGGGAAGTTTGGATAAATTACACATGGCTAAGCAACAAGCCGGACGGATCCGCTGAGAAATACATAACGACAGCGGGCTCGTATTACATTCAGGCTATTGTGCCTGAGCCGGCGCCGTAAGCGCCAGCGCGCGTACGACTGCGCTAAAAGCCTTGAAGGCAGGGCGCAACCCTGCCTTCAAGGGGATTTTATGGCATGCGCAAGAAAGGCTGGTTAGATCTCGCGCGCTTATGCGCGTTATGAGTGTGGCGCAGCATTTAAAAAAGAAAAAAAGATTGATTTTAAAAAAATATAATATAAAAATAAAAATTAAAATAAAAGCCAGGGCGCATCGCCCTGGCTTTTAGAGCATATCCCCCAATGCAAAAGTAGCGTTGAAAAAGCCCTGCGAGCGCTAATCCCGGCAGCCGGAGACGTCTCCAACATGACGCATGTGAAGATGCGGCTTGCCAATCACCTCGTCAGGCTCTCCAAAAGCCTCGAAGCCCAGCTTCTCATAGAAGCCCCTGGCGTAGGCCTGGGCATGGATAAGCTGCGTTTCCATGCCCAACTCGCAGGACTTTCGAATCAGCATCCGGACAATGAGATCGCCCAAGCCCGTGCCGCGCTCGCGCTTTAGCACAGCAATGCGGCCAAGAATGGCACCTTCAGGGCTTTTCAGGATCCTGCCGCAGCCAACGGGCTTGCCGCCGGAAAAGACAACAAGGTGAACAGCTGAGTCATCATTTCCGTCGTGGTCGAGCTCTTGGGGAAACGACTGCTCAAGCGTGAACACCTCATGCCTTATGGCATAGGCGTCGTCTAGCCCAGGCCCAAGAGAGAGAATCCACTTGGTTTCAATCATCTAAAAATGCCCTCCCGGCCGCAAAAAGAAATTAAGCTTTTTTTAAAACTCATTTACCATGACGTTAGCCACCTCGTCTATCTCGACATTCAGCGACAAGTAATATATGAAGTAGAGGGACGAGATGAAGGAGCGATCATTATGGATAAGTATGTTGAACCCGCCTTTCGCGGGACTGCCCTCAACCATGAGCGTTTGGGAGTAGTCGCCGCGGCTGATCGAGACGGCGCGCTTCTGGCCGTCCCAGCCGATTTCGTACCCAAGCAGCTCGCAGGTTTCCCGGATGGGCAGGTATGTCACGTTTCCTTGCGTGATTGACTTTATCTTCAGCATTTTTCCATTGACCCAAATGGTGTTGCGGTAGACTTTGCTGTCGCCCGGCGCCAAGCGAAGCAAGGCTATCATGTACTGGTCGTCCTTGGCGTTTTTTAGCAGCTCGTTGTAAACGGCTTGGTCTGTCTTTGTCGGCAGCGTCTCGCTGGCGGGAGTCCAGACTGTGAAATAGTAGCGGCTGCTTTCAAGCAGGAGGCGATGCCCTTCCTCCATTTCGAACCCAAACTTGCTATGCACGTTAAGCTCGAGAACAGGAGCGGGCTTGTCTGTCTTGCTCGTGGGCTTGTAATAGAAGATCAGCTTGTCCAGGGGCTCTTCCCCGTTAGCTATCTTTTCCCTATCCGCTATCATGTACCCTACCCAGGTGTTGGGAAGCTCCAAGTGGTATAAGGCCCGCTGCCCGGAAATCCGCCCGCTGGACAGATCCAGCCGGGAAACGGAGCTTATGACCGCGCCCGTTGGCGCAGACAGCGCCTGGCAAGGCGCGAGAGCCAAGAAAACCGCAAGAGCAAGAGGACCCATTCTTCTCATCCGCAATCCTCCACATTTCATGGGCGAGCCGAGGCGAGCCTGCGGCAATATCCTTCAAGCTTCACGCCGCCGTCAGGCGGCAATGGCAACCCGGCAACAAGGGGGGAACCCCCTTGTTGCCGGGTTGCATAGCCTATAAAAGAATTATATATTTAACGAGTGAAATCCGCAAGCGCAAAAATCTACTTGCCCGGGCGGATGATCGGGTAGGAGGACACTTCAATGCGAACAAGCGCCCTTCTAAGGGAAAGCTCAGCTCTTTGCATGTCCACGTCGCTGTCTTTTTGAGCCAAGCGCTGTCTCGCGCGCTCAAGCGCCGCTTCGGCGCGGATGAGGCTAATTTCGCTGGGCCACTCAGCGACTTCTGACAAGACAGTGACGGCGTCTCCAGAGACCTGGGCCAGCCCGCCCATTACAGCCACCTCGCTCTTGTTTTCGCCGTCTACTATCTTCAGCGCGCCGTATCCCATAATCGCGCTTACCCTATGATGGCCAGGCAGTATGCCCATGTCCCCGGTTGACGTCCTGAGTATTACCATGTCAGCTTCCCCGTCATAGAGCAGCTTTTTTGGAGTGGCGATCTTCAGGCGAAGCCTAGGCACGGGCTATCACGTCCTCTATGCTGCCAGCGTTCAAGAAGAAGCCTTCTGGAACGGAGTCATGCTTGCCGTCCAAAATTTCCTTGAAGCCTCTGACAGTTTCAGCGACTGGAACATACTTGCCAGGAAGGCCTGTGAACTTCTCTCCGACAAAGAACGGCTGGGACAGGAACCTTTGGACCTTTCTGGCCCTGCTCACTATAAGCTTGTCGTTTTCAGAAAGCTCATCCATCCCAAGGATCGCTATGATGTCTTGAAGCTCTTTGTACCTCTGAAGAATGGACTGAACGTCACGCGCCGTTCTGTAGTGCTCTTCGCCTATCACCTGGGGATCAAGTATCCTTGAGCTGGACTCCAGCGGATCAACCGCAGGGTAGATGCCCTGCTCCACTATCGAGCGGGATAGGACAGTAGTCGCGTCCAGATGCGCGAAAGTCGTGGCTGGCGCGGGATCTGTGAGATCGTCGGCAGGGATGTACACTGCCTGGACGCTGGTGATGGATCCGCCTTTGGTTGAAGTTATGCGTTCCTGCAAGGCGCCCATTTCGCTTGCGAGCGTTGGCTGGTAGCCGACGGCGCTGGGCATTCGGCCAAGCAATGCTGAAACCTCGGATCCAGCCTGGACAAACCTGAATATGTTGTCAATGAAAAGCAGCACGTCCTGATGCGCCACATCCCTGAAATATTCAGACATTGTAAGCCCGGTGAGGGCTATTCTCATTCTTGCCCCAGGGGGCTCGTTCATCTGCCCGAAAACCAGGGCGGTCTTTTGTATGACCCCGGAATTCTGCATGTCATGGTACAGGTCATTGCCTTCACGGGTCCGCTCTCCGACTCCGCTAAACACTGAGTAGCCTCCGTGCTCGGTGGCTATGTTTCGTATGAGCTCCATGATAAGCACTGTCTTGCCTACTCCAGCGCCTCCAAAGAGCCCGATCTTGCCGCCTTTAGAGTACGGGCAAAGCAGGTCTATGCTTTTTATCCCCGTCTCCAGCACGTCAGCGGTTGCCGCCTGGGCGGCAAAGGTGGGGGAGGGCCTATGGATTGGCCAAGTTTCTCCTGGCTCAAATGGCTTTGCGTCTATGGCTTCACCCAAGACGTTAAACATCCGCCCCAGGGTTTGGCTTCCTACGGGAACAGAGATGGGGGCGCCTGTGTCAATAACGTCCAGGCCTCTAACCAGCCCGTCCGTTGAAGTCATGGCTATTGCCCTTACAACGTTGTCGCCTAGATGCTGGGCAACCTCGGCTATAAGATACCTTTCTCCGTCTTGAACCTTCACTGCGTTGTACAGGCTTGGGAGCGCTCCATCCGGAAAGCGGATGTCAATGACCGCGCCCACAACCTGCAAGACTTTTCCTGAGTTCTCTGGCAAGCTACTCATCCTTTCCGGGCGTCAGTCCAGCGCGTTCGCTCCTGATACTATCTCTGTCAGCTCCTGGGTTATGGCGTCCTGCCTTGCCCTGTTGTAGGACAGCGTGAGCTTCGAGATGAGATCGCTTGAATTCTTGGTCGCGCTGTCCATTCCAGCCATGCGGGCGCTCTGCTCGCAAGCGGAGCTTTCAAGCATTGCGCCGTAGACTTGGGTTGAAATGTGCTTTGGTATAAGCTGCTCTATGAAAGCTTCCTCTCCAGGCTCAAACTCCATAAGTCCGGATCCGGTTGAAGCCTTCAGCGGCAAAAGCAGCTGCGTAGTCGGAATATGGCTCAAAGTCGACGCGAACTGCGTGTACGCCACATGAACCTCGTCCACTTCTCCAGCGTCAAAAAGATCAAGGGCAACCATGGCTATCTCCTGCGCGTCCTGATAGAACGGCAATTCCGAGAATCCGCTGTAGGCTCTGGTAATCCTCTTTCTCCTGCGGCGAAAGTAGTCCCTGCCCTTGACTCCCACAGTGATCACGTTCTCGCCCTCTTTGCCGTCCAAGAGGGCCATTGCCGCCTTGCAGACGTTTACGTTATAGCCTCCGGCCAGCCCCCGGTCCCCTGTTATCACAATCACGCAGAGCCTTTCGCCAGATCTCTGCTTTAGGTACGGGCTTGTGGACTGGGTGCCGGAGATGGCGTTTTCAGCCAAGATTTTGAAATCTCGGAAGAAGGGCCTGGCGCTTTCAAGCTTCGCGGCGGCCCGCTGCAGCTTGGAAGCCGCCACCAAATTCATTGCCTTTGTGATCTGCTGCGTCCCGGCGACGCTTCTTATCCTGCGCTTGATCGCGCGCATCGAAGCCATGGCCTGCTCCTTTCTTGAGTTGGGATTTGGGTTTGGTTTTTATGGTTTTTGGTTTTTTGTTTTTGGTTTTGGTTTTTTGTATTTGTTTTTTTGTTTTTATTTTTTTATATTAATTATTTTTTTATTTTATTATATATTTTTTAATTTTTTTTATTTATTAAAGTATAGCATGCTTCTTGAACTCATCCATATGCTCCGCCAGCTTTTTCTCCAGCTCAGGGGACAAGTCACCGGTTTCCCTTATCTCGCCAAGGACGTCAGAGGCGTTCCGCTCCATGTAGGAGAGGAGCTGGCTTTCGAATTCCAGGGCTTTTTCTACGTTTACGTCTTTAAGATACTTTCTTGTCACAGCGTAAAGGATAACGACTTCCTCTTCAACCGGAAGAGGCTTGTACTGGGGCTGTTTTAAAATTTCTACTATGCGCTCGCCTTGCCTTAGCCTGTCCAAGGTGTCCTTGTCCAGATCTGAGCCGAACTGGGCGAAAGCGGCCAGTTCGCGGTATTGGGCAAGCTCGACACGAATGGGTCCTGCTATCTTTTTCATTGCCTTTATCTGGGCGGATCCTCCGACCCTGGAGACAGAAAGGCCGGGGTTTACGGCGGGCCGTATGCCAGCGTTAAACAGCTCTGTCTCCATGTAGATCTGCCCGTCTGTTATGGATATGACGTTTGTGGGAATATAGGCGGAAATGTCTCCTGCCTGGGTCTCTATAATGGGAAGGGCGGTGATTGATCCTCCGCCGTATTTCTCCGATAGCCTGGCGCTTCTTTCCAAAAGCCTGGAATGCAGGTAGAAGACGTCTCCAGGGTAAGCTTCGCGACCCGGCGGCCTGCGAAGAAGAAGGCTCATTGCCCGGTACGCGACCGCGTGCCGGGACAGGTCATCGTAAATGACCAGCACGTCTTTGCCTTGCTCCATCCATTCCTCGGCTATGGCGCATCCGCTGTATGGCGCGATGTATTGGAGCGGAGCGGTCTCTGCGGCCGAGGCTGAGACTACGGTAGTGTACGACAGCGCCCCGAAGTCCTCCAGGTTTTTTACTATCCTGGCAACAGTCGAGGTCTTCTGGCCTATCGCCACATACACGCACAATACGTCCTTGCCTTTTTGGTTTATTATCGTGTCAATGCATATCGCTGTCTTGCCGGTTTGGCGGTCTCCTATTATGAGCTCCCGCTGTCCCCTGCCTATTGGAACCATGGCGTCTATCGCCTTTATCCCAGTCTGGAGCGGAACGTTCACTTCCTTGCGGGAAATGACTCCAGGCGCCACTCTTTCGATAGGCCTCCTGGCATGAGAGCTGATAGGGCCCTTTTCGTCTATGGGCTCTCCCAGAGCGTTGACTACCCGCCCGATCATGGCGTCGCCTACGGGAACCTGCGCCACAGCGCCTGTGAGCTTGACGGAATCCCCTTCTTTTACCCCGGAGTCAGGCCCAAGAAGCACTGCGCCTATGTTGTCTTCCTCCAGGTTCATGGCGATGCCGGAGACCCCTGACTCAAACTCCAAAAGCTCTCCGCTCATGGCCCTGCGCAGGCCGTGGATCCTGGCGATGCCGTCTCCCACCTGCAAGACTGTGCCAGCTTCCGTTATGTCCAGCTGAGACTTCCGGTTCTTGATTTCCTCTTTCAAGACGGAGCTGATTTCTTCAGGTCTGAGATTCATAGCGTATCTCCTTGTACTCCGGTGTCTCCTTGCGCGCGCAAGCTCTTTCTCAGCTTTTCCAGCTTGCTTTTGACAGTGGCGTCAATCAAAAGCCCATTAGCCCGCACGGACAGGCCGCCTATCAAAGCCTTGTCTTGCACTTCAACAAACTCAACCTTTTTGCCTGTAGGCTTCTCGATTAGCGCCCGAAGCCTTTCCCGCTGCCTCTCGCTCAAGGGAGCTGGGCTTGAGACTTTAATCAGTATTATTCCAAGCCTG
The DNA here is from genome assembly GCA_031270945.1 of Clostridiales bacterium. GTDB lineage: Bacteria > Bacillota > Clostridia > Lachnospirales > WQUN01 > JAISWZ01. Next base: position 130,446 of record JAISWZ010000649.1, on the reverse strand, counting down.
TCCCTAGCCAGCTCCAGGAAAAGCTTCAACGCAATCACTAGCTCGTCTTGCCTTCTGTGCCGTATCATGGCGCTGGCCAACCCCAAGATCTCAGGGCTGGCCCCTGTGAAAGCCTTGGCTATAACCGCCAGCTTCTCAGAATCCTTGATCCTGGGCTCAGACAGGAATTCGGACAGCTCGGGGTCCTCAAAGCTGGCAAGCGCCGCTTGGGCGTCCCCGTAGGACTCCTCCAGGCTGTCATCCTCGACGCAAGCGTCGAACAAAGCCCGCGCGAACTTGGATCCTACGCTAGCCATTTGACTCCCCCCAGCTCATCCAAGGCGCTGTCAACCAAATCGCTCCTGGTCTTGTCGTCAAGGGAGGCGGCTACAAACTTGCCAGCCAGAAGAAACGATATGTCTATCATTTCCCTCTTCATTTCAGCTTTCGCGTTTTCCTCAGCGCTCCTGATGTCAGCGGACGCCCTGTTCCGAAGTTTCTCTGCCGCTTCCCTTGCGTCAGCAAGGGTCTTGTCAGCGCTGGCCTTGGCCAGCGCCTTGGCGTTCGCCAATATCTCCGCTTTCTGGGTGTCAATCCCGACCAGCTTTGACTCATACTCTTCTTTCAAAGTGTCGGCCTCATTGCTGGCCTTTTTCGCGCCGTCCAGTTGCGCGGCCACTTTCTGCGCCCGCTTGTCAAGCATGTTCTTGACCGGCTTGTATAGCACCTTTGACAGCACCACAGCGATGACTATCGTATTAATCCATTGTATCCCAAGCTCCAGGAGAAACTCCTTGTCGAAGTGCAGGATCGATCCTGGAGGCATCGCCTCCAGAAGCGCAAATGGGATGCCCATCTGACTCCCCCCTTTACAGCTTTCCAATCAAGGGATTTGCGAAAAGCAGTATGATCGCTACAAGCAACCCGTATATGGCCGTTGTCTCAGCGATTGCGACACCAATCAACAAAGTGCTCATGATTGCGCCTCTTGCCTCAGGCTGTCTGCCCACAGCTTCAGCGCCTTTCCCGGCAGCGTATCCCTGCCCGGCGCCAGCGCCCATAACGCCTATGATGGCCAAGCCCGCTCCCAAGGCGGACATGCCTAGCACAAATGCTTTTGGATCCATTAGATTGCCTCCTTTAAGTTTGGAGAAGCCGAAAATACTGCGCAAACCAGAAGTTCGGCGAATCGCAAGAATGCTGCGCAAATCAAAAAAGTTTGGCGAAGCTTGGAAAGTCGCTATCCCAAAAGCGAAGGCGAAAAGGCCTAAATTTTGGGATATGCCTTTATTCCGAGCCTTCGGCCTTGGACCTGATGTAAGTCATGCTCAAGATCGTGAAAATGTACGCCTGCAGGGATCCAGCAAACAGATCGAAGTACAGGTGCAAAACGTCCGGCACGGCAAAGCGGAGCAAAATCGGCAGCGCCTTGTACAGCAGGCCAAGTATTATGACTCCTCCCAGGATGTTTCCGAAGAGCCTGAAACTCAGCGATATGGGCTTTGAGATCTCTCCGATCAGGTGTATGGGGAGGAAGATGAAAACCGGGTTTACGTATTCCTTGAAGTATTCGCCCTGCTGCCTTGTGATGCCTAAGAAGTGGGTAAGAAAAAAGGTGTTCAAGGCAAGGGCCAGAGTGGTCGATAGATCAGCTGTAGGCGGCCTTAGGCCGACCAAGGCGCTGAAGTTTGAAATGATGATGAAAACGAAGACCCCGAAAAAGTAGCCGCCAAGGCCAGTCAGGTTGTGGCCCAGGGTTGAGGTTACGAAGTTTGACATTGTCTCGACAGCCAGCTCAAGAACGTTTTGCAAGCTCCCGGATGCTGGCGCGTCCTGGTATCTCTTCATGTACATCAGCCTTAAAACAAAGGCAAGAGCTATAAGGACAAGGCCTATTGTCCAAGTGCTGACAAGCGTGTTGGTCAGGTAAACGTTAGCGTCTCCGACGCGAAATAGAATAGCGAGCTTCTTGTTGGAAAAATCCATCCCTTGCCCCCCTAGCTAAACTTGCGAGCGGTAAGTTAAGAAAAATTTGATTTTGGCAAACCTGGCTTTGAAATCAATATAATTTGGCTATCCCATGGCTTTTCGGCCGAAAAACTTCACGCCGTATGCCGAAAGGGACAGGCTCAAAAGCCCGATCGCGGCGCCCCAAACGCTCACGCTTGGGCTGACTGCGGCTAGAACCAGAAACACGCCTGTCAGCGTAACGCGCGAGATATACATGGCCACAGAATACAATGGCGCGGCGTCCTTGCCCATGTCTACTGCCTTGTTTATAGAATGCTCCATCATCGCCACTTTTATTGCAGAAAGCGCAATCCCGCCAAAAAGCCCGGCAACATACGACAAAGGCGTGTCAAATGGATAGACAAGGGCTATGACAAGAAGCCCTATTGCCGAAAATGCGGCAAACAAAACAAAAAGCCCGGTGATTAAGGTCTTTCCAGTGGAGGAGAGTGTGGGCAAAGCGATCATCCTTTGTGAGCGCTTTGAAAAAGCGCGGGTAAGTAAGATTGAATTAAGTGATTGGATTAAGAGCATATCCCAAAATTAATTCCATGGCACCGAAAAAGTCACGCGTTAAAGCATCGCGATGACTTTTTCGGCACCTTAACGGAATTTTGGGATATGCACTAAGTGATTGGATTAAGTGATTGAATTAAGTGATTAAATTAAGTGATTGAATTAAAAAAGATAAATCAAAGATTGCAACAGATCTTTAGCATTAGAGCGTTAAATCCGCTCCAAGGCGCGCAGGCGCGCCTTGGAGCAAAAAAATAAATTAAAACAAAAATCAAAACCTATAGCGCTTTCTTGGCTGTATCCAAAAGCACTTTTATGGCCGCGCCAGCTCCGAATATAGCGAAGACAAACAAAAGCCATGGAGACGTGCCAAAGAGCTTGTCCAGGAAGCTGCCAGAGAAAATGCCTATCATGACGCATACAGCCATTGAGAGGCCAAGCTGGGTGAATAGCCCAAGGGCGCGCCATACGCTTGGCTCGTTTTTCTTTGGTTCTTTTTCCAGAAGGCGCCTCCTCTCTAGAAATGCTGCAGTATCGCCTCCAGTATTCGCTCTGAGGCGTAGCCGTCGCCAAAGGGGTTTTTCGCTTGCGCCATCTTGGAATAAAGGGATTGGTTTGTCAAAAGCTCCTTGCAGGAGCTGTAAACCCCTTCTTCTTTAACGCCAGCCAGCGCGACAGTTCCTGACTCAACAGCTTCTGGCCTTTCCGTTACGTTTCTCAGAACCAGCACAGGCTTGCCCATTGAAGGCACCTCTTCCTGAAGCCCGCCTGAGTCAGTGAGAACCATGTAGGACTGGTTCATCAGGTTGTGCATTTCCTTTACGTCAAGCGGATCCACCAGGTGCACCCTGGGGGTTTCCCCTAGAATCGGAAAGACGGTGTCCCGCACAGCGGGGTTCAAATGCACGGCATACACAAGATGAACGTCAGGGAATTCCAGCACTATGCGCTTGATCGCAAGGCAGATGTCTTCCAAAGGCTTGCCCAGGTTTTCGCGCCTGTGGGCTGTCATGGCTATGACTCTCTTTTTCTCTGGATCATCGAAAAGAGCCTTTATTTCAGGCGTCTTGAACTCATAGCCGTCCTCAAGCGTATACTTCAGGCAATCGATGGCGGTATTGCCTGTAATATAAATAGTTTGCTCAGATATATTTTCCTTTATCAAATTTTCTTTGGCTTGCCGTGTCGGGGCGAAGTGCAGGTCGGCCAGGGCGCTTGTGAGCTTTCGGTTCATCTCCTCCGGGAAAGGCTGCGCCTTGTCATAGGTCCTGAGCCCCGCTTCAACATGGCCAAGCTTGGCGCCATTGTAGAACGCCGCAAGGGATGCGGCAAAGGTTGTGGTTGTGTCCCCGTGCACGAGGACTAGATCAGGCTTCGCCTCCTTGAGGCATTCGGACACGCCGTTTAGAGCCAAGCTGGTTATCCCCGCCAATGTCTGCCTGGGCTTCATTATGTCTAGATCATAGTCAGGCGTGATGCCAAAGAGCTGCAAAGTCTGATCTAGCATCTGCCTGTGCTGGGCGGTTACTGCCACAAGGGCCTCTATATCGGGGCTTTTCTGCAAGACCCGAATGAGGGGCGCCATCTTGGACGCTTCAGGGCGAGTTCCAAATACTGCAATGACTCTTATTTTGCTCATGATTATCATCCCTTATGTATTGGATTTTGGCGATCCTGGCAATTGTACAACAAAAGGGCGGGCAGGGCAAGCCCGGCAGGGTTTTTGTTAGAATATGGGAGTGAATACGGTAATAAAGGGGTCCGTGGCGAATGGGAAGCGCTACTAGCGATTAAGCGCTTGATTCGAGGGAAAAGTTCCTTGCTTTAAGCTCGAACATGCTAAACCCAGTCTGGGTGAAAAGCGACTTTCTTTTAGGACTCGAAACCTGGCATCCCACGCATTTTTATTTTTTTTCACGCCAACTCAAAACCGCCAAAAGCAAGCATTTCGAGCGTTATTTCGTTAAATTGCGTCGATTGACATCATGGTTCGACTGCTCTATAATTGCCTTGGAGCATATCCCAAAATTAATTTTTTATTGCTCGCTAAAGTCACGGCGATGGCTTTAATTGCGAAAATTAGGAATTTTGGGATATGCTCTCAGCAAGAGCAAAGGGGGATGGCACAATGGAACAAAAAGGCTCGAGAAGCGCCGCAGATGGCAATCCTGATGAAGGGCCAGAACTGGATAAGCCTAAGAAGGCAAGGCCAAAACCGCCTGACCAGCCAAAGCTTGATCCCAAGAAGAAGGCTGCAAGGCCAAAGGACGCGCCTATGGCTAAGCTCAAGGCTCTAGAGCCAAAGAGGCCTGAGCCGAAGGCTGCTGAGCCGAAGGCTACTGAGCCCAGAAAGGCACACGAGAGAAAAGAGACGGAATTCATGAAGCTCACGCCGACTAAGGACGCTAGCATAGGCTCGCGCAGCAAAGCGCTTGACTTTGTCTTTGCAAATAGCGACATCAAGAACATTGGCATAATTGGGCCGCCTGGATCGGGCAAGACAAGCGTCATAGAGACATATGAAGCAAACAGCCGAGTCAAGTTCATCCATTTGGGATTGGCTCGCTTTGATGGCAGCCAATATGTGGACGAGGGGACTATAGAGAGGAAGCTGGTATGCCAGCTGTCCAGGATTATGCGCCCGTCTGGGCCGGAAGCCCAAAGGGAGGTTTCGTTTGCGCAAGGCGCAATAATTTGCGTGAGCGCTATTGCAATCATTTTGTTCGGCTTGCACTTGGCGTTTTTCCAGGCCTGGGTTGACTTCGCAAACTCTGTTGAATCAAACGCTTTCAGGGATATCCTTTCCATAACCATTACAAACGATTCCCGGCTTCTGTCAGCAGCAATTTTGATCATCTCCATAATAGCCCTTATAGCTTTCGCTATCATCCAGATGCAGGAGAACGCTTCGACAAAGGCCCATGCCGCGATGATGAAGATAGATCCAGTCGGCTACATGCCTGAATCATTCTTTGACAGGCGCTTTTGCGAGGTGGCGGACGAGTTCGAGAAATCCAAAGCCCTAAACTTTGTCTTCGAAGATCTGGACAGCTTCAACTACATACGAATTTTTGAAAGAATAAGAGAGATCAATCTTTTGATCAACTGCAGGGAGAGAAAAACGCCAGTCAGGTTCTTCTACACTTTGAGGGACGGGTTTTTCTCTGAAAGCGACAAGAACAAGTTTTTTGATTTTGTCATACCAGTGCCGCCAAGCCACGGATCCTCTCTGGTGTTCTCAGAGCTGGCGAAGTCGTATGACATTGATCCAGAGCTGATAAAGGCTGTGACAGCTACTATCAAGGATTGCAGGCAAGCGAAGAGCGCAGTGAACGAGTTTGAAATGATAACAGAAGACCGAGAGGATCTAGACATAAACAAAGCCTTGGCTATGGTCGCATATAAAAGCGTGTTCCCAGAGGACTACAGAGACCTGGTTTCAGGCCGGGGGCTGCTCAGGGCCATTTTCGGAGGCGGGATAAAGGCTATAAATGAGCTGGAGCAGAACAACAGGCTATTCTTGAAAAATGAGATCGAAGTCTATGAAAAGATGCATTCTTTGCTAGGAGAATACAGCGGGCGCACTGAGGAGGAATACATTAACGCGCTGAGGGAGAACAATGACGTATACCAGGCATACAGAGGCCTGGTGGAAGAGATGATCTACAACGGGAATAGGGAAACCCTTGACTTGCCCAGCACAATCATGTACCTGGGCAGCAAGATCAACTACATGAAAAACTCAGCGCGTTCGCCCAAGCGCATTGACATCAGGGAGATCCTTCAGTACGAAAGCCTGGAAAGCTTGCTGGCGGAAGAGAGCTATGAATCCGTGAAGGGAAGCAAGTGCTTGAGACTGCTGGAGTTCTTGCTGAAGAATGGGTTTATAGATGAGACGTTTTATGGGTATGTGGTGATTTAGGTTTGGGGTTAGAGAAGAAGGGGTGAGGGGAGCAAGGGGTTGAAGAGTTGAGGGAAGCGAAGAGTTGAAGAGTTAAGTGTAGCAAGGATTTAGAGCGTAAAAGCATGAAGGGTTACAAGTTTGAAGAGAGAAATGAAAGGCAGTCCCCAGTTTGACAAGGCGAGTAACATTGAAAGTCTAATAAAAAAAGCCCCGCAAGGCTCAATTGAGCTTTGCGGGGCTGGTTGGCGTGTGTTGAGGGTGCGTCAGGGCAGAGCGTGAAATTTACTCAAACATGACGATTACCCATAAATATACATAATATGCAGTGAACAATACGAAGTAGCGCATGTATGTGCCAACTACAGCGCCTACTGTGCAAGCGGTAAGGCGTCCGACATAGGTCGTCCACGTTTTGACTTTGTTAACCCAGAAGAATCTTAGGTTATACAAGACTATTGCGGCGATAGCAATCGGGACTGCGCTGTAATAAATGGCATTGAAAATGGTAATGCGATGATTGAGAAAGGCGAAGATGGTCAGCGCGTCTGCCAGAAAGGATACAAAAAGGCAGAGTATAAAGGGTTTTGCGACAACACTTTTAAACGTCATGAAGAAGGCTCCTTTGTAGGGTTTGTGATTGATTTAGGCAACGCTTCTGCGCCCGTTAGGGGATAGGGATAGGCGCTAAGTGAATGCCTCTATAAGGATTATCGGCTCGTATACAGTGTTTGTTGAACTTTTAAACCCCTATTTGGGTAAGTTTTTAAATCATGGCTTTGATTAGGGGCTCATGAAAGGGCGGACACCGATTTATGTAAAAGCGCATGTAGCGGTTAATGTTCAAGGGCCAACGCCAAAGGCATCGCGATGCTTAGCGCATATCTTAAATTCGGCAGTAGCGATGGAAAGCGGTTTGCCCTATGTTAAAGGGCAAACCGCTAAAGTCGTTCGAAGGCTTAAAAGTGATTGTATCTGGTTTCAACATTTGAGCGTTCGTGAGCGTCAGTCCCATCCTGATATCAATTTTAAGAATATGAAAATAGCTCCAATACCCGCGACTACGCTGATAATAGCGTTGGTAACAAAAATGCCCGCCACAGAAGACAATATGGTAAACAAGTACATCTTAGGTTTGGCGTGGTTAAGCCAGAATTCTCTGAGGCTGAAGACGTTGACGGCTAATATGCACAAATAGCACAATATGCTAGCGGCTTGAATAATCATAAGAGCAGTTTCAGAACGTGAAATCACGGCGAGAAACGGCAAGCAAATAGATAAAATGTACAATGAAACGCTGAGCAGGAATGTTCTGATAATAATTTTGGTTGGGTTCATGGCAGAATTCTCCTTATAATAAGTGTCTGTTGTTGGAATTACGGAAGCGGCAGATGGATTTCAAGTTTTAGAGCAGATGCAAGTAGGCGCAGGAAAAGTGTGAGATGTTTTAAGGCTGGGATTTTCCTGCGGAATATTAACGTTGCGAATGCGTGATTTTGAGACATGTTACTGCTTAAGTGCCATTAAAATCATAACGATGGAATATATCGCAAATATGGAAACAAATATAAAAAAGGGCCGATAAATCCTATCAGTAAATCGGATTTTGTCAAGAGCGGTTTCGCGGGTTTTTGCTTTTAACGGGCGTGTTGCTATTGTTAATTGGTGCGTTGCTGTCATTCATGTAGATTCCTCCGTGGTTGCTCTGGCCAGAACCTTGCGTAGTTTGGGTTGAGTGAAAGCTCGAAGCGTAATAATGTAAAGGCCTTGATTTAAAGCGTTTATGTAAACGACGAGCAACAATGAGGGGCAATTGTGTTAATATATTTTAGCTCGCCAGTATAACTGAATAAGATTTTTATAGACATTCCAAACCTGAAAGAGCAACAATAATTGGGTTAGTAAAGGATAGATTCAATGCAAGCAACTACAAATTCTATTGGGAAGGTGCAAGATTCAAGGCATAAGTGAAGAATTTAGCGCAACGGTGAAAGCAATGTTGAGGCGATGACGTGGCGCACACATGAGCGCTCGAAAGAATGAAGATTAGTGCTCCTCGGGGCAGCCCTGCCTTTAAGTGCATATCCCAAAACCGTAATGGTGCCGGATAGCGTTTGCTCAATGATCAAGGGAAAATTGCAAAAGTCTTGGTGTACTTCAACGTCTCGCTTTTCCGGCACCTCGGATTTAGTTTTGTGATAATCTAAGGTCTTGAGGGAGTTCATGTTGAATAATATATTGGCTAAATTAATCAAAAAAGGGAAGAGCGATGACATAGATCACGCCACACGGAATGATAGAAATGACAATGCCAAACAGTGAAAATGCTAGAGTTATAAAGCATTTACGCAAGTTTTTATTCTTAAGCCAGCATGTTCTTACGTTGATGTAGACAAGGAATATGAGGCCATAATAGCCAATCTTATAAAGCAAATCGCCAAATGCACCTTTGAAAACCAGCATGCAGATCATGAACGAAATAACGGCTAAAATGGTAGCCGCAAAAGTTAAGAGAAGCGCTTTAACGTATGAATCGTCATCATTCATAGGCGGATTCGTCTTTTTCACGGGCATGTTGTTGTTATCCAAGCGCAGATTCCTCCTTGGTTGATATGTTCAGAACTTGGCATAGTTCAGACTGAGATGAAAGTTGAAGCGGAATGCTGAAAAGGCATTGAATTCAAGAGCTTATGTCTATTGGTTTCGATCCTCCTTGGGCGCAAGGCGCTGAGTTATTATTAACTTGCCAACTATCAGATAAATAACAAGGTTTGTTTTAGAACTGCGCTCTGATGCAACGTCTACCGGTTCATAGAATTACGGGGCGCTTGCTTCAAAATCAGAATAAGGTTTAGCTGAACTGGTCTGCAGGGCAAGACCGATTTAGGCAACCCTAACGCTGGTTTATGGTTGCTCATGGTCTCGTCAAAGATTACGATATTACGACAAGAAAAGTCTCGTGAAAAGATTTTTTTCTTGAGGCTTGCTAGACGAACTCAGCGTGGTGAAGATTTTTTTAGGAATTAGTGAGGAAGGAGGCTGAATCGTGTCACTTTGCGCTTCTATACAAATTTACGTACGTCGATAGGTTTTGTTTGCGAGGATGGGAGAGGATAATTAAGGAAGCATCAGGAAGATAGGGAGGGGGCTGACGCAGGTGCGCGTATGGTGAGCCATGTGAAAGAGCTAGGATTCAACTTATGGCGTTACCCTGGGGAGAACCAGAGGGAGAGGAGCTAGCGAATATGCCCAAATTGCGCAACCCGTGGATTGCGTCTTGCGAAACCTCAAAGGCAAAGCGGAAAGGCAAGGGTAACGTGGGGACGTGAAAGAGACGTGAATTCAAGGAGAAAGTTGAACCACGTGAGGTGGCCGTGGAGGACAATGTTGGGGAGCGCAGTTGCTCTAGCTGGGACTTTGGCGATTTGCCCTTGGGCAAACGCTATCCGACACCTTTACGGCGCTCTAGCAAGAAGGTGCTGGCAGAAACTTGGGGAGTAACACAAAAGTAAAATAGTATTATATGGAAAGTAGGATATCAGTAAAACTAGAAATAGCTATGGGAAAGCAGGTAAAGACAAGAACATTGACAACAATCGAAGGAATACTTGTCATATAACGACGAATGATAGAGAGATGGAGTGACAGAAGATTGAATAAAATAGATGATGTCGTATCGAATAATATTCAAAATTGATTTGAAAACCATTGACATCGTGATCTGTCGATGATATAATATAAAACAAAAAGATGCACAAATTTAAAAGCTCATATGGATTTACGAATTATTAAAGGCCTATATCGAATGCAATATAGGATATCTTAGGCAAGGCATTTGAACGGAGCGGTTGCCATTCAATTTTCAACTACAGATAAAAGCGAGTAGCAAGCCTCTTTGTTGAACAAGAAGCGGAGTATTTTGAAGGCGGATTTGTAGACTAGCGCCGAATGAGCGTTCCGATCACTCATTATCCTTAGCGCCGCTGAAGTGCCGATATCGGTCTAGTAAGCCGTATTCTGAGACGGCAAGGATAGCTTTAAAGCTTGCCAATCCTGGAGACAGTACGGATTTGTGAATGAGGGAGGTCTTCCGAAGGATACCACAAAGGCCGATGATGAAGGTTTGTCGCCCGAATCGGCCTTTAGTCAAAGAATTGGTTTCAGGGACTTGATGGAGTTCTTATGGCAGAATCATATGATAAGTTATTAGAAAAAGTCGAAAATGAGACAGTGATATAATTCAATAACATTTGCTTGTAAAAATTGAACGATAATGGCGAAAAAGATCGAAAAAAGAAAAATGAGAATATATATTTATTATTAAAATGACAATAGTAATATACAATTAAATAATAATTTTTAAAATTGTATTGACACTTTGCAAGTGTTATGATATCATAATCTTGTTAACATGACAAACATTAGGCCGAACTGATATGCTCGCTTAAGTCTGAAGTTGTCAAACACTAGTTGCGGCGGGCATATAAGGTCTACGCTTCTATAAGGAGAGAGGCAAATAAGGACAGAAGGATAGACTTCAAAAACTATACTGACGAGCGCTTTTCTTGTCATTGCCCGCCTTGAAAGTCAATCGGCCTCTCCCGCGTTCGACAAGAAAACTACAAAACATACCGCTCGAAAGTATAGATTGCGTGATCTTGCATCTTTAGAATACATAGGCTGAATGAGTTTAGCAATTGATAAATCGATTTATCAATTGTTAAACTCGCGAAACAATTATAGCGTGGGTTGCAGGATGCGTCCCATCATTGTGGGGTGATGTTCCTAGTGCTTGAAAAAATGAAGGCTGTGTTGAGGCTGGTTATAGCCTCTATGGCAGTTGTTCTTGCAATTGCTCTGCCAACGCAAAGCCTGTATGCGGCAGAAGAAGAAGCCGCAGACAAGATATTCATGATAGTTCTTGATGGATCGGGTTCCTTGAAAGATACGGATATGGATAACCTTAATCTTACGGGTTCACAGATGTTCTCTAACGCTTTGCCCGTACAAGGCGCTAAGATAGGCGTTGTTGGCTTTGGAAAGCGGGCTGGAAGCATCTATAATTTCAAATCAATAAATGGACGGATTTCGCCGATTGAAAGAGACCATATGAGCCATGTTGAATTGGTCTCGGAGCCGATAGAAATGACGATCTCATCAAAGGCTGATGAGATATTTGAAAGCATTAACGAATACTGCAAGACTATTGTTACAGGAGGTATAACTCAAACCCCTATTGGGTCAGCCCTTCTTACGGCGCTAGATGTTATGCTGTCACAGAAGGAAATTGCTGACGGAGCAGACAACGCTGGAATAATACTTATCACTGATGGCAGGTATACAACCCCTGAAAAGGAGAGCGATGACATTGAACCTGGATACATAAGGGAAGCCGTGAAGATTGCACAAGAGCATAGATGGCCCATTTACGTTGTTGAGCTAGACTACAATGGCGACAATGACCAATATGATTACAGCATAAGGTTTCGTGAAATGTTAGGAGATATAACCGCTGATGTGCCTACGTCGGTTATTCAGTACGGTAAAAAGCATGTAACGCTAACTCGTGACATAAATGACCTTAGCCTTCAAAGTTCAAATCTGCTGAACTACTTCTCGAACGTGCTCAGAGTAAGTTATCCTGAAAGCATAATGGAAAACAAGCCGAGGAATTTCGAAAATGGCAAGATAATCCAGGAATTCTCGCTTCCACCGCTAACATCAGAAATGAACATTCTTTGCATAGGCCAAGGAATTAAGTCAATTTCACTCACAAACAATGAAACTGGAGAAACCAAAACTTTTAATTCAAAAGGTTACGGAGAAAATTGGAGATTCAATACAGAAACTGACAAATACATGGCTTTAAAGATGGTAGCGCCAGATCCCGGAACGTACATAATAGAGATTGTCGGATCGGGAAATGACAAGGTTTTCATACAGTCGTTTTTGAACAAAGATGCAGACATGGCTATCTTTGCGTCTACTGCTAAAGGAGACGAAGTAGTCAACGGTTCAGCAATATTCCATGATGAAGGAGGAAACGGAAGCGCGGTTCTCGATGTTAAAGCCAATCTAGTTTACGGGGGCTTAAAGCCCAAAGAAGACCGCAGCTATTATGAAACATACGCCGCTCAACTTAATGTATATCACAACGGGAGCGCTGCAGCTGATACGTATAACCTAGAGGCGTCTGAAGATGGATATATCGCTAAGATACCGCTGGATGGATACGGTGACTATCGGTTTGAAGCAGAATTGACGCTTAAGCACAAAGACGTAACAGAACCGATGACGTTTAAGACAAAGGAATCTTTGGCTTTTACCGTGAGAAATGAGAAGTTCAAGCTTAATGGAACAAATCCAACGCCATATACACTTTATGTCAATGAAAATTTGCAGGGCGTAGATTTGGTCAATAAGTATTTTAGCAATCCTGATGGCGACGCGCCGATAGCATCGCTAGTCGTCTTGAGCGCTGAAGAAATCGTTGACGGGCCATCTATAGTTGAAAATGCGGATGGCACTTTCGTACTCAACGCAGGCAAGCATGAAACCGAGGAAAAGTATCTGCTGAGTGTAAGAGACAAGGAAACAAGTTTAAATGAGGCTGAGTCAGTAGAGTTGACGTTAAGCATTGTCAATCGGGAACCTGTGTACTTGGGGGGATTGCCTACAAGTCTTACGTTTGTTGAGGACTTTCCGTTTTTTAAGGATGGTAAGTTGTATGCGTCACATTATCAGGGTTCAGAAAATCTGAAACTTGGAGAATACTTTTCTGACCCAGATGGCTTGCCGCTGAAATACGTAATAAACGGCGAGGAACTAATAGTTAATCTAAACATTGGCGAATTTGAGATATCGAAAGTTGACGATGATTTAACGATTATTCCAAAATCATCAGGGAATACAACAATATCCATTTCTGCCAAGGATAGCGACAATGCATTATCAAATGAAATATACTTGTCAATAAGCACAACAAGATGGATTGATAAATATATTGTTGCGATAAGAATAGTTTTGGTTATTATAGTGCTTGTAATATTAGCAATATGTGTTTTATGGATTTTAAGGACGCTTGTTGGAGTAAAAGTTTCAATTACATTAAATATTACAGATAATATTCCGGAAAGGAACATTAGTATCGTTCCGTTAGGCGATATGGTTTTCTTGAAAGGCCCTTACCCCGATAAACAGCGTTATAAGGGCTATCCCAAATCAATTTTATTTAAAACGGCTCTTGGAGTTTTGACAAACATAAGACATGACACAGTTATACCATATCTGGATAAATGGACAATTATAGCACCGTGGTTTTTTATGATAAACAGACTGAAGTTAAAAGTGGTAGCTCCAAAAGACTATAAATTGCAGATTGATGATGAAAAAACAGAAAGAGACAATGATCCGATTTATAGGAAAAAGGCCAATGTTACATTTGGGTACGGTAGCTTCGGAACAAAAAGGCACCATGAAATAAGGGTTTTCGATAATAGCGAAAATAGCGATGCAGAGAAGATGTATGTTTATATTGAGCTAGAACGAAATTAAAATAATCGGATAAAATATGATAATTTTAATGATGTAATATTCTTTTTTATGCTTCAAACGAGAATAATTAGAAACATTAAACCCCCGGCTAGCCGGGGGAGTCAGCGGAGCGGAAGCGATCCACAAGTTGGATTGACGCAAAATTATCCAATAAGAGGACAGAACATTCTAGTCTACATGTACATCGTTTTAATAGCGGGCAGGGTGAGAAGAAAATACGCAATTACACATGGGAAAGTACAGGCAGTTTCGGGTTTTAGTCAGGTTGCCACAGCTCGATGCCTTTAGGCATGCTAGTAGCAAAGCCAAAGCTAGACGCCTTTAGGTGCGCTAGTATTAAAGCCCTTACAGGGCTGCTCCCAAACCACGCCTTTAGGCGTGGTGGGTGATTGTTTCGAAATTATTTGACTACAACAAGAGGTGAGTATAATTCCTTTTCGAAATTTAGCAAATATAGATATTCAAGCGAAAGTTGGATTGAATGATATAAACGCTTCGAGCGGAGCTTTGTTTTTGAGAGCGCTTAAACAGCCATTTGAAAGCGATTACCGCACTCTGGTAATAGGAGTTGGCGGGTCAGGAGTAAAAACGCTTAGTGCTTTAAAAATTGAGCTTGATCGCAGGTTTGAGGATTGGAATACATCCTTGCAACTATTTGCGGTTGATACAAGCATAGATGAATTGTCCAAATCTGGATTGGATAGTACAAATGAAATATTTAACCTAACTTGCCCTGCAGCCGCGAATTCATTCGATATAGTAGGCAATCGGCATGAGACGGTAAATGATTGGATTAACCCAAATTTCAACCAAGGAAGTGCGATTGCAAACACTAATGGAGCCGGTCAAATTCGACAAATTTCTATAGGCAAGTTATACTACAATTACGAAGGAGCGTATAACGCACAATTGTTACAGATGAAAATATTTAACAAAATCACGACCTTAAATATAAATAGAGGCGCAAAACCGTTACAGATTTTTATTGTACTTGGATTAGCCGGAGGGACTGGAAGCGGACTTGTAAATGACATTGCTGTGCTCACAAGACTAGCCTTGAAGAGTGTAGATGCAACATTAGCGGGCAGCAATATTATAGGCTACTTATATCTGCCTGACACGGTTTTAAATTACGCTCAAGCGAATGTAGCGCTTGCCATGGAAAGCAACGGTTATGCAGCGCTTAAGGAAGTAGACTATTTTTACTCAAGATTTCAGCGACATCCGGATTTTACAGATAGATTTATATATCCGGATCAACATCATGTCTATAATGTTGATGCAGCACAAAATTTTTTGTATAACAGTATTTACCTTCTTTCGAAAAATGGACCTGATGCAGATCGGGATTGCCGAATTTCTATTGTTGAATCGATGCTATCTTTGGTTTCTGGGAAAAATAAGGAAATATTCAGCGCATTGGCATTTATGGACAATGAAGTTCCGCATAGAACTGCGACACTTAGTGTGAATCAAGTTCTGGGAAGTGGTGATGATCATCCTGAAGATTCGTTTCATTACTTTGGTTTGGGAGTTCACGCTGCAGGTCTACCAACTGATGTAATAAAGGCTTGGGCATTAAACCAAGTAGTTTCTGCACTTTATAAGTCTTATGGAAATAATGCACCAGGAGGAATTGAAAATGGATTTTCACGGTTGCCATTATCAAAGGAAGAAGCTGTCCCGGTTCGTATTGCGGTTCTTAGTGGATATGGATGGACCAGCCCTGCATACGGGAATCTTCAAGGAAACTTAGAAGATAAATTAAAGATAATTGTTGAAAAATGGGTAAACAATACGTTTGACATTTCCTCAAGAAATATTCCTGCAGTTAGCGGAAGAGATATAAAGACAAAAAGCGATAGATATAAAAATTATCGTAATATACTAGATGGGCTCGGGTGTGACGAAAATCATAATCCGATAACTGATATAAATGAAATGCTAAGGGATCAAGCAAATCGATATTGTGAAGAAATGTTGAAATTTATATGCGAAAATGGGCCTATTGTTGCAGAACATGTTTTGGATGGAAGAGTTACGAATGGTGGCTATGTAGGTATTCAAGATACGATAAATGGACTTTACGGAGTTATTAAAACAATCAAATCTAATGCTGAAATTGATAAGCAAAAAGCTTTTGCAAATATGGAAGATATACCTACGCATTTCTTTTTTGATGTTAACAATTGGAAAGATGCTTACAAAGATTGGCTTAAAGCATGCGCATTGAGTTACATCTGTGGCCATGCTGGAAGTGCATTAAAAGAAAATTACTTAGATCCGGTAAACAAATTGAATAATCAAATTCGAGATTTTGTAAAAGTATTAGATGCGCTAATGGAGGTATACAAAACAGCAGGTGCGCCATTTGAATCTTTGCAACAACTTACAGACTATTGCATAATGAATCACCCAATCATGTTGAATCTAATAAACAATTCACAGTCTTATAATTGGGTCAAAAGTTGCGCAACTCAGGCTGCAAGCGCGGCTAAGAAAAAAGGGTTTCGCGTAGCGATTATGCAGTCGTTCTCAAGCAATAGGGACGAATGGACTAATGAAACTGTTAGAGGAACGACGGTTCCAGCTCGGAAATTGTTCGATAAATGCTTAGAAGAGTTAAAATTAGTTGGAATTTTGGATAAAGAGTTAATGATATCTAATTTTGTTTATGCTATCTGCTCGGAAGATGGAGGAAATATAAGCCAAAAAATTAAACATTACTATGCTAATCTTGTTACTGTTTTAATGGCGTCAACGAAAATATTGTATGCGCAAAGCGAACAGAATTCATATGGTGGCAAACAAAAATACATTTTATATCCCGAGGGCATTACAACGGGAGTGCCTGAGACTGTAATTACTCAGGCAGAAATCAAAGCGCAAATATCAGCGTCGGCATCAGGCGCAGGTGTGGTGGCTTCTAAGCTTTCTGATCAAATTGTTTCATATGAGATTAAAGATGCATTGCCTCTTTTCTCGCTCAAGGACATAGAAAGATGGGAAAAGTCCTATTTGGAAATGAGTAGAATTGGATCTTGCCATAGAAATGAGTCAGGTCACGTAGATTTTTCTACTCTCGCGGGTGATAATAAAGGAGGAAATCCATTACCACATGGAAGATGGGTAAATTATCCTAACCCGGGTGATGCGAGAGACGGGAAGTACGATCCTAAACGTGGACTTGCTTGGCGAAATTATCCGCACTTGGCGCTTAGAACTACAAGCAATCTAGAAGAAAATTTGTTTTTGGAAGGAGAATTTAAAGAAACTTGGAATAAGGGATTAGAATATGAAATTATAGAAATGTATGATGATGGACCTCCAGGAGAGACCTTCTACTTTAAGTGTCGCATTTTTGCTGACCCAAAGGGAAGCGTTAATGTGGATGATTTAGAGGATTATAATGTAATAGATGATAATGGTATTTTGGCATTAGGGAAACCACTTTTGAATTTTCTTGCAATTAAAGCAAATGAAAAAGCTCCGGGCGGAGCATTAGGTGGAGCCCCAACAACAAAAAATGGTAAGTTTTATGATTTAAAGCTTTTAGATTCTGGTTATTTAAGTAATGGTAGTGTCAATAAAATAAATGCAGAAACAAACGCTATGCGCGTATTGCGCAGAAATGTACCCCTATACGTTGCATTAAAAAGGTCTATAGAAATGCTAAAACCAATTATTGAAAAAGTTAATGAAAGCAATGAACCGGTTAGGCAACAAAGACTTCTTCTAATCGCAGTTGATGCAATTGCATGGGGTTTAATTAAACTTAAAGATAATACGGTAGACCAATGGATTATTAAACCTAATTTTACTGATGTGGGAAAAAATTTTGGGCCGGTAACAAATATAGTTGCTCTGGATGTAGCGTTTTTGAAGGGTAAGGAACATGGTTTTCCATATGAACCAGACAGAAAAATTGTGGATAAGTATTCGCTTATCCCTCTATGCAGAGCGTTTGTTCGATATATTGAAAAACAAGGTAAGCTTAGAGAAAGTACACTTGCAGCATTTATAAATGAAATTAAAAGTATAGATGAAGATGCGCAAAAAGAATGCCTTGAAGGAAATTCTTATCTTTATGAAGAAGCTATAAAAAATATGAATATATTTAGTGTTGAGGCCAATGAATTTATAAGTAAATATAGTAGTGCTTCAGTGAGAGATATAAGAACAGACTTGGCTTCATGGCAGGTTGGAGCAAAGGAGAAAAATGATTTTATAAACAATGCCTTGGAAATATATAAAAAAGTGAAAATGAACTTAAAAATATGTACGAAGGCTGCGGGAATCAGAACTAGGAGTTCTGATGACAATGTAATAGACAATTAGAATATATATATCCAAAATTTCTATGGCACCGGAAAGTCCGGAGTTGAAGTCTGCCAGGACTTTTCCAGTGCCTAACGGAATTTTGAAATATGATCTCAGTTAATAACCCCAAATTATCTAGATGTGCCGGTAAAGACCTGACAAATGCTTAAATGCCCGACTTCCGTGTATATTACGGAAAAGTTTGTCTCTTTCCATGGCTAGCGAGAAAAGGCTGAAGTTGAGGCAAATCAATCCATTTTGAATTGCTGGCAAGCTTCTATTTCTTCTTGACGCTTGATACATCCCGTTCATTGGGCGAAAGCTTTTCCTTGAGTTTTATCCGCTTGAAAAAGCATCTAATTTTTTGGGGGTAGCCAGGAGCGCCAAGAGTGATTTTACAGCAATAATCGAATTTTCAAGATATATCTCAACCACCAGCGTCGCTGGTGGTTGAGATGATAAAGAAATATAAAAATAAACAATATATATGAATTATTCTACTGTAAGAACTCCATAAAGCCCTTAAAACTATTGCTTTGACTAAGAGTATATCCCAAAATTCCAAAAAAGGCACAGTGAAAGTCATCGCATTGCTTTAACGCGTGACTTTCACAAGCCATAAATTTAATTTTGGGATATGCTCTAAAGGCTGATGCGTTGTGCAAATCTTGTGTTTCGACATTTGCGTCTATTGGTTCGACGCTTGTTAATCAGAATCATTGATTGGGAAGTGATATGAATTCATAAAGAATGGAGTAAAACTGAAAAAGACCAAGAGGGATTGACTATTATTATTAGTGATCTCGGATTTTCAATTGATAGTATAATCAATAACGGTCTACCTGGAATGTGGGTGTTTAGTGGTAATAATTGCATTATAGAGAATATAAACTTTAAGGAAGAATATTTTAACGCTAAGGAAATATCAGAATCTATTTTTTCTAAAGCATATGATAGAGAAAGAAAGATTCTTAAAGTAAGTCATTTTGAACATATAACACTTGCATTTTTCCTAAACTTAAAAGAATGTGAAACGGGAACTGCGAACAAGATTGAAATATTGAAAAATGAGATATATAGATGGATTAATAAACCAAATAAATTGGATAACATGGACAGGATGGAAAGAACTTGCATTTTCCTGACGATTGACTCCAATACTGAACCTACGGAACGATTGACGGCACGGAATAAAGCAAATTTATATGTTCACGAAATGAGTTGTATAACGGGTTTAAGTATAGAAGCAGGTGTTTTTACTTTTTTAATTGAGAATCGATTGCTTGATATGTCGATTGAAATATATCTTAAGGGTGCTATTAAATTTCTATATATTTTATCAATGGCGAGAGAGGAATCTGATTTAATTTTAAAACTTAAAGAACTTAATGGTATTATTTATAGCTTAACAGAATTTGGTAATAATGAAGTTGAAAAGAATAAGTTAAGACGAGAAGAGGAAAGACTAAAAGCGATATTAGGAAACGAAGAAGAAGATATTAGGGTTGTCAATGATAAAATAAATAATAAATTAGAGGAAAAATATATAGATATCTGCAGAAGTGCTGGTTGGTCGTTAATTGATGACAGTCTGGCTAAGGAGTTTTCGAATTCGTTTCCACTAAGAAATGAATATTTTAAATATGAAATAGAATTCTTTAGAAACAAATGTTATAAATTAGATTTTTCAACATATGGTTATAAGTTGAAATTGAGATTAGATAAAGATTTAAATTATATATTATCAAAGTATGAAAAAAGATTTGATGAATTAAATAATGGTGATTTAGAAAATATATTGTTGTCGGTCCCAATAAAATATAAGCGTAATTTTACATTTTCAAATTTAAGTTTATATAAAGAAGGGTCAGGTTTTATTCCTGACATTGCTGAGCTAAAAGATTATATCGGACAATCGAAAGATGATATATTAAAAGAAATGAGATCTTTTATAGAAAAGTACGTAAAAAATGTCATTAAGGAAAAGAATTATAGAGAAAAATATATTGAAAAACTAGAGCAGTTACTAAAAACTTATAGGGCTAAAATTGAGGAAGACTTCATTTTATCAGAAAACATAAAAAATTATTTATACCTATCAGGAGCAAATATAGTAAGTGAGCAAGATTTTCTTGATAATGCCCACAAGATGATTATTAAACGAAGACCATTTGTTTTGACTGGTAGAGAGAATATATACATCTTATTTGCCTCTGAGCAAGTTGTGCAAAAAATAAACAACAAATTGTCTGACTTGAGATTATCAATAGATTTTACTCACGACAACAGCAGCGCACCTTTGAATTTATATTACACAAAATCGTTTGGTGGAGCGAAAGAAGATATGCAACTTTTCTTTCTGGTTCCTTGCTATGCAAATGACTTTGAAGACGATAGTTTGAGCAACGTTATGTTTCAAATTAGAGAAAATGGTGAACGATGATATTGCTAAATAGCCCGACTTATAATAATAAATATTTAGTTGTTGATGGTGGAGTAAGCAACATAGACGATATATTGGTTAAATGTAAAGTGAGCAAAAAGTTGTGTGATATAGGTAAGCGTCATATTATAGATCTTACAGATAAAATGGATGATAACAATGGCGAATCGATTAACATAAAAGGAAAAATTAATTTAAGCGAACTACAAATTGCTTGCTTCAAATTTGTAAAAATGAATATATATGTTGGCAGAACTGAAGATCGCAACAAGGTTTTGGGTAGCGGGATAATAAAAGATAGTTCAATTTGTAAAATTAAGATTAAAAATATATCTAATAGACATCCTGATTTAAATAGATTTGCTCTTCAATGCGGTAAAATTCATTACAGCGTTGATGATTTAAATGAACGTGAGATATTTAAGCCGATAGGCATGTACTTGTTAATATGTGACGCACCAACGTGGACGATTTACGGGAATGAAAATTCAGATAATGGCATTTTCTTACGCAGAGATAATTTAGAGGAAAGAGAAAATTGCTTAACAGAAACACTGAATTAATGATTATTGTATAAGAACTATTATGAAATTGATTTTATTTTATATTGACATGGATTTCAAATTAAGTTTCAAGTCTGATGATTAATTTGTAAAGACGATAACAATATCTGAAAATTGATAATTAGCTTAAACTATGAAAAATTATTAATGAGAAATATGTAATAATGGGGTGATTTGTCTTTGCCTACAACCGAGTATGAAAGTGTATGTCCAGTCTGCGGGAAAAAGATATCTAGAGTGGATGCGCTTTATGACATCTATCCGGCTTTGGCTGGTAAATATGAAACAAAAGGTTTAAAGAAGCGAATTTTCGTAACATATAAAGAGCTAAAAAATCTCTCTTCACTAAAAAAGTGTTATTTAACTGTTGAAAGAGTGTTTAATTGCATAGACAATGAGTATAATACAACAATAATAGATAAAGACAAGAATGCTGAATGGAAATTAGAATGGTCAGAGAAAACAGGAGATGCAGAGAAAACAGGAGATGCAGAGAACAACATAGTTGTAAAAAATATAAATTGGAGTAATAAAGAGGATTGCGAGATAGTGCTTAATCATTTTGTTTTAACAGATTATGTAATATGGTCTAAAAAACTTAGTACTTATATTTTTCCCGTAAAGATAACGATGGATAAAACGGCTGGTTATAAATCTGAGATTTTTTCTTATCTAGGAGGACAAGATCCTGTTACTACCAAAAACAATTCCGGATCAATTAAGATTGAACCTAACATGAGTTCAAACTTCATTTATTGTCCTACTGATACGTGTCAAAGGAAAGTGCATCTTCTAAGGCACTCGTTTAATTATCCGCAAAAAGTAATAACTTTTATTGGATATACATATACAGGCAAAACTCATATGATGGCAGCGATTCAAGATGAATTTTACAAGTTGAATTGTTCTGAAGTAAAAGAATGCGATGAAATTATTTTGAATATTGATCATATAACAAGGTCATTAAATGAGAAAAATTTACGTGATTTATTTACAAGTGGCTTAGGGTTTAGCAAAACCAAAGATGATGTTCCGTTCGCAAAATTAACCAATGAATTATTATCCATATCGTATTTGTTGAAAATCAACGATAAAGATGGATTAATATTAACGTTTATTGACATTCCAGGTGAAGCGCTGGGGGAAATAACTGAAACAAAAACTGTGGTGGAAACAACTGAAACAAAACCTGTGGGGGAAATAACCGAAACAAAAAATGATGTATATGAATTAAATTTAGTTGAAATTCGAAAAAGAAATCCAGCAATAGATGCCGCATCTTTGATACTGTATTGCATAGATGCCGATCACTTTGATGCTAGTAAAGAAAAACCAATAGATCCAAGAAAAAGCAATGTTATAAATAATCCTGGAAAATTGCTGAAAGTAATGAATGAGCAGAAAGGTTCAATTCCAATAGCTTTCGTATTAACTAAATGCGATGAATTTATATGTAATAATTCTGACATGAATAGACTTTGCTATTCATGTGACCTCAGTAGATACAGTAAATCATTAGAAGCAAGGGGTACGCTTAGGTGTTATAATGAAGAAAATGACAAGAACAAGCAAAAGTTAGCGGAATGGTTTACAAGTAGGAATACTAGCTTAATGCATTGGTCTGCTCAGTTAATAATATCTAGTTTGCCAGTATCTAAAGATGATGATAATTATTATGGATCTACCGATGACAACTATCCTTTTAGAAAAATGTTAAATAATATATATAGATCGACCGGATTGAAAATTACTCCATTTATTTGTTCGGCTTATGGTAAAGATCCTGCTCCGGAAAAATCATCAGAAGAACATGTTATCCATTATAAAATGGTTGATAAGAATGAATTCGCAGAACCTGGCGAAAGAGAAGTGACAAAAATAGATTACCCTGTTCCTATAAATGTTGATAAATTAGTTTCGTGGGTATTGCTTCTAACAGGCGTTATATCGTACAAATCTTATTTGGTCAGGCAAAATATTGAAGGTGAATATCTTACTGACGATGATACGTCTATACCGGTAGGGGATAAAGAACTAGTTGGTAATTTGAAATATGATTATACAGATAGAACTGAAAAAGAATTAAGAAAACCTCCAAGTGGATTGACATATATTGAGAATGCAATATTTATTTCTGAGATTTAATATAATAGTCTCAATTGATGTAAATAAAAAATATTGAAAATATGATTTAATTGGAGATTTTATAATTTTCGGGATGTGATAGGGTGCAAAGATACTGCAAATTGATGATTAGTGATCAAGATGAAAGAAATTATCAAAACTATGTTGCTGGAAATGTATCTATGCCTTATTTAGACGATCATGAAGAGGAAATCGTCAGCTTAAATTTTAGAAACATGCCTCAAGCTCCCCGAAACGATCCTCATTTTAAGGTCACTGATCAGATTGAAACGGTTACATATATTTGGCACAAAAATGCGCGGAACGTTGAAAATAGCATATTTTCAATTGGTAGATGCGCTCCGCAACCGGACTGGAAGAAACGGTTGTTTTACTTTGGCCAAATTTACTGCTATACATATCTCGATGTTTTTCAGTCTGAGTCAGTCCCTGATTTCCATCAATATATCTTAGGCGCTAGGCTAGTGCCGTATTCAACTGCTTTAGTCTTAAGATATAACTGGTTGAAACTTGAGGATGAATGCTCAATTATTGACTATGAGCCATGTCTTGAACCAGGGCATGAAGATGTAGGTTGCCTTCCAGAAGCTCTATCTGCGTTAGCTAAAGGAAAGACGATAATCCTTAAAATCCCGAGAGAAAAGTATCAGAAGAATGGACTTTATAAGACATCTCGCCCCATCCTTGCATCATTGTACAGTTATATTCCTCCAGAGGCACGTTGGAAAACCGGTTTTTCAACGTGCCATAAGATTGAGATGACAATGTTATCAAAAGTTTATTCACCGAGAATATATATTGTTCCTGAAAGTTGCGAAATTCCACCGAGTGATGAAATTGAAGTAATTAATTTTGGACAGCAAGTATATGAATCACGCGGTGAACTGTCAAAAGCATCTGCTTGGGTTAAAATGTCACATAATAAAAGGGAAGAATTTTTTGAAAAGTTAAATAAAAGCGACTCCCTTGAGCGACAATTGGCGGACTTGTTTGAGATGGCTTACAGTGAAATTGACCCTGTTCATATTTGGTGGAAATCTGAAAGCTCTGATAAGTTTTCTGACTTGCCTTCACTTGTCGCTAGGCATAAAGACACAGCGTCTTGGAACACGAAATTGGAAATCATGTTTAGTGATAGAGTGCCTTCGTTGATTAGGGATGGATTAATACCGGAAGATCTTTTAAAGGCGCTCATTAATGATGAGCGACTTCCACTTGAGCAAAGACAGAGCTGTCTTGAGTATTGCAGAAAGAGAATGAATTACCTTGGCATTGGAATAAAGCGGTTCAATGCTGTAATAGAACGAAATGAGGAGGAACGCACTGTGCTTGAAGAAATAAAGGAGATGAAAAATTTCATCAGCGCTCAATCTTCAGCGCAGATAGCGTCTGACAAAGCTCTAAGAGAGCATGTCGAAAAGCAGTTGAATTCCTTTTCGGAACAATCTACAACAACAAACGAACGCATTGGAAACTTGTTGAAAAAGCAAATTGAGCTTCAAGCGTTTATCACTTCTTTGCCAATAGAAATTACTGATGCATTAACTGCGGTAAAAACGAGTATCGAACTTTACAAACTTGATGAAAAATTCGATAGTGTAGAAATGTCAATCTTAGATGCGACAACTTCAATAAACAATAAATTCAGAAATTATGATGAATCATTAACGACATTATTAAATGTAATTCAAAAAATAGATTCAAATTTATCTGACATGCCTATGCCAATAATTACGAAACTTGATGGATTAAGAGCGGCTATTTCAGATGTTAACACAGTGCTTAGTAAAGACATTAAAAACATTCAAGAAAAAATTACAATAGAGAAATCTAAAGCAAATAGTTCTGTTCAAAATCCAAAGAGCGCAACTCGACATATTAAAAAAACAGGAAAAACCGGAAGAGATAACGCTCAAATAACTACTCAAAATTCTATAACAAATGAAAATAATGATTTGATGCAAAAGCTTCGTGAAATTGAAAGGCAAATTGGGAACTTAAAAGACCAGATTGACAGATATGAAGCTGAAGTTTTAAAAAAATTAAAAACATCTGAAACAAGTAGCAAAACTATAAGCGCTGTTGAGAGTAAACCAGTAAATCTGAGAACTGTTAAAATAAATTTGTTTATTGACAGCGAGGTGTATGGGAGTAATCCGCCTTCAATTGAATTGTTAGACAAGGATAATAACAAAATGAGTGCGGATGCCCATGTTCAAAGTGGGAAATATCAGATTTTATTTAATGGAAGACCTATTAGAGAAGTCGATGTTAGTGATTGGGATGTAAAAGAAGATATACGACTCTATACTTACAAAGTTTTAAGTTACGTATCGAAAATCCCCATACTATTCAAAAAAGAGACATGGTATGAGTTTCTAACTGAAGAGCAAAAGCCGACACGTGAACCTTATCCAATAAAAGGGTATAAATTTGAAGGATGGTTGAAAACTGAAGGAAAGAAATTCATCGCAATATGGAAGAAAAATAAAAAAATAAAAAATAATGAGGCTTTAAAGTCAGAAAGCAATGAAACTAAATCAAGTGAAAGTGAAAATAAAGGCAAGACTTTAAAAAAGAAAAAAGCTATAATGTTATCTATAGCTTTGGTTTTCATAGCAGCGGTTGTTATATCTACAATATTGCTGATTAAATCACCATTCAACGATGATTTATTTAAAGAAAATCCTGATAAAGCCATGAACATATCGAATTCACAAGGCGATAATGCTTATGGTCGGTAGAGAGCAAACATAGCCACATTTCATTGCCGATTAAATAAACTTTTGTTTGGTAAAGGAATAACTAAATATTAAAGCAAAAATTTTATTGATTAAGCGCATACTCTCGAATTTTAATAAAGGCTACAAATTCTAGATGCCAAGCAAAATTCGGGAGTATGCGCGATGCTGATATCGTAGTCTATGCGGGTTTAACTAAAGACCAATGCATTGACTAAAGGCACATGCGGGGGACAAATATTGTGGTTATAGGAATACGTCTATTTGTCAAGTAATTGTTACGGCAGAATCATAACATAGATTGAGATTAAGAAGAAAATGGTATCGCATGTAGCTCCTTATACTGGAGTCTTTTTTTGATTGCCAATTTTTCAATTATGCTTTTGTGCTATAATTCAAGAACGTTAATCAAGACATGAAGATCTTAGAATAGCTTGCTGATTTTTTGTGCTAGAAAACCAATGTACAGCGATTATAGCACTTTGGCAATATGGGTAGCCGGTTCTGGGTTAAAGGATACATCCTTATAGCTATTTTCAGAGCATTTACCTTGTAAAGGGCATATCCTGGGCTATTTTATAAACATCTATAAAAGAGCAAGTAAAATTTACGGGGATTGCAATGCATATCAAAATCTAATAATACAATAATAAAACTTTTTGATTTACATTGGAATGAAAGCTTAACATGGATATGACAATTTATTAGAATAAATATTTCGGAGGCGATCATCATTCCATTTCGATATTTGAGCGACAGGGATATTATGAAGAAAATAGGATTTACAGATTTGAATGCTTCGAATATTGATCTTTTTCAGGCATCTATTATGAAGCCTATTGGCAGCAACACAGGTTTGCTAGTGATTGGTGTCGGTGGTTCAGGAGTTAAAACGATTAGTTCTCTTAAGACTGAGTTAAATCGCAGATTTTCAAACTGGGATAATTACGTAAAACTTCTTGCGGTTGATACATCTTTAGAAGAGTTATACATTTCTAAGCTTCACCAACCGGACGATATATTAATGCTTTCATGCAAGGGATCTGCTTTGTGCTTTGACATTACAATTAAGCGGGATGAGACAGTTAATGATTGGATTAACCCTAACTTTAATCATGGCACTTATGTTAAACAAGAAGGTAGTAGTCAAATTCGTCAAGTCGGTATATCTAAGCTGTATGGTAAGAATTTAAATGATAAGTTTAACTCGCAATTGTTACAAGAAAAAATATATGATAAGATCAATTCATTAAATGCTTATTGTTGGAATCGACCAATTCAAGTTGTTATCGTTCTTGGGTTGGCTGGAGGCACTGGAGGTGGACTTGTAAACGACATAGCTGCGATTACAAGATTAGCGCTATCGAAAGTCGACTTGGCACTCGCAGACAGCTTAATTACAGGATATTTTTATTTGCCAGACACAGTTGAGCATCTTGTGTCGCACCAAGCCTTAAAAAGCATTGAAGCTAATGGATACGCTGCGCTAAAAGAAATAGACTATTACTACTCAAGGTTTCAGCGATATTCTGATTTTACTGATAGATTTATTTACCCAGGTGAAAAAAACGTTTTTAATATAGACGAAACTCATC
The DNA here is from genome assembly GCA_031270945.1 of Clostridiales bacterium. GTDB lineage: Bacteria > Bacillota > Clostridia > Lachnospirales > WQUN01 > JAISWZ01. The sequence continues at coordinate 102,679 of JAISWZ010000649.1, read as the reverse complement.
CGCATTTATATAACAGCGTTTACCTTATTTCAAATTACAGCAATATGTCTGATAAAGATTGTCGAGTTACTGTAGTTGAATCTTTGATTTCAATGATTTCAGTAAGAAAATCTAGTCTATTCAACTTGCAGGTATTTATGAACAAAGCATTAAACCACCGAAATAATATATTAAGCAATATGACAAAAAATGGACGGGACGATAATCCAAACCATACTTTTAATTACTTAAGCTTGGGCATATATACAGCTGGATTGCCAATGAAAATCATAAAGGCTTGGTCTATCAACCAAGTTGTTTCAGCATTTTATAATGATGACAATCAATGCAGTATAGATGGAGGCTTTTCACGGCAGCCATTGTCCAAAGAAGAAACTAGCCAAATTCTCGATAAGATTATTTATGGAATAGATTGGAATGACTCTGAATTTGGAATTGTTCATGGTGATTTGGTGAGTAAAATTAAATGCTTAACCGAATTATGGGTTAAAGAGCGATTCGAATTTGGGTTAAGGCATGTGCCTTATATTAGCCATAAAGACGTTAAAAATGAAACTGAAAGATACTTATTTTTTAGAGATGTAATTGATAAAATAGTATCTCAAGAAGTTCTGCTAATGCATATAAATAGGATGATTAAAGAACAAGCAGATGGATATCATAATGCTATTTTGAACATAATGCTACAATATGGGCCTTTTGTTGCGGCAAATATAATATATGGTGAAGACATACAAAACGATAAATTTGTTTTAATACAAGCTAAATTACAAAGAATTTACGATGATATAAGACGGTTACTGCAAACTGCAGAAATTGATAAACAACGTTCATTAGAATTAATGGAAGATATCCGTAATCGCCTACTGTTTGATGTTAAAAAATGGAAAATTGCTTATCGAGACTGGCTAACGGCTTGTGAAATTGAATATATTTGCAAAAATGTTGAGAGCTCGATAAAGGATCTTTTTTTAGATCCAGTAAACAAATTGAATGATCAAATTAGAGATTTCACAAGAGTCTTAGAGTCTCTGCTAGTTATCTATAAATCTGCTGGTGAACCATTAGAATCTTTGTTGTATCTAAATGATTATTGTGAGCGGAATTATCCAAACATGTTAAATCTTATAGATGATACTGAATCTTATAATTGGGTTACACGACAGGTAGCTGATGTAGCTACGCAAAACAGAAAAATGGAATTCAGGAGAGCTATTACTGAATCGTTCAAAGCTAATACAAATGAATGGACTGATGATAACTCATGGGAAATGATCATTAAAGCTCGCAATTTATTTGACAAGTGCATAGAAGGCTTACATATATCCAGCGATTTGGATGAAAAATTAAAGCTTTCAGAATTTTGCTATGCCATGTGTGTTGCCAAAGGTGGAGACGTTAATACTGAAATGCTTAATTATTTAAGTAGAATTACAACAAAATTGATAGATAAGACAAAAATACTTTATCCACAAAGTGGAAATTCTTACGGAGGTAAGCAGAAATATATTTTATACCCAGAGGATATCGCGAATTCCCCTAATTTTGATTTACCATTAACACAAATACATGACCAAATAGCAAGTGCCGCTAAAAAAAATGATCCAAATGCAGAAGCATTGCCTTTAGAAATGTCAGATAAAATTGTTGCATATGAGATTGCCGATGCACTTCCGCTATTCTCTTTACGGGAGATAGAGAATCTAGAGTGTTCCTATTTTGAAATGGTAGAAAACGGATTGATACATCGAAATGAGTCTGGGCACGTTGACTTTTCTACGATGCCAGGTGACAACAAGGGAGGCTATCCAGAGCCCCATGGGACAATGGTGAAGTATCCGAATCCAGGAGATGCTAGAGAAGGCAAATTTGATCCGAGGCGCGGACTTGCTTGGCGAAATTACCCGAACCTAGCTCTTAGAAATTATGGGAATACTGAAATAAATAATTTCTTAGCCGTTGAATTTATGCCTGTATGGAATCAGGCGTTAGCACTTGGGATCATTGAAATGCAACAGGATTCCGGAATATACTCTTACACATGTCGTGTGTTTGCAGACGTAAATGTGGATGATTATTTATGTACATATGATATAAGAGATAATAATGGGCTTTTAGCGCTAGGCAAACCCTTGATAGATTTTATAGGAAATATCGCTATTGAAAAGGGAAAATATAGATATGTCATGAATCTGCCGCCTACGGTTAACGGCAAAATATATGAATTGAAACTGTTTGAATCTGGTTATCTAAGCAAAGGAAGCGACAATGAGCAAATTGCTCAAAGCAACGCTATGATTTCATTGCGTCGACAGGTGCCTCTATATGTTGCTTTAAAACGAACAATCGAAGTGGTTAAGCTGATACATGATAAATTAAAAAAAATCAATGAACCAATATGGCAACAAAATCTTGCAATATTAATTGTTAAAGCGATAGCGTGGAGTGTAATAAAACTTGAAAATCATTCATTTGATGCATGGGATATAAATATTGAAATTTCGGGACGAGCTGAAAATAAGTTTGAATCGTTGATTCATAGAGAAAAACTCGGAGATCCATTTTTATCTGGAGAAGAAGATGATTTGTCATTTGCACCAAACAAGGATATTACAAAAGAATTCACCCTTATAGCTATTTGCAGAGCATTTGCTAGATACATTAAGAAGCAAGGCCATCTAGGCGAAAGCTTGATTGAGTCAATAAAAGATGAAATTAACATTAACGAACAAATAGCAATAAAAAGCTTTCTCTCCGGTGATTTTGATAGTTTTAAAGAAGCCTTAAACAACATAAGTCCATTTAATATTGAGGCAACCAAATTTGTTGATCGGTATAGTAGAGAATTGAAAGGATATAAAAAAGAAGCTTTGATCGAAGAAAATGATCAAGCGCGAGAAAATGTCGAATTCTTGGAGTATGCTATATACATTTATAAAACAGTAAATGAGATTTACGAGATTTGCAAAGAGTTAATATAAAACTAACTATGATGCTATATAGTAATCAACACGACCTTTAATCAACATTTAGTGAATATTGCAAAATTACTTTATTAGACAAGCATATTTCAGCAAACTGAGCCAAACCTAACTCAAAAAAACCTTTTAATTTTAGGGCGAGCAGCATATTTGCGCAAGACAAACGTATGAAGGATAACAAAAGTTGTTGGCTATTTCTAACAAAAGTTATTGTCTAAGATGAAAGCCTTTAACAAAAGTTATAGTACATTCTGAAAGTTCCGAGATTTCACTTAATATGATAAATTTGTCGGTCGAACATGACAATATGTCTATATGAGATCGTTTTGATCTGCACCTTGCTTTCGCACCTAAAAGAGGCTGCTTTACAGCAATGAAGCGTTCTCCAAAAAGTGCGGCATAGGCAAGGCTCTCGCCCTCTACGCATTGGGGGCAGGATCTGAGGAATTTGCACGCGGAGAGGTTTCTCAATCCTCGACCCAAATCGTAAAGGCTGTCGCTAAACCGCCAGACATGCGACAAAGAAGTGCTTCGGTTGCCGTTTTGGACAAGAACTATTGTTGGACGAAAACTAATTATATGGCTAGATTCTATGTAAGAACTCCTTAAAGCCATAGTGCAGCCAAAACCCTTGATTAAGTGCATATTCCAAAATTCCGAAATGGCACCGGAAAAATCCTGGCGAATGCTTCAATGCCGGATTTTTCTGGTGCCTCGGATTTAATTTTGGGATATGCTCTAAGTCGTATGGATATTATTGATCTTGCGTTATTGTGGTATAATAATGGTTATGATCGTTATCTTCTCTTTTCGCGCTACGATTATTGCTAAATATCACAAACCTGTTTCTCGCAGACTTCTGGTCTTTTCAAGCCGTAAAGTAATGTTGTGACATGTCCGTATAAATCCTGGCCTCCGAATGGAGGCCGGATTTATATATACCACAAATTCGCGATTTTTTAGCGTAACGTGTTGTATTTGCGAATATCTATATGTTTGCGGCGTTAAGATTGGGAATGCATTTATCTTTAGCGGAAGCGAAGCCGCCTGTCTCCTAAAGCGGACAACTTGAAATCCATATTTGAGCGCTTGCCAGCATAGCTCATCTGGACAAGCCCAGTGACGCCTGGCGTTTAGGGAAAGCAAAGCCCCTCTTTCTTTGCGGCTGAATCGTTGAGGTGATAAACATAGATTATAGAGACATGAAATTGGACGAAATAAGCAACATGCTGCTATCCAGCGATGGTGAGGGCTTTTTGGGCTCAAAGTGGCTGGACGCCTCTAACCTTAGGCCTCTTAACAGCCTTTTCAGGACGCTTGTCATAGGAGTTGGAAAGTCTGGGATTGAGACTCTATCGAAGCTTAAAGACAAGATTGAGAAGCGATTTGACAACTGGGAAGCTTCAGTGAAATTTCTTGGCATAGACTCAGACGATGCTGATCTTGCAAAAACAGGATTGCTAGAGCATGAAAAGTTTTTGCTTCATTGTCCTGAATCGGCCGACGCGTTCAATGATCCGAAAAAGCGGGAAGATGCGGTCAATGAATGGATAAATCCAAAGTTCAACAATGGCAAGGATGTAGAAGCGTTAGGAAACCCAACGCACAACCGCCAGGTTGCGATAGCTAAGCTATACTGCGGCAAAGAGCAGGGCAACTGGCAAAAAGTCAAAATGTTGATAACTGAGAAAATTGAAGAGTTAAACGAAAATAGGGGGAACCGCCATCTGCAAGTGCTGGTAGTGCTAAGCTTGGCTGGAGGAACAGGAAGCGGCCTTGTAAACGATATAGCGGCATTAACAAGAATGGCGCTTCAAAACTCTGGCAACCTGAAATGCAATGTAGCCGGATACTTCTACTTGCCTTATGAATCGGAAATGAGCCCATTCATGAGCAATGGATATGCGGCATTGAAAGAGATTGACTTTCATTACTCCAGGTTCCAGAGAGATCAGCGCTTTGCAGACACCTTCATCTATTCACATGAAACATTCAGGTTGGATGCCTCCCATCCCCAGCTCTATGACAGTGTCAGCCTGTTGTCTGGCACATATCAAAACATTCAAGAGGCTGTTGCCCAATCGATATTGTTGCTGGTTTCCAGCCAGAATCAAGACGAGCTTAGCCTGGCAGCGTTTGAGAGCCTTGAAAGAAAGCATCGCGAAGCCACATTTGCAAAGATGGAATACGGATCTGGAGACGATTACCCTGAAGACTCGTTTCACTACCATAGCCTAAGCGTTAGCTCGGTTGGAATGCCTACAGGCTTGATAAAGGGTTGGGTCTTCAGCAAGTTGATGGCGGCGTTTTACCGTGATGAAGGCGAGAAATCAGGAAAGCCGTTGCCTGAAGCGGACGCTGAGAAAATTCGGAAAGCGGCTTTAGGTAGGCTGAGCGCCAATGATGAAGACAACGAAGTCAAAGGGCTGGAACTAAAGATTATTGCGAAGGTTAAGGCCTGGGTTAGCAAAGCCTCTGACGATGCCAAGCTGGCGCTGACTAGGCGGGACGTGAAAAGAAAGACGGACGACTACCAAGCCTATAGAAAGTTGATGGAAGGGCTTGTTGAGAGCCTTGAACCGCTAAATGACATAAACCAAATGCTCGACGATGTAGCTGAGAAGTACAGAAACCTAATTCTAAATTACGTTAGCCAATATGGGCCGAAGACAATTGAAAATTTTATTTGCGAAGCAGGGATTAAAAGTGAGCTTGAGAACGTCTCAATCAATGTAGCCGATTCAGTAGAGAAAGAAAGAGAGCAGGTTTTAAAAATCTTGATGAACGCGCCAGGAAAGCTCTTCTTCAGCTTCTCCAACTGGAAGTCCGCCTACATAAATTGGGCCGCTGTCAGCAACTTGCTCCGTATTTCAAGTGAAGTCAAGCAGTCGATAAAAACAAGGCTCATTGAGCCTGTCTGCCGGATAAACGGCGAGATACAAGACTTTGCCAAAGTGATAGACGCTCTGGCAACCACATCAAACGTTTTTGACTCAAGAGAAAGGCTTAACAAGTATTGCAATGATCATATCCCAAGCTTTCATAACCTGCTCTCGGATGAAACCTCTTACATGCTTGCAAGGCAAGCCGGTGAAGACGCTGTAGTTCCAGAAGCGCAAGCCCGATTTCGTCGCGCGGTTATGGAGTCGTTCAAAAACAATTCACAGAAGTGGACAGACAGCAAAAACAGCGGCGCTTCAACACTGGAAATGCTTGACGAATGCCTCAAAAGCCTTGATATCGCTGAAACCTTAAATCAAAAGCTTGAGTTGCCAAGCTTCATCTTAGAGGTGTGCAAGGCAAAGGGCGAAAATCTGAAAAACGAAATTTGCGAGTATTTGGCCAATATAACCAAGCGTCTTGTGAAAGGGATCAAAGACTGCTATCCCCAAGACGCGATTAATTACGGAGAGAAAAAGCTCTGCATTCTTTATCCGGCAGGTCTTGCAAGAGCTCTGCATATTGACTTGGATGAAATCGAAAGCTCAATGTCAAGCGACGCAAAAATTAAGTATGCTAATGCCAGCGTATTGCCGTCTGGATTGCCTGATCGGTTTTCCTGCTACCTTAACGTAGACAACCTGCCTCTTTTCTCGCTTTCCAATATAGGTGCCATGGAGGATAGCTATAACACCCTATTGCCAGAGCAAGCCATGATCCATAGAAATGAGCCCGGACATGTTGACTTCTCAACCGCTAAAGGCGACTTCAGAGGAGGCAATCCAGAGCCCCATGGATATTTGGTTAAATATCCTATCCAAAGCGATGTGAGGCAAGGCAAATACGAAAAGGAACAAGGGCTTGAATGGCGAAATTATCCTCGCCTCGCTCTCAGGAAAGCCCCAGGCTTGCAAGAAGAAGAGTTCATGAGGGAAGAATTCCTAAGGATTTGGGAAGAGGCTTGCGATCAGGGAGTCATTCAACTTATGGATTATGGAGACTCTTTTGCGCTCAAGCGTTACATGTGCTGCGTTTTCAACTCGGACATCGATTACCTGATCCATGAAATAGCCAGAAACAGGCTTGATTTGACTGGTCCAAAGCTAGTCAACCACATTGTGGACGATCTCAAGAAAGGCAAGCGCTACCCAATCAGCCTTTGGGATTCTGCATATCTGAGCAAGGGAAACCCCGACATTCGCATAGCATGCAAAAATGCCCAAAGAGCTTTAAGGCGCAATGTTCCGCTGTACATTGAAACAAAGAAGGCCGTGCAGCTAATAAGACGCATATCCCAATATTAATTTTTTGGGATATGCGAAAGCTTTTGTTATATTTCCAAAACTTTGAAATGCAAGAATTGATAGAAGGTGAATCATGAGATACTGCTCAAAATGCAACTCTCCTCTTGAGGCAAATGGATTTTGCCCCATATGCGATGGCGCTGGCGCGGGCGGCGGCTCAGGATCGGGCTCAAGCTCAGGCTCGGGTACGCGAAAATCATCCAGTCGGGAAGACATAGATTTTATCGGCAAGGTTTTAGAGTTCTTTGGCTTGGGAAAAATGAAGGGCCCCAACAGAGATTCGCTAAGAAGGCCAGAAATGCCGCCTCCTGAGATTGGGCTGGATCCAGACGAGCTGCTTTTTAGGAACTATCACATCTGCAACCTGAAAGGCAGAATGGGGTTTGCCCTTGCCGAGGGAAGAATGGTCATAACCAACAGACGCTTGATATTCACGGCCATAGACAAGATATCTGGCGGCGCTAGGCATGACAACCAGCTCGCCATAGACGAGGTGTCTGGGCTGGAGGTGCATAGGGGCAGACGCTTTAGGGCACCCAATTGCTTTCTATCCATCATTCTGTATTCCATATGCTACTTCATCTTTATGAACGTAGCGCAAATCGTTGCGAGTGACGCCGCTCTAGCGCCTGACTCCGTTCTTGCGCTTGGGCTAATCGGTAGCATTGGCTCAATGGCTGGGTTTTTTCTCGTAAATAGGGTTGGCCAGCTTCCCGCAACGATATTCTGCGCGTTAAGCGTTGGATTTTTAGCCTTCGGATCAGACGCGGCGCCACAGAGCTCCATAATAGGGGTATTGACCATTGTAATCGCAGTGCTCTCTATTTTCCAGCTATTCAAGGCTTCCTTTGCCTCCGAGCTGGCTATCGTGATAAAAAATAAAGGCGGCGGCAGCGGCGGAGCGTTTGTCATATCCAGAGGCGGCTCATCGCTTGGGGGTTACGGGCCACACGCGTCCCCTCTGTATTCAGAAGTGATAGAAACGGCCGAAACAGCTTTAGCGCAAAGGGAAATTTACTTGATCATCCATGACATCAAGCTAAGCGGAGATAGAATCGCCTACAGCAAATGGGTAGACGCCACGAGTTAAAGCGCTCTTTTCCATCGCCATGCAGGAGTATGGATTAGAGCATATCCCAAAATTAATTCCAGGGCTTGAAAAATTCCGGCGTTGAAGCATTCGCCAGGAATTTTTCGGCGCCTTAATGGAATTTTGGGATATGCACTCAGTCACGCATTAGGAGAATGCTTATGTTCGAAGACTTTGGATTTGTGTTTGCGACAAAAATGCTGATAGACGGAAAAAAGAAAGTCAGCTTCATGTACCGTGAAGAGGTAACTGGCCCCGATCCCGACAGCGGGTGGCGCTTCTTCTGCGGTGAGGAAAGCCAAGAGTATTTGGACGACCCAAACAATACATACCTTTGCGGAATAGACTGGGTTTTGGACGTTGATGCCAGCGTAGCCCAGTTTCTTGACCTGCCGCATGGAACCGCCCTTGAGCGCAAATCAAATAACGACGATCTGGAGGTTGCGGAAGGGTTCGATCCCAATGCCTAATACATACTCCAGGCCCGCCTTGCGCGAAAGCACTAAGAAAGCCATATTGGAAAACGCGCCAAGAGACGCCAATGGAAACTTTATCAGCCCGAACACAGGCAAACCCTTTTCTAAAGAGCAAGGCATGTTTGGTCATATTTACGGCAAAGAATTCGCCAGATTGAGAGATCAAGCCGAAGAAAACGGCCTGTCAAGAAAAGAGTTCATAGAGCAAAACAATGATCCAAGAAATTACCAGTTCGAGCCCCGAAGCGAAGGCTGGAGCCACAAATTCGAAATGCCAAGGCAAAAGAAGCCCAGAAGCGGCAAAGTCAAAGGTGACAGCAAGAATCACAAGACTCGCAAAATCAAAGGAAGCAAATATGAAAAGCAAAAAGCTGAGAAGGTTGCCCAAAAGAGCGCTGAATCAAAGAGCGCTGAATCAAAGAGCGCTATAGCCAGTAAGGCAACTCAAGCGCAAGAAGGGCAAGCCAAAAGCTCAATAGCCCAAAGAGCGTCAGCGCAAGCGGCAACCGGGAAAGAAACAGGGAAAAGCTCAGCCATAAGCGCCTCGGCAGGAAAAAGCTCTGCAATAGGAGCTTCAGCAGGAAAGAGCTCTGCGATAGGAGCCACGGCAGGAAAGAGCTCCGCCATTGGCGCCTCGGCAGGAAAAAACTCTGCAATAGGAGCTTCAGCAGGAAAGAGCTCAGCTATAAGCGCCTCGGCAGGAAAAGGCTCTGCAATAGGAGCCTCGGCAGGAAAAGGCTCTGCAATAGGAGCTTCAACAGGACATTCTAGCGGTGGCCATAGTTCAGGAGGGGGTCACGACCATGGCAGATAATCCGGCTGATAGACGGATAACCGAGGTGTTTAGCGGCTTTGAGCTGCAGAGAACCCCTCCGCAACAGCGCATCAGGCCGGAAAACGCTGTTTGCTGGCTTGATGGAATAGACATGACAGGCCACCAACAGAGAATCCTTTTTGACAATGACCTGCTGAGCCGTCATTTGATGTTTCTAGGCGGTATAGGAACAGGAAAAACAAAGGCTATCATGACTCTGGCAAGCCAGATCAAGAAGAGGATGACCAGCAACGACGTTATGATTGTCTTTGACTCAAAAGGGGACTTCGTAAAAGAGCTCTTTTCGCGCGGAGACGCCATCATAAGCAATGATGGCCAAGCGGTTGGGCCAGGAGGCCAAGAGGACTATTGGAACATCTTCAATGAGATTGATAGGGGAAGCCATCTCAAGGACAACGTTTTCGAGATAGCGAACGCCATCTTTCACGAGAAGAAAGAAAAAACTACGCAAGTGTTCTTTCCGAATGCCGCAAAGGATCTCTTTGCCGCGATCCTGCTTCACTGCTGCAGGGACAACGGGATCAAGTACACCAACCAGGATCTCTGCAGCTTCTTGAACTCTGAGACAGTGCAAGGATACCTGGACATACTGGCTTGCCACAATGACCTGACCGCCATGAGCTCCTACATTGACGGGACAGGAGAGCAATCCAAGGGAGTCCTCTCTGAAATCCAAACAGCTTCGCGAGAAATGTTTATAGGAAACTTTGAGAAAGCGGGCACTTTGTCCCTTAGGCAGCTTGTGAGAAACAAAGGCGGCAGAGCTGTTTTCATAGAGTATGATCTAGGCATAGGCGCCACCCTTGCCCCCATCTATAGCCTGATGTTCGACTTGGCAATAAAGGAAGCCCTGTGCCGCACCAAGAGCGAGGGCAATGTCTACTTCATTTGCGATGAGTTCAAGCTGGTTCCAAATCTGAGGCATATTGACGACGCAGTAAATTTTGGCCGCTCTCTCGGAGTGAAGTTCATGATTGGCATCCAGAACGTTGAGCAGATCTACGAGGCGTACTCCGGCAAAGCGGGAGGAAACGGAAGGCTTGCGAAAAGCATATTGTCAGGCTTTTCTACAAACATCTGCTTCAGGCTAAACGACTTCGAATCCCGTGACTACATCAAGAAGCTCTATGGAGACAACCGCAAGAAAGAAGTCTACTCTTCAACTGTCCATTCAAGAGGATTGATCGAGAACATAAGGGACGGGCGCGTTGTCGAGGACAGCGACATACTCTCTCTGCCAATAGGCCGAGCGATCATAGGACTGCCAGGTTTTGAGCCATTTAGGTTCCAGATAAATGATTACAAGCTCACCAGATCATAATCTTGGGATATGCTCTAACTGCGAGCGAAAATAACTATGCACGATACTCCTGAAATGCCTTTCAGATCTAGATTTGAGACCTTGGCGTATCAGGAAATATCTCTAAATTCAAAAAAAGCATACTGAATTCAAAAAAAGCATACTGATCGTTAGTAATAATATTTGCCAAAAAAATATAAAGCGAGGTGTTTTTCAGTGGCAGTAAGACGCATGATGAACTCAGTATCGACCATTCTTATTACCGTCATATTTGCTTTTGTCATATTTTGTGATCCTCGCATAAGAGCCGTGCTACTGAGCGCACTGCCCTTCTCGGGCATGTATTCAGCGATGGCAAGAACCCTAGTAAGCAGCTTGGCGGGTACCCAGCTCGAGCCATTGCAGCTGCCACCGACCAACTTTCTCCTTGTGTTGGCAGATATCGCCCAGTTCTTGCTGTCCATACCGCTGATGGTGTTTTTCAAGAAATATTTCGGTGCCGACCCTAGATTGTCGCACAAGCTTATAGGATTTCTTGTTATGCCCATTTGCGCGGCTGTCGCATCCGCCATTGGGGTAGGAGTTCTTAGCAGTTTCATTATCGGCGGAGGAAGCCAGGTATTCTCGGCAATCATACTTATCCTTCTCATTCTGGCGCTGTTAGGCCTAGGAATCTATGGGTTGACCAAAATATCCAGTTCCGCCATGGGCTATATCGCGGTATGGACAATACTAATAGCCGCAGGGCAAATAGCTACCATGTTCTTTACATACTTCGCATTCGCCGTTATTCTGTACATGGGATCCCAAAGCGGATTTTTGATCTATATATTACCGACAATAGTAACAACGCTAATAGTGCTCTATGGGTTTGGCCTCGTGTTAAGCGTGTTTTGATCACGAAATTTGAGATGCGCAATAGGCGTTTCCTTCGGGGAACGCCTATTGCGATTTTACTAAAAAAAGGCAAATAGCCGAACCTCGGTTAATTGCCTTGAATAGCTCCAGCCATCTCGCTATCGGCGTCGAGCAATACCACTTTTCTGTTTTGCCTCGCGATATCCTCGATGAAGTTGCCATCTGAATCCCGGTCAGGGATATGCCAAGGATCCGCGCTGCCCATGCCTAGGGTCTCTATCCGCGAGTCAGGCACCCCAAGTGAAACCAAAGCGTCCTTCACTGCGTTAGCTCGATCAGCTGAGAGCTTCAAGGAACGCTCGGTTGAGTCGCCGCCAGCGGTAGCGCCTACAAGCAATGCGCTGAAGCCAGGATGGTCAAGCATCATCTGGGCTATAGGCGCAAGTGTGGACAGGGCGCCGCTTTCATCCAAGAAAACCGCTGTGTTTGGGCGAAAGGCTATCTGCTCTTCAGTGAGAAGCACGAGATCGCTTTCACCAGTGAACTCTTCAGGCAACACCGGCTCAGCCGTCGCAGGCGCTTCCAGCTTGATCGCAGAGACATGGGGCATCCCTGCAGGATCAATGTCTCCAGGGTTTGATATGACGTCAGAAGCTTCGAATATGCCTCCAGTCTTTTCAACGATAGAGCGCCACACAGAAGTGACGTGGATCCGCTGCTCTGGAGTGAGCTGCTCTTGAGGCAAAGCCGTGTCTCCTATCTGGTGCCATGAAACCGTTATCCCGCTAAAGTCAGGGATTGCGGAAATTTCGTAGAGGCTTTCGGCAACATAGCCGGGATCCTCCCAAGCAAAGCCGTCATTGAAGCTTAAAAGTCCCGTCGTTGACAAGCCGGAGTCGACTGCTATTATAAGCAGCTGGCTTCCCGAAGGCGCGTTCTTCAATGAGCGAGCGGCTAGCCGCAAGGACTCCAACAGATCAACTTCCTCGTCATCAGCCTTTATGGAGGCAAGACCTCCAAGCAGTGCGCTTGCCTTTTTTGCCGCGTCCATCTTAAGCTTCTGGGGTGAGGCGCTCTTGTACGCGTCAGGTATGTCGTAAAGGTTTGACAGCACCAGATCGGGGCTGCCGTCAGCGCATACTACAGAGACAAGTCCGTAAGTGCCGATTGCCTGGTTTACGGCGTCAGTGATCTGCTTGTTGGAAAAGTTAAGCTGCTTGCTGTTGGCATGAGCGCCTATTACCAACGCGGTTGACACAGGCTCTTGGGAGTCCTTCGCCTGGCAGGCGGACAGAACTGTTAGAGCCATGGCCAAAGAAAGCAATAACGCCTTCGAATATATCATCTTTAACATCATTAATCCTCCTATCCCTAGAGCGTATCCCAAATTTTATCCTGAGAGAAAAGCCGCGCGTTGAAGCATCTCAGCATTTTGACGATTTGCCCTTGAGCAAACGCTACCCCGCGCCTTTTTTGGATTTTTGGGATATGCAAAGTCAAACGCCTGTTGTATATTCAAGCAGCTTCTGGCTTACGTAGTTTTTCAAGCAGCTGTTCTGGGCTTCAAGCCTTTGCTTCATTGCCTCATACTGCTTGTCGTCCCTTTCAATCATGACCTCGCGGTAGTTCTCCACAGAGTCATATTCCTGCATGTTAGCCGAAAGCTCGCTCACTTTGTCCAGCTGGGCCGAATAGCATGCCTCCAGGTTGCGCTTGTCCGTTTGGAGAGGGTTGAAGAGTATGTAAGCGCAAGCGAAGGATACAACGGAAGTGAATAAGGGCAGAACCCCAAAGAACAGTGACAGAGGCAGCGCCGATGGGTTAGCTGCCGATACGGCAAGCTCGCCTGATCCAAACATGCTTGTGGCGTTTTCGGACAAGTTCGGAAATACTGTGTCCCTGGTGGAAAACCGAAGGTATATGTTCATAGCGGTGCCGCAAAGAAAGATGATGATTAGCATCACAGTAAGGGTTATCGAGGAGTTGTAGCCAGACTCTCTTTTTCTGAGGTTGTTGGCCGCAACTACTGGTATTATCTCGAAGGCCACAAGCATGCCGACTATAGCAAGCCATCGCATGGCCTGGCTGTCGTAGAGCAAAATCACAAACATCTGGTTGAAGCTGGCGAAGTCCGTTGATGCGCAAAGGATCAAAATAAACAGCTGGAACGGAACTGTGGAGAAAAATGAGTCCGCCTTGTAGCTAGCCTTTCTGCTGTCCTCGCCAGCAAAAACAATTTCGCCTAACCTGTTGTATCCGCATGCGCTTTTCGTCATGACCCTCTCCTATCTGAACTTGAAATGTCCAAACCTGGTTGTTGCGTCTTCCAAGCTCTCTCGTATCCCCGTAAGCTCATCCTTTGCCTTCTTCAACTGCTCGGCTAAATGGGCTTGGTTGCGTGCCCGCAATGAATCCAGAGAATCTATGCATACCTCATGCGCGACACGCTGCTGCTTAAGATCGGCCTCAGCCTGCTTGGCAAGGCTGTCAATCAAGTCCTCGCAGATGCGCCCGATACCGTTGTCATAACCTTTGTTCAGGTTGCGCTTTATCAAGTCGTCCAACTCGCCCTTGCAGTTGAACAATCGCTCGAAGTCCTTGTAGCAAGGAGCAACCAGGTTTAAATCCCGGATTTCCTTTTCCAACTTTTTAGCCATACCCGTTCCTCCGATCTGTTTCAAGGCTTGGCAAAGCTCACTTCTATAACCTTGCCCTCAACCGAAGGGCGGGGATGGTTTTTGTAATATATATCCTCAGCCTTCGAGTCGCGAACCTTAGGCGGGTCTACAGGCAACGCAATCTTTGCGTTCTTGCAGATAAGGCCATGCCAATACTCAGCTATGCGCTGGTTCGCATGGTGCATCGCGCTCTCGCAATTGAGTCGTGAAGCATTCTCATCTTCAGCGATAGTTGACCTGTGCTGGGAAATCAATTCCCGGGCTTGCCTGATCTCGTGCGAAAGCCGCGCTATAGTTCCTATAATCGCAGCGTCGTCATGCTCAGCCGCGTTAAGCAACTCCAGTTCATTTAGGTTGCGCTCTATCTTTTGCTCCATCTGGTATATCTGCTCGAAGAAACGAGCGTTTTTGGCCTGAACCTTCGCCCATATCGTTGAGGCTTGCTCGAAAAACGCCTCTTCTTCCCCTCGTATCCATGGAGAAGACCATTCTTTCTTCATGTCTTCAACCGGGAGGCCGATCTTCCCGTCGCGATGGCCTTTTTGCTTCAAGAAAAAGCGCTCCCAAGAGGATAGCTGGGTAGACTTCGTGTTTGACATTTGGCTCACACTCCTGCCAGGGCTGATAAGTTTCTGCCCTATATATTGGATTCTTGCACTTAGTGCTATTTCTCTCTCATACACGCTTATAAGGCAGTGAAGGAAGAATATCGCTTGAGGATTCTAAAAATCTTTTTGGCAAATGCTGTAACCCAAATGAGCGTTTATGATTTTCACTTGCAAGCATATAAGGCAGGGGAGCACCGATATCGCTTGAGGATTCGAAGAAATCAAAAGAGGAAATATGGCCGCATGGATAAGTTAAACGTTTAACCTCGGACGGGCGGAACTTTTGGCAGATTTCAAGCTCGGAAATATAAGAATATTGAGGTTTGAAACTTCTAGCAATTGGTTTGAAACCTTACACAATTGGTTTGATACTTTTAGCAATAGGTTTGAAACTTCACACAATTGATTTGAAACTTCTAACAATAGGTTTGAAACTTTTCTAAGCCAAGGCGAAACGCGTCTACTTAATCGGAAGCGGCCCGCCTGCCGTCAATGGGGCAACGAAAAATTGATTTCACATTTGAGCGCTCGTCAGTTTAACCCCAACGCAACCGAAGTAGTTAAAAAAGTAATTAAGACCAGCGCCAAAAAGTAGTTAAGCGAGCTGTTAATCCCCCAGCAATCTCAACCTGGAAAAGATCTCAAACACGCGGCGCGTTCCCGCATATATAGGTTAAACGTTTAACCTCGGGCGGTGCTTCGCTTAAAGCGGGCCCGTCTGCCGTCAAAGCCGGGCAACGAAAAAACAATTCCACGTTTGAGCGTTCGTCAGTTTAAACCCAGCACGATTGAAGTAATTAATGAAGCTAATAAATCCAGCATCCAAAGAGTTGTTAAAAGAGTAGTTAAGTGAGCTGTTAATCCAAGCAATCTCCACCCGGGAAAAGACCTCAAACACGTGGCGCGTTCCCGCTATGGCAGGTTAAACGTTTAACCTGCTGCAGCGCGATGCTTTCGCTATATCAAAACGCTCATAACAGGCTCGAACTAAAAAGTCAACTCGCCGGATCTCACATCAAGAACGTTGATATTTCAGCAATCATTGACAGCCAGTCCTTGTAATGATATACTAATGGTAGTCAAAAGACAAGCGCACATCTCGCAAGAAGGGAAAAAAGGTACACATTTATTCCATGGGTGTTTTAGGCCAAAATAAGTCGCGACATGAAATGCCGCGACTTGAGAAACCCTATGAAATCAAGGATTGCAAATTTGCAATATCTATGTAAATGCAATGGGAAAAAGGTGTACTTTTTTTCCGGCCATCTTTAAGTGACGCGCCAATCCCGGGCATCCGCATCGGTTCAGCCCCAAAAAAGCCTGAATCCAAGCCAACCCCCCTTTTACATTATCCAACCCCGGCATACGGACAAACGCGTCATCCATCGTGGCAGAGAACAAGAACATATGGAGAAAGGGCGGTAAAAATGCTTCTTACAAAGAACAGACGCTGGCTCCCCATTGAGGTGTCAAGGATCTTGCACGTGTACCGCGCAAGGCTTGCGCATGGCAAAAACGTGCATATACTTTCTCCTTTCGTCTCGCTAAAGGCAAAGCTGGACTATGGCGTAATAATAGGCGAAAACACGATCGTGACTGAAGAAGCTGTTGTCGGCAGACATACATACACAGGAATGAACTGCACTATCGCGATTGCAAACGTAGGATCGTTC
Source organism: Clostridiales bacterium (assembly GCA_031270945.1). Taxonomy (GTDB): domain Bacteria; phylum Bacillota; class Clostridia; order Lachnospirales; family WQUN01; genus JAISWZ01. The sequence continues at coordinate 85,936 of JAISWZ010000649.1, read as the reverse complement.
ACCTCTATGGGCAACAACATCACAATAGGCGCCTTTGGGCATAGGTACCCCATCTGCGTGAATTCCGCGCATGCAAGGCGGATCCTAGGCATGCCCTATTTCCCCGAGCCGTTGACAGTAGTAGGCAACGATGTTTGGATCGGCCATAACGCGGTTGTCATGTCAGGCGTCACCATAGGCAATGGGGCCATAGTCGGCTCCAACGCCGTTGTCACTCATGACGTGCCGCATTATGCCATAGTTGCAGGAGTCCCAGCAAAGGTCATAGGCTACAGGTATGAGGAAAAGATTGTCAATGAGCTGCTAGAAAGCAAGTGGTGGGAGTGGAGCGACGAGAAGATTGTGGAGAACAAGGACTTCTTTACAAAATACCCAAGCAGGATGAAAGTTGGAGCAGAGCAAAACAAGGCCTTGGATTAGATCCAAGGCCTTGTTTTGCTTTTATATTTAAAAGCGTGCCGCGCAAGCTATCCTTTGTTTGGCCTCCAGAGACGTTTGCTCCTCCAGGCTATGCCGCCCCAAACCTCTCGACCCCCATAACTCATACCTCTCTGACTTGCCCAACTCCTAACCCCCATCCCCAAACCAACCCTCTAAAAGTATAAAGCCCATGGCCTTGTTGCAAGGCCATGGGCTTATGGAGCGGCTAAGTCCTCCAGTTTTTTGTGTTAGAAGCTAGCCAAGCTGGGGGGAGTTTGGCTGTGCGCACGTCCCTCTAGGATATGCACTGAGACTTAAGGCGATCGCTCGTATTGTAGATCAATATATAGGTGCAAGCGTAATGTCGTTATTAGGAACCAGCGCCCTTCGATTTTCGCTCTTTTTCAAACCGGGTGCTTCGTTCTTATTAAGGGTATCATAAGGGGGTGCTACTTGCAAGGACTTAATTATGAATCATTTGTGAAGGTCTGGATCTAAAGGGTTTTTTGGCCTTGCCAAAATGGGTCCTTGAAGGAGCCGACGCTCCCTGGACGCCTCTGCTAACGGTCAGTAATATTAAAAATTTTAATATTGGTGCAAAGGGCTGGCTGGGTTCAAATCAGGGCGCATGCAACTTAGAACACCACCCCCTCTCTAATCATAAAATTAGCAAAACCTCCCTATAGCGCTTTGCTTAATCACCTAAATTAGCAACTAGTAAATATGCACAAAACCAGCCCGCAAAAGCTATCTAATATTACGAAATTTAAAAATTCGAATTATCGGTTTGACTTTTGAAAGGGCATATGCTAAAATGGTCTTGCCAATAGATTTAGATTCATATAAATTATTTTAGATCCATCTAAAAGAAAAGGTCTTGCAGGAGGCTAAAATGCCAAGAACAAGGATAGTGATTGCGCTGGTTGTCGCGGCCGCGTTAATTGGCGGCTGCTCAAAGGCAAGCGCCGCAAGCCCGAGCCCGTCGGCGTCCGAGACGCTGGGAGCGGTTGATGGCGCTGATGACAAAGAGATTCCTAAAGAGACAGAGCTTGCAAAGATCGAGCCGGCTTTGCCGGCTGAGACGGCGCAGCCGTCTGCACCGGTTACGGCGCCTGGCGCTGGTTTTGACTTTCAAGACGGGCCCAAGCCAACATTCTCAAATGTAAGCGTCCACGACCCGTCGGTGTTCAAAGCGAACAACTATCATTACATAATCGGATCCCATCTGGCCGTAGCCAAGAGTTCCGACCTGATGAAGTGGCAACAGCTAACCATAGGCTGGCAGGACGGAGGAAACCCGTTCTATCCCGTTGACAACCCGGATCCAAGCGTTCAGACGATGGAAGAGCAGATAAAGGACGTGGAGCGGGGAAAGGAAAATGAGCTGGGCTTTTTCGCGGCTGACATCCAGGCAATGGAGGATGGTAGATTCTTTCATTACTACTGCTTGACGGCGTCTTGGAAAAGCAGCGCCATAGGGCTGGCTATTGCTGAAAATCCCGAAGGGCCTTACGTAACCCAGGGGTTGATAGTGAGATCTGCCATGGCAGGAGAGAATAGGGCGCCAGACGGAGTGGCGGTCTGGACTGAAAAGCTGTATCCAAACTGCATAGACCCTCAGGCCTTCTATGACAATGAAGGGAACTTTTGGCTAGTCTATGGATCCTGGAGCGGCGGAATATTTCTCCTGGAGCTGGATCCCGGAACGGGGCTTTTGAAAGAGGGTTCAGAACTTAATGGGGAAAGCCACGGGTATGGCAGGGCTTTGATAGAAAATTCGCACAGCGCGATAGAGGGGCCGTACATTCTTTACGTGCCTGAAACACAGTACTATTACCTGTTTGTCTCCTACGGAGGGCTGGACTCGGCTGGAGGGTACAACATAAGAGTGTTTCGGTCACGGAGCGTGACGGGCCCGTATTCTGACTCCAAGAGCGAGCTTAGGCACAGGCTGGATAGGGTGAACTTCAACAGCACCGGAGTAAAGCTTATGGGAGGGTACCAGTTCAAGCACTTGGAAAATGAGCCTGGACGGACTACTCTGACTCTTTCTCCAGGGCACAACAGCGCCATTCGGGATGAGAACGGAAGGCTGTTTCTCATATTCCACCAGAGGTTTGCTGGCGGAGAGGCGCACCAGGTGAGGGTTCACGAGATGTTTGCGACTACCGACGGCTGGCTTGCCGTTTCCCCTTTCAGGTATGACGGAGCGGATGTCAAGACATTTAAGGAAGAAGAGCTTGCTGGAACCTGGAAAGTGATTGACCACGAGCATGACGTAAACACCAAGGCGCATATCTCAAAGACAGTGCAGTTTCTTCTGGACGGCCAGATAAATGGGGAGCTGGAAGGCAGCTGGTCTCTTGGAGAGGACGGAACGTCTGCTTTGATAGCGCTTGATGGAATGGAGTACAGAGGGGTTTTTCTTAGGCGCTGGGACAGCGACAACCTGATGTGGGTCCAGGCGCTGACAGCCATCTCCGGAGAGGGCACAGCCCTTTGGGGAGCGGGAGCTGCGCTGGAATAATTCTTAAATTTTCAAATTGGGTTGCGCCTGGGGGTGTAAAAGGGATGCTAAAAATAAAGGCGCTGGCTTCGCATCTGTTTATATTGCTGGTTTTTATATTTCTTGCCAGACCGGCTTTCGCGGCCGAATTCCCTGCATCCATACCGTACGGCGAGACAGCGGTTTTTGAAGTTGAGGTTGGCAGGGACGGCGATTATGAAATATTGGTGAAATACAAGAACATGCAGGGGCAGCTTTTGCCTACGGAAGCTGAGATGAGAATTGACGGGCTGGAGACAGTTCCAGAGCTCAAGCGGCTGAAGTTTGAGTCAGTCTGGCTGTCTTCGGGAGAAGCTAATACGGACAGGTACGGGAACGAAATGCCAAAGCCTTCGATCCAGGATGGAAAAATCGCTGAAAAAAGGCTGGATGACAGCTCCCACAGGATCTCTGAGCCTTTGCTCATTTCGCTTTCGGCTGGAAGGCATGAGCTGAGCTTGAAAAGCGTAGACGGAACGATTGAGATCTACGGGATCGAAGTTGTGGAAAGGCAAGAGCAAAATTTCACCCAGGGAGACGCCTCGGGCGCTGAGCTGTACGTAATCGAGGGAGAAGATCTTCTTTCTGCCAATGAGCCGTCAGTCCACGCGTCCGGGGAGTATTCGCCTGAGCTTCATCCTTATAGCGCGGGAGCGCGGGTCTTGAACTTTCTTGATGACTCGTCATTCTCAAAGGCCGGAACCAGGGTTGACTATGAAGTTGATGTTGGCGAAGGCGGATGGCATAACATAAGCCTGGTTTGCCGCCAGGCGGCCAAGACTGACTTTCCGGTTTTTGTTGACGTTTTGATTGACGGAGAGAAGAAAGCCCAAAGCAGGATAGGGTATTCGAAAGATTTTCAGATCCAAGCGTTGAAGCTGGAAAACGGGAATACAGGATCTTTTTACCTAGAACCAGGTCTTCGCAAAATCTCATTTGTCATAAGCTCTGAGCCGCTAAAGCCCATATACGACGGCGCCCAGAAGGCGATGCGGGAGATGAGCTCCCTTGCCACTGAGATAACGCGGCTTACTGGTGGAGTGTCACAAGACAAGTACAGGGACTACAGGCTGGAAGACTATATTCCGGGGCTGGCGGAGACGCTTGAGCGATGGGCCGGCGAATGCCGGGACATGGCTGAATACGCGAAAAAGTATTCCGGAGGGAAACGGTCTAGCGTATTCTCCGCCCTTGAGCTTTGCGAAGACATGCTTTTGAAGCTGGCGGAAGAGCCTGAGGATCTGCCAAGGCGCCTTGGCGAGCTTTCGGAAGGGGCTTCATCCGTGACGCGCCATCTGGCGCAGATGGTACAAGACATGGACAACAACGCTGTAGGCATAGACAGGATACTGGTTCACCAGCAAGACGCAGAGCTGCCTGAACAGAAAAACTTCTTCGAGAAATTATGGGACGGGATCGTACGGTTCTTCCTGTCTTTTTCAAGAAAAGAGTACTCCGTCGCCTCAGAGTCAAAGGGAAGCCTAAGAATCTGGATGGCCAGACCCAGGCCTTACGTCGAGCTTTTGCAAAGCATGATAGACTCCGAATTTACGGCTAAGACTGGGATTCGGGCCGACCTGTCGGTGATGCCCGACCAAGGTAAGCTGGCGCTTGCGGCCGCGTCTGGAGACGCGCCTGATGTCGCCCTGTCTGTAGGATACGTGCTTCCCTCATACCTGAACATCAGAGGGGCTCTTTTGGATCTTAAGCAATTTGAGGATTTCACTGAAGTGGCACAGAGGTTCCCGGAAGGGCTTTTTATACCCAGCATCTATGAGGGAGGGGTATACGCCATCCCTGAGACCATGAACTTTTGGGTTATGTTCTGCAGAACCGACATATTTGAGCAATTGGGCATTCCTGTTCCCAATAGCATGGAAGAGGTGAAGATGCTCCTGCCAGAGCTTCAGAGGCGAAGCATGAACTTCTACTTTCCCACTGCGGGAATGATAGGGCAGAAGCTGTTTCCTGCCACAATGCCCCTGATAGTCCAGTCCGGCGGAGGATTTTTCGGTTCCGAGATCGGGGCCACCACGCTGGACTCAGAAAAGTCCCTGGCTGGTTTCAAGGAGCTGACTGACCTGTTCACGGTTTACGACTTGCCAGTTGAAGTGCCAGCGCCAGGATTCTACCAGGAATTCCGAAGCGGAACCCTTCCTATTGGGATTGCCGATGTCTCAACCTATAACCTTTTGCTAAACTCAGCCCCGGAGATCAAAGGGCTTTGGAGTGTAAGCCTGTTCCCGGGACTCACTGACGAATCTGGGAACATCCAGCGTTACACTACCGGAGGGGCTGAAAGCGACATGATCTTTGCCCAGACCCAGATGGAAGAAGAGGCATGGGAGTTCTTGAAATGGTGGTCTTCCTCGGAAGTCCAGGCCAGGTTTGGAATGAGCCTGCAGTCATTGCATGGCGGAACCTACATGTGGAACACTGCGAATAGGGAGGCCTTCTCCCAGCTTCCGATCCCCTCAGAGCACAAGGCCGTGATTCTTGAGCAAACAGATTGGATGGTAGAGGTCCCGTGGGTTCCGGGAACATACATGGTGGAGCGGGAGCTTTCAAACGCTTACAACTCTGTAGTCGTAGACGGCATAGCGGTCCGCCGCGCCATGGACACCGCTGTGAAGAGAATAGACCGAGAGGTTTTTCGCAAGCTTGAAGAGTTCGGATACTCAAATGGCGGGCGGTTTGAGACGCCAAGCGTTTCCGCCCTGGGACAGGGGGGCTGAGAATGATACAGAAGAAATACGTCCCATACGGGTTTCTGGCCCCATACCTTTTGCTGTTTTCAGCCTTTATAATAGTTCCGGTTGCCATGGCCATAGCGCTTGGATTCACGAACTTCAACGCCATAAGCTTTCCGAAGTTCATTGGCCTCTTGAACTACGTGAACCTGTTCACCCAGGATCTGATCTTTTTGCAGCACGTTTTGCCAAATTCAATCCTGTTCGCCCTGATCGTAGGGCCAGGAGGATACGCCTTGGCGTTTCTCCTGGCCTGGTCATTAGCCCAGATCCAGAAGGGGCCCAGGGCGGTTTTGTCAATGCTTATTTACTCCCCATCCATGACAGCGGGAGTCGCTGTCTCTGTCGTGTGGAGACTGATATTCCTGGGAAGCCCCCAGGGCTACATCAATGCCATCCTAAAGCAGCTTGGGCTCGTGAACGAGCCCATAAACTTTTTCTTTAACGCGCAGTTCATAATGCCAATCATCATTCTTGTCGCCATCTGGAGCTCCATGGGAGTAGGCTTTTTGGCCATGCTCGCCGGAGTCCTGAACATCGACAAGACCCTGTACGAGGCGGCCGCCATTGACGGAATGAAAAGCAGGCTTCAAGAGATATTTTACATAACGATACCCTCGATGAAGCCCCAGATGCTGTTCGGGGCGGTGATGAGCATAGTTGGCGCGTTTCAGGCCGGAGCGATAGGCGTCATGCTCACCGGGTCAAACCCCACGCCTGCTTACGCCGGCCAGCTGATGGTTAACCATATAGAAGACTACGGGTTCATCAGGTACGAAATGGGCTACGCCTCAGCTGCAAGCGTTGTCCTGCTGGCGATTATATGGGGATTCTCCCAGGCGTCGCGCAAGGTTCTGAAAGATGATTAAAATAAAAAAAAAAAAAATAAATAAATAAATAAATAAATAAATAAATAAATAAATAAATAAATAAATTAAAAAACCAAAAACCAAACCAAAAACCAAAACCAATCCAAGCTTCAGACAAGGAGGTTCTCATGGGCCAGACCACTGTGAACCCGGACAGGTTCCACAAGAGCCAGATCCCTTTTTACTGCCTGCTTGTGCCATTGGCGGCATTTATGGCGCTTCCCATCATTTTCATTGTGTTTCACGCGTTCAAGCCCATGGATGAGATATTTGCGTACCCGCCCCAGTTCTATCCCAGGAAGCCTACCCTGGAGAACTTCCGGGCGCTGTTCACCGCCGCCAAGGCGGCAACAGTGCCGGTTTCCAGGTACGTATTCAACTCTGTCTTGGCAACCGCGCTTGTGGTTCTTGGAACCATAATAATATCCTCGCTTGCGGGGTTCGCCTTGTCAAAGATGGACTTCAGGCTAAAAGGCGCCATATTTGCGATAAACAACGCGGCCTTGATGTTTGTTCCCGCCGCTGTGACCATTCCCAGGTACATGACAATCACTTTCTTGGGGATAGACGATACGTTCCTGGCGCATGTCCTGCCTCTTCTGGCTATGCCAGTCGCGTTGTTCCTGCTGAAGCAGTTCATAGACCAGATCCCTGACGCGCTGATAGACGCGGCCACGGTTGACGGAGCAGGGGCGCTCTCCGTTTTCTTCAAAGTCATACTTCCAATGATTCGTCCGGCTGTTGCCACTGGAGCGATACTGGCTTTCCAGCTTTCCTGGAACAACATCGAAACCAGCTCCGTTTTCACAACCCAGGAGGAAGTGAGAACCCTGGCGTTTTACATGAGCACGCTCAGCGCTAGCGGCGCAGTGGCGGGCCAGGGAATGGCGGCCGCCGCAACTCTTGTGATGTTTGTGCCGAACCTGGTTTTGTTTGTCATACTGCAGTCGAATGTCATGAATACTATGGCGCATTCGGGGCTGAAGTAAGCAAAAATAAAGTTGATTTTCGAAATATTTCCAATAAATCAAGCCAAAATTCGATGGTTTTCAAGAGATTTTTCCTTAATAAGCAAAAATTGCACTAAGATTTTGCGAGTGATTTTTAAAAAAATTATTTAATTAATTAAATTAAATTAAATTAAATAAAAAGGCGTGAGGCCTATGAAACGGATTGCCGCTATCGCGGCGATTTTATGCATGGCAATGGCCGTGCCGGCGTTTTCGGCTACGCCGTACAAGACCTATACCAGAACGCCGGGGGAAGGCTTGAGCGAAACCCAGACCGCCTATGAGCCAGCGCTTTCGATCACCAGCGTAGGAGAGCTTCTGCTTGGAAGCCCGTCTGACGTAAGGGTAGGATATGATGGAAACCTGTATATCGCTGACACTGGCGGGAAGAGAATAATAGTCGCGACGCCTTCTGGAGATCTGGTTCGGGTGTTGGGATCAGGAATCCTGTCAGCGCCTCGCGGGGTATGGGTGGACGGATCCAGGACGGTCTACGTTGCTGACGAGGGATTGGAAAAGACCGTAGTTCTGGATAAAGACGGAAACCAAATTTTTGAATACGAACGGCCAACACATCCCCTGTTCGGGAAGATGGCGCAATACAAGCCGCAAAAGGTTGCGGTGGACAAGAGAGGCAACATATATGTGGCCTCAAAAGGGAACACAAACGGGATAATCCAGGTGGCGGGCGGATCTGGCGGAGATTTCCTGGGGTACTTCGGAGCTAACCAGACCAGGGTCAACCTGCTTACCATGTTTAGAAGGCTTGTCTACACAGAAGAGCAGATGGCAAGGCTAACTGACGCTGTTCCAGTTGCCGTGACAAACATGGCCATAGACCAGCAGGGGCTGGTGTACGCCGTGAGCACTGGAGACGCGAGCGCGCCATTGAAGAAGCTGAACATGTCAGGGCGAAACATTCTTGACGTGTCGTTTTCCGACTCCGAATTCACGGCTGTGGCCGTAGGCTTAAACGGCAACATCTTCGCGGCCGCCAGGAGCGGCCGAATATACGAGTACAATTCCGAGGGCGATCTGATCTTCATATTTGGCGCTCCGGATGACGGCAAAAGCAGAGTGGGGTTATTCAAGACAGTTTCAGGCATGGCGGTAGATGAGCGAGGATGGATCTATGTCTCTGACAGCGAGAAGAACTCTGTGCAGGCGTTTGCCCCGACAGAGTTCGCGGACTTGGTTCACGAAGCTTTCAGGCTCTTTGACGAAGGCAAATATTTAGAGAGCAAAGAGCCTTGGACGCAGATCCAGAAGATGAATTCACAGTTCGCCTATGCAAGCACGGGGCTGGGCGAAGCGGCATACCGAGAGCGGCAGTATGCTGAGGCGCTGGAGAATTTCAGGCTGGGAAACAATAGGAGGGGCTATTCCGACGCGTTCTGGGAGCTTCGATCAAACTGGCTGGGGAGCAACCTTGGCATAGCCATTCTTGTCTTGGCGGCGCTTGCCGCCCTTTGGCAAGCCGCCAAATGGGCAGACCGGAAAACCGCGTTTCTGACTGGGGCCAGGAACGCGGCAAGCCGGGTGAGAAATATAAATCTTGTAGATCAATGCATGTTCGCGTTTAGGAACATCAAAAACCCCTCGGATGCGGCCTACGGGATCAAGCACGAGGGAAAGGCGGGATGGAAGTCTTCGGGAATTCTTCTGTTGGCCTTCTTTGTCCTGTTTGTTCTAGAAAAATACTTTTCTGGCTTCTTGTTCAAGAGCGTCCCAAACGGCTATTACGACTTGGCTGGAGACTTCTTCACTGTCTTTTCCGTATTTGCCCTTTCGGTTGGCTGCCTCTACTTGGTTTGCACCATAACAGATGGGGAGGCAACCCTGAAGGAGCTGTTCGCTGGAGCGATCTACGCTTTCGCCCCAATATTCCTAATAAAGCCAGGCGTGATAATATTTACGAATGTCCTGACGCTTGGCGAGGGGTTCTTCATAACGCTGCTAAACGTTGTCGCTGTGGCCTGGACTGCGATTCTAGCTTTTCTGGCAATAAAAAACCTGAATGACTACAGCTTCGGCAAGACCCTGAAAGTTGTGCTTCTTGGAGCGTTCGCTTGCATTGTCTGCGCTTTGCTGGTTTTCATAGTTTACGTTCTGGTTTCGCAGTTCATCGATTTCGTTTCCTCGATAGCCGGAGAGGCGGTGTTCAAGCTTGCGAAAACTTAAGGCATTTTGTCGGCTAGCGATAAGCGCAATGGCTTTTATCGCATTGGCATGCCTAACGGCATGCGCAGCGAAAACCCCAGCCTCCCCGCCGGCGGGGACCGCCGGCTTCTACACGAAAAGCGTGGGCTCTCAAAAGAGCCTGGCTAGGGTGGCGGAGTTGGAAGGGCATTTGCTTGTCTCAGAGAACAGCTTCTGGGAGATGTACCTGAATGATGAAACGCTAGGAATCATAATCAAAGACAAGACAACTGGGGAATACATGAGATCTACGGTAGAAACTCCAAGCTCCGGGGACAACAAGAACTGGGCGGGGTTTTGCCAGTCGGGGGTGGTTCTGGAGTATATCCAGGGCACCAACCTGAACATGATCAGGGCTGACATGGTAAACGCCAAAAAGGAGATCGAGCTGATTTACAGGGAAAACGGGTTTGACGCGCTTGTCCGGTTTGAGGATCCAGGCATATCCTTCGCGCTTGAGGTCAGCCTTTGGGACTACGGGTTTTCAGCTGAGATCCCTCAGTCATCCATAGTTGAGGAGAAGCCTGACACAACTGTTGGCGCCATATACGTCTACCCGTTCATGGGGCACTCGGTTCTTGGCGCTGACGCTGGATACATGCTAATTCCTGACGGGCAGGGGGCGCTAATCGAGCTAAAGGACAACGAGAAGCGGTTTCCGTCTCCGTTTATAAGCAGCTGCTATGGCGACAACATTGGGCTAAACGCGGCTGAAGCCTGGAATGACTACTGGGTTTTGCCTGAGAAGATACTTGTCCCTGTTTACGGGATGGTGCATACGGACAAGAAGCTGGGGTTTGCGGCGATAATCGAAAGCGGAGCGGAAAGCGCAACCATAGAGGCCTGGCCAAACGGGGCCAGCACGATATACGACTGGATCTCTGCCAGGTTCATATACAGGCATGTGTTCATGCAGCCCACAGGGCAGACCAGCGGAACCATCCAGTCAAGAACCGAGCGACCAAACAGGATCGACATTAAGATGAGATTCGCCTTTGTCTCTGGAGATAATGCCGGGTATGACGGGATGGCGTTCAGGTACAGGGACTACTTGACAGAGACCGGAACCTTTGAAAATGCCAAAGACATGTCCTACCGAACCCAAGTGGACTTTTTCGGACAAGAGAAAGAGAACTGGGCCTTGTTTAAGCTGGACGTGAACATGACCGATTTCGCAAGCGCGGCAAATATATTGGAAGATCTGGGGTTCAAAACCCTGAGCGTATACCGAGGCTGGAGAACTGGAGGGTACACTGCGGGAAGTCCTGCGCTTGACTATAGCCCGGCCAGCGGGCTGGGCGGAAAAGGCGGGATGAAAAAGCTTCTTGATACGGCAAAAGAGCTTGGTGACATCTTGGCGCTTGACGCTAACCTGCTTTCAATTAGCCCAGACGCCCATCCCTTTGAATCGCTGGGATCCCTAAAGCGGGTGACTGGAAGAACATATGAGATAAATACGGGAAGCATGGTTTATCCGGAGCTAAGGTATCTGTCTCCGTTCAAGAGCCTGGAGGCGGCAACGAAGAGCAACATAAGCGCCAGCATATGCCTGTCCGGGATCACGAGCTTTCTTACGGCGTTCAAGGACGGAAGCTACTATGACAGGGCAGACGCGGCCGCAATATACAGCCAGGCAGCTGAGGCGTTAGGGGATGGGCTAGTCCTTGACGAGCCATTCGCTTTTCTATTTAAATATGGATCAAGTTTGGTAAATATGCCAACTGGCGGATCCGATTACATCTACTCTTCCAGGGAAGTGCCGTTTCTGGCCATAGCCCTCTCAGGGCAGATCCCGGTGTACGGAGAGTACCTGAACTTCACCCCAAACCAGAAAGAAAGCCTTTTGAAGCTAATAGAAGGTGGCATGCGCCCAGCTTTTCTGGTAACCGAGGAAAACCCAGCGCTTCTGCGGTACACAAACAGGAGCGACATCTATTCCTCACAGTACGAGATGCTGCATGAGCAGATCAAAGAACATGACAAGATTTTTCGAAAACTGGACTTGGCAACGGAAGGATCCGCGATCACATCCCACAAAAGATCAAAAGATCTGGCTGTGGTTGACTACGAAAACGGCGCCAGGATCTATGTCAATTTTGGAGATTCTGAGATCATAGTCGATGGGACTTCGGTTCCAGCGCTGGGTTGGGAGGCGGTCAGGTGAAAAAGCGGCGCCTTTCCAAACGGACACTCAGGAACTGGCTTTACGCCTACATGTTCTTGGCGCCTTGGATAATAGGGGTGCTGGTCCTCGTGGTCTACCCCTTGATCAACTCCTTCAACTTCAGCCTGAACACGGTGCGGATGATGCCCAAGGGAATGCTTCTGATGCCGGTGGGGTTCAAGAACTACCATGATCTGTTTGTTGTAGACACCACCTTCTTGCAGGCCTTGATAGGCTTTGCGGTTAGAACCGTGCCAGAGGTTGCGATCATAACGACTTTTTCCCTTGTCATAAGCATTATGCTAAACCAAAAGATAAAAGCGCGCGGCTTTTTTAGATCGATCTTCTTCCTCCCAGTGATCATAGCCACAGGCCCTGTGATGAATGAGCTGGTAAGCCAAGGGGCGGCTACCGTGCCAATAGTGAACGCGCAGGCGATAGCGGAAGCGGTGTCGTTCCTGCCGGTCTGGGTCTCAGATCCAATCGTAGACATGTTTTCTTCCCTCATCTTGATACTTTGGAATTCCGGCGTCCAGATCCTGATCTTTCTGGCGGCGCTTCAAAAGGTCAGCCCCGCACTTTACGAGGCGGCCAAGATAGACGGGGGATCCGGCTGGGAATGCTTCTGGAAGATCACGATGCCATCCATCAGGCCCATGATACTGCTTAACGCCATCTACACTGTCATATGGCTTGCCACAGGCGGGCAGAACGAGATCATTGATCTTATCTACGACAACATGTTCGCCTCAAGCAGGGGGTATGGGTACGCTTCAGCCCAAGCTTGGACTTACTCCGTCGCCATACTTTTGATGCTGGGGCTGTTCTGGAGGCTGTTGCGAGTCCCGCCGGACAAGAGCGACAAGATAGAGCGGAAAAAACGGGAGAGACTTAGAAAGAGGGCGAGAAAATGAAAAAGCTCCTCTTTGGCACAAGGGACAAAAGCGGGTTTCTGGCTAGCTTTGCGACATACACCCTTTTAATATCCATTGGATTCATCTACGTGTACCCAGTGCTTTACATGCTTGCGACGTCGTTCATGAACCCCTCTGATCTGCTGGACTCGTCCACAAAGTGGATTCCGTCGACCCTGCACATCAAGAACTATGCGGATGCCCTAGCCACCATGGACTATATCCCGTCCTTGCTAAAGAACATCCACATAGCTCTCTGGCCAACGCTCTGCCAGCTGGTTGTCACTTCCATGGCGGGCTACGCCTTTGCCAGGTATGAGTTTCCGCTGAAAAAGCTCTGGCTTGCCATACTCATTTTTATCATTGTGATCCCTCCGCAGATAACCATGATCCCTACTTACATCATCTACTCAAGCCTGAAGCTGACCGGGAACATCCAGGCTTTCATAGTACCTGCCCTGTTGGGGCAGGGATTCCGCAGCTCCATATTCATCCTGATCTTCTTCAACTTTCACAAGCAGATCCCGCAAGCCTTGATAGACGCGGCGGAGATAGACGGGGCCGGACATATAAGATCGTTTTTCAGGATAGCGGTGCCGCTGTCCCTCCCAGCCATTGTAGTAGCCGCCATCTTCTCATTTGTCTGGTACTGGAACGAGACGTACCTGGTCAACCTCTACCTGGGCTTCAACAACAGCCGCGCCAATGGCGGCTTGACAACGCTATTGCTAGAGCTTCAGCGGTTTCAGTCCTCCTATGAGTCCATCTATTCCGGCTGGGAGCTGTCTCCAAACCGGCTGAACGAGGCCTTGAGGATGGCTGGCACAATGCTTGCCATAGCGCCAGTCATGGCGCTGTACGCGGTATTGCAGAAGCAGTTTGTGGAAAGCGTGGATAGGTCGGGGATCACGGGAGAGTAAAAATATTTTTGTTTTATATTTTTATTTTTGTTTTTGTTTTTGTTTTTGTCTTTTTATTTTATTTGTTTTTTCTTATTTATATTTTTATCTTAAGGAGGATCTGAAATGTTCAAGAAACTTGTCGCGGCAATGCTGGCTTTACTGTTTTTATTGGCATCAGCGGGCTGCATGGGCTCAAAGGTTGAGCCTACAACGGCGCCAGCTGAAGCGGCAACAAAGGCGCCGGAGGCGCCGCAGGCGCAGACGCCTGAGAGCGCCGCTCCTGAAGCGGCGCCTGAAGCAGCGGCAACTCCTGAAGCCAAGCTTCCGGATTTAGACGCGTCAACCCCAATCACGCTTCACTACGCCACATGGGATGACTATGACATGGCTGAGCTCCTGGCCTCGAAGTTCACGGAAAAATATCCAAACATCACGGTTGTCGTGGATCGCCCAGGCGGGACTGACACGTACATGAGCGCTCTTCTGACAATGGCTAGCGACGGGCAGCTGCCTGACGTGTATCAGTTCCTGGAGCTTGCAACACCGATCAACAATGGCTGGTTCTATGACTTTTCTGAGTATTGGAACAATGATCCGGATACCGACCTTTACCTGGAAAGCCTGAAGGAAAGCGTATCAATAGATGGCCTAAGAGCCATGAGGGTAGTGGGAGAGTACCTGCCTGAGGTAGCCTACCTTGACAGGGGAGTGTTCAATAAGCTTAACGTGCCCATGCCGGACTATAACTGGACATACGATGACATGGTTCAGCTGGTGAAGGACATGACTAGGCCTGACCAGAACATATTTGGCTACAACTACATGGGCGGAGCTGGCCCTGTCACTTTCGGCCCCATAACCCAGAATGACGCCTTGTCCGAATTCGGCTGGGACGGAGAGAACTACCACTTGGCTGGCGCTTGGGCAGATAGCGTAAACCTCATGGCCCAGCTTCAGCAAAACGGAAACCAAGCGTTGCAGGGAACGGACGCCTGGGCGGCTGCCTCTGGAGACGCCAACATGTGGCCAGGAAACTCAGGCCTTGTGGCAATGCAGCTGGACGCTTGGTGGACGTACAACAACATCTACACCAAATCCGAAGCGATAGAAAAAGGCATTGACATGGTGCCTTACGTCATACCAAGAGGCAATGGGACGGCGACAAACAGAAAGCCGGCATTCCTTGACTACTCAGGAATATCCAGCGGCACCGATTTTCCCAGGGAAGCCTACGAGCTTCTCAAATGGATGAGCTTCAGCAAAGAAGGATGGCTTGTCCGCATTGAGGGCTTCAAGACTCTCACTGACGAAGCTGGCAACAAGATCTATGATCTGCCCAACTGCTTCCCGCTTATAAACGACGAGTCCCTTTGGGCTGAATACCGCAAGCTCTATCCAGCAGACGAGCCAGCCTTTGACGCTTTCTTTGAGCTGTGCCGCGAGCCTGTGCCCCTGGGAAGCCAAGGAATCCTGGGATTTGCCCAATGGCTTGGCGAAGTCTATCAGCAAGGCGACTTCAACGGGTATACCGGAGTTGAGGCGGCAGTTTTCGCAGGAGCGCTAAACGCCAATGACGCAACTTCAGAGCTGGAGGAAAAGGGACGGCAGTATTACTTGGATATGCTGAATGTGTTTTATTCCGTGTATGGAAAGCCGTAAGACGGCCTTTTGAAAAGCGTTAGGCGGGTGGAGCAGAGCGGGAAGATGTGATGGACTTAGCTTGAAATAAGCAGGGCATGCCTTTGGCATGCCCTGCTTTGATGGTTGGTGTTTGGGTTTGGAAGAGGCAGAAAGGGAATATTTAAGAGCGATTAAGTTTGTTTGATAGTTAGTTAATATTAAGCAAGCAAATATTAGCTCAAGGAGCTAAAAGGGCAAAGCATAAAAACCAAAACCAAAGCCAAAGCCAAAACTAAAAGATAAAAAACCAAGACCAAAAAGATCAAACCCAAAAAACAAAAACAAAAACCAAACCCCAAAAGATCCCCAAAAGATATCTAAGGGGCGCTCGTGGGAGCGCCCCTTAGTAGCTTAGACCGATGAGCATAGAAATTATATTTTACCGATACCCGCTATACGAGCCGGGCAGCTCCATACGATAAAGAATAGAGATCTAGTGCCCATAGGTTTAGCTAGCGTTGGATTTGAGCTTTGTTACGAAATTCCTCACGATTTCGGAAAATGCAGCCAGCACGAAAAGAACCCATGTGGTCGCCCAGGCGTCATAGATGTATCCTGTCAGAAAGTAGCACAGCGTGACAGGAAGCCACACGGCTGCTGACGACATGATGCGTATTTTGCGTGTCAGCTGATTCTTGTAGCTATGCAGATCGATGTCTCCGGTCTTGTTTTTAGGATTGATCTGACGGAGGTCAATGTTTTCGATAAGCACTGCCAGCTCTTTGTGGCAGAAGAAGATCTCCGCTGAGCATTCGATGATTGACGCTACGACGAATA
Organism: Clostridiales bacterium; assembly: GCA_031270945.1. Classification (GTDB taxonomy): domain Bacteria; phylum Bacillota; class Clostridia; order Lachnospirales; family WQUN01; genus JAISWZ01. The sequence continues at coordinate 69,706 of JAISWZ010000649.1, read as the reverse complement.
TGAGCCATGTTGGGGATAGTGAGGACATATCGAAAGAAAGCGAAAAAGTGTTGCCCAAGAAAAAATTGGCTATAAAGTAGACTAGCGCCGCCCCTGTCCACAATACCAGGGAGAACGCGTTGTGGAGCTCACGGGTGCGTTTTTTGCTTTTCTTGATAATCTCCACAGGTGAGCTGCTCAGAACCTTGCTTTCGGTATCGCGGTACGCGTCTTTGACGATAGACTTCTTCGGAGCTTTCAACTCGGTTGTTGCGTCAGCACCGCTTGCGACCTTTGCGGTTTCCATAATATCAGCGCCTTCCGTTTTTTCGCAGCTTTCCGGCTTGGCGGAAGACAACAAAATGGCGGTGTGCTCATCATTGAACCATGTCGCTTTATCCTTGGCTACCAGCTGTTTGGCGCGTCTTGGAAATGTCAAACCAACTGGCATGAGCTTTTCGTCCAGTATGTTGACTCTTTTCGTCATTCCACCACACCTCAAGGCGATTTGCGAAGATGCATCAGCAGTTTTTTGTTATGGGTGCCATCCCCTGCATCTCGCATAAGGATTATAACATATTCAAAAGGCATGCGCAATAGTTTTATTAAAATTTTGGGCGAGATCAAGAATTTATTTTGCCGCTATGGTCGCGATTTAGAGAAAGTTTAGATACTGGAACCCAATTATGGGTTGGATTAGGGCGTCGACGCGGCAGCCAGTTGTGTCGTTTTATAATCGAGACAGAAAACATCAGGATTTTGATTTTGTTGTTATCGTTTGTAAGCATTAGGCTTTTTGAGAGTTAAGTGCAGTTAATTTCGCTCGTATATATAGTGCAAGTCAGGGGTTGATGCTGAGGAAAGGGATGGTCAGCGCCTCTTGTGATGGAGGCAGAGGGGGTAGGGGTTAAGGGGATAGTGGAGCGATGACTGGGTTGGCTGGAGGCGGAGCGGGTGTTACGGTGCAAACAAAGATAGTTTGTGAGATGGGTAGGCGCTGAAGTAAGGTGCCGACACTGGGGATAGCGCTGGTGGTGTAGTGTGCATAATGGCAGAAAGCCAAGCGTTTTTAAATTTGGGGTATAGATAAAAGCGGAAAACTAAGCGATTCTTAAGATTTTGTGCGTAGATAAAAGCGGAAAACCAACCGATTCTTAAAGTTTGAGGCATAGATAAAGGCGGAAAACCAAGCGGTTTTCTTAAAATTTGGGGGCGCTGAACCTGATTGTTTAGGACATGGCGCAAGAAATTTGATGCATGGCAAGCCTTTTTTGGAGAGATGTGTTTAGTTTCTAAGTCTCTTCTTGACACGTCTGCTCTATTAATGTAGAATGAGTTATAGGCAAGTGAAAAAAATCAGCAAATTGACGTTAACTACTGTAAGGTTGAAAACTTGCCTAGCGTTAGCGGAGCGGTTTCTTAAAGGCGGGAAATGACAAGCAAAGTCCACATTTGGGCGCTTGCAAGAGCGCTATTGAACAGAAGCTAGAAATATAGACGCGTACGCTGAACTGAAGAGCAGTGGCTGGAGTCCCGGGACGATCCAAAGGGGCATGCCGAATGGCATGCCCCTTTACGATCTTTGAATGCAACATGGACTGGATTTGGAACGCTTTAGAGCACATCCCTAATGCGCTGGGAAGTCTGGCTCATATTAGAAGCGCATGAAGGAAAGCCCTTTGTGAAGGCTAGGCGGATTGCCGTCAAAGCGTTTGTACGATTTTTCTGGCTCAACACCTGTCCTGGCGCAGGCGTCGAGGTAGCCGTCTACAGCGGCCTCGAAATCTTCCCTTAGGCTTTTAAGGCTATCGCCTTCAAAGGGGATCGGGTTCGATATTCCAACGACCGTTCCCGTAAGGGCTTCATCAGATGCAGAGAACTCGATGGTTCCATAGTAGCCTCGGTACTCCATTGCAGTGCTCACAAGAAATCTCCTTTTGTGAAATCTCAAACGGCGTTTGTTTTGGCTTTTGCGCAGCGTCCCGGATGATTGGAAAGGCAGCGCCGAACAGCTGGCTGTGCCTCTGGGACAGCAATTATCTTATCATATTTAGCTGGTAATTGCAATGCCAATTGATGCATTAATGCGACTTTGGAAAGGAAGAAAGGGCTTGTTTATCAAGAAAAAGGGCGCTGAGGGGCAAGCGGGCTCGGAGGTTGAAATATGACAATATGAGAAAGGAAACGGATGGCAAATAGCTGTTACAGAAGGCGAATGGGTTTAAAGATAAAAAGGCTGGAAGTTTAATGATGTGATACTTATGCTTGCAAAGCAGGACGTTAGACAGAACAAGGAAATGTGAGAGAATAAAACTTTTACGCAAATGTAAGCGTAAAAAGCGGTTTAGAATTTAAGAAGTCTAGAACGCCAGAATGACGTGTTGAGATTATGTGGAATTAAACGCGATTTTGGAACCGGAATCAATGTTTAGGTTACAAAGATGATAATAAAACTTTATGATTTAACTTGTATGCTAGCTACATAGGATAAATGAATATTTGAAATGTTTGGGTTCGGGATAATTTATCACGCAGGAAGCAAATGTCATATCAGCATTTTTTAGACATAAATGAAATAATGAGAACGGTATGGAAGCAATAAAGTCTTCGAATTGGAGATGCAATTAGGTGAGAGAAATTTAAGAATAAAAGAAAATGGAACAACAGTCGGTTTTATTTCTTGCTATTATGGGAATGGCAGAGGAGGCTGCAAAGATAAAAAAATTGGCTAATAAATAATTAGAGTTAAATAGAATCGTTAAGCTACAGCGTTTTAATCAACAGAGAGGAGTATAAACCTTGAAACGTATATTCGCTTGTTTTATTGCAGTATGCTTTTTGATCACAGGTGCATCAAACTCAGCCATGGCTGCGCCGTTAACACAATCCATGGACGTTGAGTTTTTCAACATTGAGGGATCTCTCAACGGGGAAAAAGTCGAGCTGGATACTAATAGCTCAAGACCTACTGCTTTAAGGCATAACGGGACGGTCTATGTGTCATCTCGCGCCCTGTCCAGTTTGGTTAGGTTGACAATAGTCACAAGCAACAAATATGTTTATATAAAAAGCGATCACCTAAGTGACGGAACTCCCATTTATCTGGAAAAAGCCTCGCTGCTTAAATGGGATATGACCGAAGAGGAAATAACAAAGTTGCTGGGATACCCTGTAAAGCGTGAAGTTGATTGGGGATGGATCTACTTAAAGTATAACTTGGTGGATGGTCGAGTGTTGAAAATCCAGAGTAGTATGTTTTATGATGAATTAATTGCGATATTTGCTTTAAATCCTTTAAAGCCGTCAGAACCTGCGGAAGTGATTTTAAATTACCGGCCATCGACACCTCCTCCTGAGGAAAAGTTTACTAGGGAAACTCCGACGCCTATGCCCACAGCTACGCCAACGCCTTCACCAACCCCCTCTCCATCGCCCACGCCGCGCGTGGAACCTGTGATAGAAAGCATCAAAGTGGATTTGCGGGGAATAAAAGTAACAGTCGAAGGAGAGACGTCGGATCTAATAAACAAGGCGCTGGTGCACAATGGAATCATATACTTGCCGATTCTCGAAGTGGCAAACGCCTTTGACACAGAATTAGGCTGGGCAGACGAAAATACAGCAAGGCTGGTATCTGACACTGATAGAGCGAATATGTACAAAGTTGGCCCGCCTCTTTCGTATGATGAGCTTTACCTGGTAAAGCGCGACATGACCATAAAGCAAGTCGTGGCGCTTATAGGGTATCCACATTACTCTAGAGGAAGCGGAAGGCGGTATGATGGCTACCTTATGGAAGATGGCAGAATGGCGAATATATTTTATGGCGAGCCTAGAGTGAAGGTGAGATCTCTCATGACCAGGTTCGAAAATGATGTAGGCACGGCACGATATATTATACGAGAAGAGTACCCGCCTACACCAATACCGACTGCGGAGCCGCAATACTAGTATTGCCAGCTACATTCGGAAGAGCTTGCGCTCTTCCTTTTTTATTGATTTTTGGACGTTTTGCGTAATCCGCAAATCTGGAAGCGAGTGGCACAATAAGAGCATATCCCAAAATTCCGAAATGGCAGCGGAAAAATCCTGGCGAACGCTTCTACTAGTTTGCTCGGGCTTCTGCGAGCAAACATCCGGATTTTTTCGCTGCCTCGGATATAATTTTGGGATATGCTCTAAAGTGTCTTTACATGGCTAATCGAATATGATAAGATGGACGTGCTCGAAAAAGGCTGAAATATAAGAAAATGAATCGAAATTAGCAAAGGATTGCTTTTCTTTTCTTGTTCGCTTCTGACTGGCGCGTGAAGGATAAGCATGGGCATATACCGGGATAGCTAGAAGCTTTGGGAGAGGGGGCAACATCTCATAGCGCTGGCAGAGGCAAGAGGGATTGAACCAAGTATTGGTGTTTAATTTAAGGCTATATTGCGGGGCTTCTAAAGAGGACTAACAAATGATTGATCGAATGAAGCTTTAAATATAAAGACGAGCGCTCAAGTGCGGAATCCATTTACCGTTGCCAGCCTTTGAACAGGCACCAGCACGCATCGCTTGCAGTACGCTTGAAATCATAATCTGACAAATCCTGAAACCTAAACCATATGATAAGAACAACAAATACAATGACGAGGTGACAACATGTTGAGCAAGTTGCTGTCAATAGGATTAATCTTTTTAGCCTCAGTGCTTATGCCAAGCCAAGCCCTGCCTTCTGAGGCTTGGATGGAGTTGTACAAGGAATACTTGTCGGGCTCTTCGGCGCAAGTTGCGGGCCTGTACGATGTTGATGGAGACGGAACCCCAGAGTTGATATCAAGGACAACTGACATAGATGTCATATCTATCGTGAACGGGAAAGCGGAAAACAAGGCGACTATCAAGGCTGGATCTGAAAGCGCGTATCTGGCTGGAAGCGATGGCAAAGGGATATATGTGCTGTACAGGGAGGGCGATTCTCTGAGCTATTCGATATCAAGGCTGGATGAGGAGTTCAAGCTGACAGAAGTGGGGTCGGTTGAATCAAGCTACACAGAGCTGGACTTTAACACAAGCAAGATCCTGAGCGAAAAGTTTTACTTGGGCGGCAAAGAGGTTACAAAGAGGGAGTTTCAAGAGCAGTCGCCTGTAAGAGAGCCAATAGGGTTGACGAAAATCGAGTACACAAGCAAAGAGGTGACTGATTTTGCGATTGACGCTCTGCTAAGCGCCTACCCCTTGCGGGTTGGGGATCCAGGGCTGAACTACAGCTTGACGCAAGACCAGGACTTGGCTTGGACAGGATTATATGCCTTATATCCAGATTTCAGCTATGACCAGTTCCCTTATCCTAATGTGAACAACTCGGAACTGCCGGAAAATTGGGTGCTGATGATTGATGGCACATTTGTGCCATCCTACGGCATTAGCAACCGAGGAGGAGAGGCTTATGTGCCTGTTGAGGCGTTTAGCGGGAAGCTTGCCGCGAACTCAAGCGCATTTAAGCCTACTCTGATAGACGGAAATGAATACGTCCCTGCAAGCGAGATACCGAACGCGTATGGAGTGAAAGTGAGCGTCAACGACTTGTTTAGCTATGCCGGGTTGAAGGTGCTGGCTATTGAGAGCGAAACCGTTGAGCAGAGCTACACAAAGGAATACGCATTGGGTATCATAAAGAAAGAGTTTGACAGCAGGATAGAGGCTGACGAGAAGAGCATGACAGGATATAGCCCTGCCATCTTCAAAGAGGTCAGGGCACTGCAATTCGAGTCTATGCCCGATCTTGGCGGATACTATGTTTTCGGGATTCCTGAAGTGAAGACAACAGTTCTTTTCAACAAGGCTACAGGCGCGATATTCAGCGGAACCTATTATACGGCGGCAGGGGTGGAGCCTGGGCTTGACAACTTTGGCGGGATAGTTGAGAACTATGACTACAACCAGGTTAAGGCACCTGAAACAAATCTTGCTGGAGTAACTATTATGGGAAACATGACTCCGCCCCAAGTGAGGTACTCTGACGGATCGGTGGAGTCTTTTCCAGGCGGATTCACGGGGCTTTTCATCAACGGCTCGATCATAAAAAACGCCAACGTCACTCTTGAGAGCGGGAGAAGCCTTGTGCCGCTTAGGCTAATCTCTGAAACTTTAGGCGCGACTGTTGGATGGGATGAGAAAACTAGCACTGTCACAATCAATGACGGTGATCACATGATCACTCTGGTAATAGGAAGCACAAGCCCGCAGCTTGACGGCAAGGAAATTCAGATAGACGTTGCGCCCAGGATCATAGGCGGATATACATACGTGCCGTTGAGATTTATAGCTGAGTCTCTCAGCTGCAGCGTGGAATGGTCAGATGGAGGCGAAGGAGGCGCTGGATACGTAACTGGGATGCCGCATGCCATAGTAAGCAGGTATCCTGAAACAGCAATCGCCATGGACGAGAGCGCGGCGGTTGAATTGGTCAAGCAGGAGCTTGCTGACGCGTATGAGGAAAAGTATCTGGCGAAGATGGAACCCTTGAGCCAGAAGCCCGCTTCCGCCTCATTGCAGGACAGCCAGCGGTACACCATTTCCAGCCTTGGCGTGACAAGCGGCAATGACAGGTTTTACTTTTTCAAAGGAGCGTCAGGCACATCTTTATGGGTTGACAAGTACAGCAACAGCGTCCTGGTTTATGAGAATGGGGAAGAGCAGAACATATACGCTTTCAATCCTTACGCTACTGGAGCGCTGGATATTTTGGAAGGGTTTTAGAGATGAAATGATTGGAACTTGCCCGAGAGCCCCCATGCAGGGGGCTCTTTAATTGATAAGCGATATATCGATATCTGTCCATGGCGAGAGGGTGCATTCGCAACAATAACGCGGGTTTCTTGCGTTCTATTACAGTATGAAGAACAAATTATGGGATATGGCATGCCAGGCGGAATTAACCAGTTCCGCTTCAACTCAGAGGCGGCAATGGGTCTAGCTTTTGAAAGAGGGGGAGGATTAGAGATGCAAAGCACACGCAGCATTACATAGAATGTTAAGTATACTGCAATATGAACCGAGTAACGAGAGGGCCTACCCCAATCGAGTCTGCCCTCCCGGCCTTCTAATCTTGCAACTGAGCATGCAATTCATAGCTCTTCTCCAAGCTCACATGGCGAGCGTGGGCTGTGTCAATGATATCTATTATTGCCGGAAGCCTGTCAATATGATACATTGGTATTGAGATAGCCTTGTCATGGATATGTCCCAGGCCTTCGCAGAAAGTGATCGAATATTCAGCGCCAGTGACTTCAAGCGATTGGCTGCCTGAAATCCCTTTTTCCGAGGGCGCTTTGACTTCAAGGGAAACACGAGCCCCTGACTTGGTGTTGAAAGCGAAGGCTGTTTCTATGAGCGCGTTTCCGTCTCTGCGGACATAGGCTCGGATTGGCAAGCTGATATCCTTAAATTTGCTCAACAATATCAGCGAGCGCAGTTCGCTGTAAACGAAGATTTCGGATTCAAGCGATTTGGCGGCCAGCGCGGTTTCCACGCTTTCGCAAAGGCTTGCGTAACAGCGAAGCATTTCGCAGCTTGCAAATATCAGCTTTTGACTTGTGGTTGAGTTTCTCCGGTTCTGATCGTAGACACGCATATACGCTAAAACACAGCTGTCTACCATCCAGTTTATAAGGCGGACAACTGTCTCTTCTAATATGGCACCAAGGGCTTGCTCTTGCTCCGGAAGCAACTTTAAATTTGACAAGTCCTCCGGATCCTTGCCGAGGATAACAGCTTGTGTTATGTATCCGACTAGCAAACGCCAGTCATCTAAGGCCAGCACATTTCCAGTTTTTATTTCCTTCGTTTTTTCGTACATTCTATCGATTTGCGCGTTCAAAACGCTAAACAATTCGTCTTGCGCTACCGATAAATCAATTGCGTGAGTTTCGCTTAACGAAAGAGGCTTGGGAAATCCGCCAAGCTCAAAGAAGAGATCGAAGCTCTCTTTGGCGCTGAGCAAAATTTCTTTTTCATGATCCGCTGCTTTTACGCCTAGAAAGTCAAGAGCGTTATTATAGCGTTCTACAGATCTGAGAGAAGACAAAAACTCTCTATAGGTCACTGGCGCTGCGTCAAAGCAAGCGACATCCCCAATCGGAAAGTGGATGGATTCACCGCCAAGATCCAACTGCCACTCCAGATCCCCCATGAAGCTCCCGCAAAAAGCAATTTTTGCTTTCAGTTCTCTAACGATAAACTTGGCGTAATTGTGAATTGTTATGGACTCCTGGATTTCGTCTATAATTATCAGCTCGTCAGCAGTGTTTTGAAAATCGGGAAAGCATTGTTTGAACACTTTGTCTGCGAACCGCGTTTCAAATCCTGGGCCGCTGTGAATCATCGAAGCTTGGCTGAAGCAAAACTCAAGTCTTTCCCTTGTGTCTGTATTCGACAGATCCGCGATGAAAACCCGTGTGAAGTTGGTGGCGCCAAATCTCTGAAGAAGAGATGTTTTGCCAATCTGGCTTAGCCCTTTGATCCAGTATCCGGCACGATTCACGTCGAACGCCCAAGAGGTCGTTAGGCGCTTTTCCAAGTCTCGATCGATCCAGCTTGTCCCATGGAATGTGTGAATGAATGGCTCCAAAATTTTATCCTCCAAAGGTATAAAAGAGCGAGAACAAAGCAAAATCAAAAAAACAAAAACCAAAAACAAAAACAACAAAAAACGAAAACCCCAAAAACCAATAAAACCAACGTCCCAAAAACCCAAACCCCAGCGCCCCAAAAAATCCTATTTATTGATTCTCTGGCTCTTGCATTTTATAACGAAATAAAGGGATTGTCAAATGCATATACAAAACAAAAAATAAAAATCCAAAAATGGCATGGCCAGTGAATGCATGCCAAAATTCAGGCAATTAAGGCCTACAGCAGCTTTACAGCTGCTCATGGTTATGATATGATAATGTTATCGAGAAATCGCGAACTTTGCGATATCGCTTTTTTGAAAGGAGCAGACATGACTATTTTCATCCGAGTAAAAGCTGTTGGCAAGCGTCGAGATGTCTTGGAAAAACAGCATTTCAGTGTTCCAGACGGCCTGGATTGCGCGGAAAAGCTGATCGAGCATCTGGTCAGGGAGAATGTGAGGGCGTACAACGACAAGGAAGTGGATGCTGTCCTATTGCGTTGCCTTTCGTCGAAGGAGATAGAAGACGGGGCTGGAATAGGCAAGATAGGATTTGGGGATCGCAAGAACGAAAGCGATCAGGACGAAGAGGAAGCTGTAGCAAACGCTTTGCAGTGCTTTGCTGACAGCCTGTACCGAGTTATGATAAACTCCAGCGAGGCTTTGCCAGGCGGGAAATTCAGGCTGTCTGAGGGTGACGAAGTTACGTTTATAAGGCTGGCAATGCTAGCGGGAAGAGGGTTTTAGTTACGTTTATAAGGCTGGCAATGCTGGCGGGAAGAGGGTTTTAGATGGATAGGAATGATATAAGGGCGAAGCTTAAAGAGTTTGAAGGCCGTCCAGGCGAGATAGCCCAAGTGGTTCTGAAGATGGATGGCGCGCAGTGGGATGAATACAATAACGCTGTCAGAGAGCTTTGCGAGCTTTTAATGAAGAATTCGCCAAAGACGCTTGAGGCGATGTATGATGACGGCCCGCGCCAGATATTTGAGGCTATCCATGGAGCGGAAGTGGCGCAATGGGTAGGGCAGGCTTGCGGAAGGCTAAACTTGTACGTTCACTCTCCCTCGACATACAGGAGATCTTTTAGGACAGCTGACGTAGAGCCATACCTGCGCAGATTTGCCAGCTTTGTTGAAAAGGTATTCTTTTTCTGGGATCAGTGCGACATGCTTAAGGAGCTGACTGCTCCAGCTGCGGAAACCAGGGAGATGGCCAACAAGCTAAGCCATATTTACGGAGATCTGTTGGCGGTTCGCATTGACAACGGCGAGGAGCAGATCATAGAGGCTGTTAAAGAAATTATGCTAGGTGACAACAACACCCAGCTTCTCTCTCACGACATAGTGAACGGAATAATCAAAAGCGGAAACAAAGAGCTGCACTCAATGCTTGGATCCATGCTCTTGGCGGCGAAGCTCCAGGAGGGGCTGAGGCAGACAATCTTGGAGAATGCCGACAATGGCCGGGTTGAAGCCTTTGCGGATTTAATGAAGATAGTCTTGGACAACGACTTGCTTCGGTATTCATCGGCAATCAGGGCCATAGATGTCTGGATGGGGATGCCGTATGAGTATGACGACAAGAGAGTGTCGTCAAAGATGCTCTCTTTGGGATATGAATTCCTTACCGGAGCGAGATCCACAAGCGAGGCCATGAACAGCCTTGACACGACAGAGATTTACGCGGCGCTATGGGCTTCTTCAGTTCGGGAAATGAACACTGCAAAAACCTTGATAGAGCAGCTCATTAAAGGCAAGAAGCATCAAGTCCTAACGGGATTGCACTTTTTGAGGCAATTGGAAAACGAAAGCCTTCAGTCTGAAATAGCATCCAGGTTTCTTCGGGATACAGATCTGGATATCCTGTCTAGCGCCTTAGGCAACTACTTGACGACATATATCAGGAGCATCGCGAACGGCTTCGAGGAGGATTGCCGAAGTTATAAAGTGCTGGCTGATGACGAACGCAGATCCTGGCAGTTCGATGCGATCATTGACATCATTCCCTTGGTTCCAACCAGCGGCTACACTTCTTCAGGAAACCCGTTCGCTTGGTGCACTCTCTCCATTACGCCGCAAATCTTGTTCACAAGGCTATTGATCATTGCGGGATATGACCGCGATGCTGAAAAGGTATCAAGGCTTATAGATGTCATGGCGAAAGCTGATTCCGAAAGCCGGCTCCAGTTTTTGAAACTGTTCCTGGAAGAGCCTAAAAACGAGAAAGAGCGGGCTTTTGTCTTTGCCTCTCTTAACGACAAGAGCATGAGCGCCAGAACCCAGGCTTTGAAAAACATAACTGTGTTTTCAAGGCATTCAGTCTTGACAGAGAGCGAAGAAAAGGCGGCAACGTCACTTCTGGGACTTAAGACCGGAGACATCAGGCAAAACGTCATCAATCTCCTTCACGGCTTGCCCGGAGACCGGCCTAAAGCCGCAGCCAAGGCTTTGCTGTCGGACAAAACTGAAAACAAGCGCCTTGCGGGCTTGGATATGCTGACACGGTTTGTCCAAAAGGACGGGATGCCCAAAAGCGAGGCGTTTGAGCTATGCTCTCTGATGCCAAAGGTTACAGACAGGGAGCAGCTGCTTATTGACACCTTTGTCGACAACAAGACAGAGTACTGCGCGGCTAACGGGTTTGGGCTATACGATCCCAACTATTACCCTGACTTGCCGTTTCCTGAGAGAAGCTCCAAGCACACAGCGAAGAGCGTTTTCTTCGGAGACATGGACAAGCTGAACGCGGCGTTTGACGATCTCTGCAACCTTATCCGAGAGAACAAGGATTACACATATTTGGCCGAGTACTACTCAGGCAACGAGGAAGTGGCTTTGGGCGCATTGAGCACAGTGAAGTTTCGGGCTGAACTGGAAGACAAGGAACTTCCTTTCCTGGACAAGTTCGTGCTTCCTGAAGTCTGGAGAGGCTGGAAGGAAAGAAACCAAGCTGACACAGGGCTGTTGCTGAAATTTCACTTGCTGTTCTCCCTGAAGCCATATGCGTATTCCGACAATGCGCCTTGGGTTGAAGAGCTTCTAGGAAAATTTCTCCCTATTAAAGTTAGCGAGGAATTCGTGGATTCAACACGCAAGCGCGATTACGGCAACCTTGCCTGGAGCATCATAAACTGCTTTTACGAGGAATGCCCGAAAGAAGAGCGGTTTGAGCTGGTCTACGCAGGTTTTGCAGAAATGCTGGAGCTGATATCAGAAGAGGACTGGAAGAGGAATTGCGGAGGCAGCCGCAGGTACTTTAATTCCAACGATTTCACCGACACCCTTCAAGACAACAGGGATATTGAGTTTCTGATAGAGGAGTTGTCAAGAACAGCTGCATCAGACGAGCACTTCAAGAAGTTTGTGCCGATCTGCTTCGTGCTGGGCCGTTATGCAGGGCTGTTCTATGCAAACCTTGACGCCGTTGAAGTAGCCAGGGCTGTTGACCTGGGAATCCTGAAGGTTGACGCTCTATACCGGACAATGTTCCTTTCAAACCCCAGATACGCAAGCGACTTATCTGGAAACATAAGGGAGTACCAAAAGAAGAACGTTGAAAAGTACCCGCTTCTCAAAAAGGTTGCTGAGGAAGTGGCGGTTAGGGCATTAGAGATCGAGCTGAGGCGGGGAGACAGGGAGACAGAGGTAAGCGCCTTGGCCAGCCACTTGAACTGGCATGAAGGGGCTGAAACTTTCGCCAAGATCCTTGTGGCCTTGGGATCTGAAACATTTGTTAGAGGCTATGTATACGCGTATTACGGCTCTGCTTTGACCAAAAAGTCTGTGCTTTCAAGCCTTCTTAAGGCCTCACACCCAGCGCATGGAGACAGCGCGGAAACTTTGAGGGCAGCCCTGAATGGGAAGATCTCAGACAAGCGCCTTCTGGAAGCGGCTATGTACGCTCCCGCCTGGATCGACATAGTAGCTGATTACCTGGGTTGGCCAGGGCTTAAGAGCGCAGTCTGGTACTTTCATGCGCACATCAACGAAAGCTTCTCCGCTGAAAAGGAAACAGAGGTTGCAAGGTATAGCCCCATTCCAGCAGAAGAGTTCAATGACGGAGCATTCGATGTCAACTGGTTCAAGGACGCCTACAAAGAGCTGGGAGAAGAGCGCTTTGCCATTGTATATGATTGCGCCAAGTACCTGACTGATGGATCCAACCATCGCAGAGCCCAGCTGTTTGCTGATGCCGCCCTTGGAAACCTCGAAGCCAAGTCCCTATGGCAGGACATACATGAGAAGCGGAGCAAGGACAAGCTCTTGGGCTATTCCCTGATCCCGCTTAAAAATGGCCAAGACGAAGCTCTGGAACGCTTTGAGAACATTCAAACATTTTTGCAAGAGAGCAAATCATTCGGCGCTCAGCGCCGGGCAAGCGAAGGCAAAGCCTGTTCTATCGCGCTGGAAAACCTGGGCCGAAATGCTGGATTCTCAGACGCTTTGAGATTTGCCTGGCGCATGGAGACTATAAAGATAGAAGTCGTCAAGCAATACTTTGTCCCAAAGACAATAGGCGATTACCAGGCAAGCGTGAAAGTGGATGAATCCGGAAGCGCCTCCCTTGTCATCACGAAAGGCGAAAAAACGCTTGCTAATGTCCCAGCCGCTCTCAAGAAAGACCCGTACGTCATAGAGTGCAAAGAGATAGCAGGGTCGCTCAAAGCCCAGCATAAGCGGGCCAAGGAAAACTTGGAGCGGATAATGATAAACAGGGACGTCTTCTCCTTTGGCGAGATCGTAGACTTGATGGAGCACCCAGTAGTCGCCCCTCTCCTGCAAAAGCTAGCCTTCGTGGTTTTAGATTCTGAAGGCAAACCTGCCTCCGCCGGGTTTTACGCAGATCTGGCTGGCATCAGCCATGAAGACAAAGTTCGCATAGCCCATCCTTTTGACTTCTATACTTTGGGAAACTGGGCGGATCTCCAGAGAAAGGCTTATGACAGCAAGCTGACCCAGCCGTTCAAGCAGGTCTTCAGAGAGCTGTACCTGATCAATGAGGATGAAAAAGAACTGAAGTTTTTATCCAGGCGTTACGCAGGGCATCAGGTTCAGCCAAAGAAAACAGTCGCGCTTCTCAAGAGCAGGCTTTGGACAGTGGACTATGAAGAAGGGCTCCAAAGGGTTTATTACAACGAAAACCTCTACGTCAAGCTCTATGCCGCCGCTGACTGGTTCTCCCCTGCGGAGATCGAAGCGCCTACCCTTGAAAGCGTTGAGTTTTTCAACCGCAAAACCCATAAGCCGATTCCTCTGACAGACATTCAGCCGATCATATTCTCTGAAGTCATGAGAGACATTGACCTGGTAGTTTCAGTAGCCCATGTTGGCGGCGTTGATCCAGAAGCCAGCCTTTCCACTGTGGAAATGAGGGCCGCGATAGTCCGCGAGCTTTTGAGAATGCTCAACGTTCAAAACGTTTCAATAGATGGCCGATTGGCCAAGATCACTGGCAAGCTAGGCGAATACACTGTGCATCTGGGAAGCGCCCAGGTCCATAAGATGGGTCGAGGCGCTATAAACATACTGGCAGTGCCAAGCCAGCACAGAGGCCGCATATTCCTTCCCTTCGCGGATGATGATCCGCGCACAGCGGAAGTCTTGTCAAAGATAATCCTCCTGGCCGAGGACAGCAAGATAAAGGATCCGACAGTGCTTGACCAGTTTTGATTGATCACAGAACCCCCCATGCTTGCATGGGGGGTTCTGCCGCTTTTGAGACATGAAGGATCCGACCGTGCTTGACCAATTTTGATTGATCATAGAACCCCATGCTTGCATGGGGTTCTGCCGCTTTTGAGACATGAAGATAGCAAAAGATCAGAAAAGGCATAAAACTTGGCTTCAGCGCATGCCTAGCACTTCGATTCCTTTATTGTTTGGATATCCAGAAGCATCTTGCTCATATGCAAGACTGTTTGAAGCATATCGGGAGAAAGCTGGCGAAGAACTTGCGTGATATCCGAAAGCAAACCATCATTGTCAATTTTGTCTGCATTCAGGTCGATCATTTCGCCTTCTCCAGTCAGAAGCCATTCCTTGCTGACTTGGAAAGCTTTGCAGATGTTGTTGACAAATACATCCATAGGCTTTCTCTCGCCTTTTTCATAGTGCGAGTAGGCCCGTGATGTGGCACCAATTCTTTTGGAAAACTCAACTTGCGAAAGACCCTGCGTCAATCTCAGTTTCAAAAGCCTATCCTTGAGTTCTGTTTCCATTGTCTCAGCCTCGCTTTTTTATGTCTTTTATTTCTCTTATGTGGGCTGGTTGTGTGTGTTTTTTGAGGGATAATCAGGTCAAAGCAATTAGTTCTTTTTGCTCGCGAAAGCCTGGTCAAACAGAATGTTATTCCGGTTTATCGCGTTAATTAACAGCTTGCTGTATGGAATGATTTCCAAGAAAGCGTTAAAGGTGTCGAAGTAGCTGTAATAGCTGATGCCGTCAGCGGTACGAAAATTGCGGTTCTCCAGGAACTCAGTCATATCCTCGTTAATGTCGCAGATGATATGGCAGTTAAACCGAATGTTGACTGAAGTTACTGAGACAGGCTGTCCGTGCTTGTCTTTGCACATGCCCTCGCGTATCAGCCTAATGAAGTTCAAAACCTGGCCAATGCATTCCTGGTCAGTGCGCCTTGGGCGCTTGAATGATACGATGGCGATATTGCTTGGCAAACTTTTGTCAAAGTCAACGGCAAAAGCAAAGGCAGACTCAAATATTTGAATGTCCGAATCTTCAGTGAGGGGCTTGTCAGAAGCAAGGTAGTGAAGATATGCAAGCTTTTCGTCAATTATCCAGAGGTTGTGGCTGCAGTCCGAAGCTGATGTGATTAAGGTCGGAGAAATCGGGAAAATGAGGCTGTGGACGAGTTTCTCCAAAGAGCGGTTATTGAACTCAAGAAATCTCGCCATTGTTTCCAGCAAGGCTTTTCTGTAGGCGACGCTGTCCGCCATGGTGCCTTTAGCCAAATCAGAAAGCTCTTTTATCAAAGCCTTGCAAGATTCGCTGGAAAACTCGTTTAATTCAAAGCTTTTGCTTCCAAGCTTCATGAAGTCAGCATGCTCCATTTTAATTTTCTGCTTGAGAGTCTGTTCCAGCTTGAAAAGCTCAAGCTCCAGCTTGGCGTCATCTTCTGAATAAGGGATTATGGATGCGTATTCGTTGAAGCGGCTCAAAACGGTGATGTATCTGGGGTTTTTATAGAAAACGTATTCTTGTATTCTGGCCTTGTTTTTTTCAGCATATGCCGCTATCTCGTTTTTCAAAAACTCTCTGGCTGCTGGGATGGCGCTTGCTATTATCTCGTCTTTGGAAACGGCGCTATATTCAAATCGATCCAGCAATGCGCCTGTGACATAACCGTTATATGTAAAATCCAGCGTTCCAGCCAATTCAGGAATGAAATTTGTTAGGCATGCGGAAAACACTTCGCGCTTGTTGGCGCAAAAGTGCAGCATGTGCTTGCCGCTTGAAGCGCGGCTCTTGGCGCATATGAGATTTAAGTTGTGGCCGTTCATGTTGCAGCTCCTGATCGCCAAGCCTTTCTTGCAATTACTAAAATCATTAGTAAAAACATCGTAGACGCTTCTGATTTCATCGCCGTCACTCAGGATAATCTGGGGGCACGTGTCAAGCGCCAGGAAAACGAAGCAGTGGTTCATGATCTCGCGAGCAAGTGTTTCAAGCCTATTGGGGCAATACTGCTTGTACTCCTTTGACAAGCCGACTAGAGATACCTTCGCCCCGGTTTCTGTTTTGCTCTCTGCAGGACGGGTTTGCATGCCAGTTGTTTCGCCAGATATAGAGAATTCGAATTTTCTCTCCCAGACCTGCCCGTTGGCTTCGCGGTAAGCGCTTTCTACAGAAACGCTGGAAAAAGCCTTAAGCCAGAATATCCTGCCTACGCCTTTGCATCCCATAAGGCGCTTATAGTCTGTTCCATATACATTGAAGGACTCGAAGTGCCTGTCATTAAACCCTATGCCATTGTCTATAATGATAAAGGAGTGAATGCCCGCTTCCAAAGATCCGTTGCCGATTGGTGGGACATCCCTAATGACTTGGATCTTGACCAATCCATTAGCGGTTCCCGCTTCTTGGATGCTTTGGATCGAGTTGACTACCGCCTCGAACAGCGGAAGAAGGGCTGAGCCCTTGGGCAGCTTGACGGCATTCACTATTGTCCTGAAGTCTATCTGCATGGTTATCCTCTTTCGCGTTTTTAGCCAAATTTTATGGGGAAAACGCCTTTTGCTTTTGGATTAATTAAGCTTATATCATAAAGATTGTTGCGCCAAAGCGACAAAACCCGCCAATTTAATTATACTTCGGGTTTTTATAAAATGCAAGCGATTTAGATTTTCTGCTCGTTCAAAATTAGAAACTTGAGACTAAGAGCATATCCCAAAATTCCGCAAGCCCTAAGATTAATTTTGCGATATCAGATTTTATAACCCCGGGTTTCATGTAAAACATTGTTGTTTTGTGGTTGGATTACAAAAGCCGGGCAGAAATAATTGCCCTCTTGAGATTTTCCGAAAAATATGCGCTAAATGTTCAAGGACAAATCGAAATTTCACCGATAAAATCGTCCAAATCTTTGATCCTGCACAAGAGATCCTCAATGTCAAGCAAATAAAGATCACCTTTTTCATTAGCCACGCGCCTGTTGCTGCCACTGTATGCTATGATTCGGGTTATAGTAAAATTTTCTGATATACATATGTTTTTGAGGATCTCATCATCGTAAAGGTCCTTTGCCTCATCTGTAAAAACATTGCTGACGATTATGGTGTTGATTTTGACCTCAATTAGGCGCAACCTATTCAGCCGACGATTGATAGATACAACATCGATTTCTCTTTGTTTATTATCTTGGTACAAGAATATTTTGTCTTCTTCGTCGGATAATAGAATGAAGTGGCAATAAACTATAGCCTCATTTAGCGCTCCATCAGTCACCTGATAGAAATTTTTTGCAAAAGCATCTTTGTAAATATCTTTAACTTTATACATGGCATATTTTGTTAGATGAAGTTCATAGTTCAAAAGTGTGGGATGATCAAAGTACAATGTTGATTTCGGTTTGGCGAGGTCTGAACTGGCTGATTCGCTTTCGATCAACAACCCTATTTCGATGAGAAATGAAATGAAAGCGTAATAACGCTTTCTAGAATCTTCAGAATGCTTTATTTTTTTTGAATTTTGATAAATTTCTATCTGATCAACAATTTGGGTTTTAATGTCATATTTATTATTTTCTAGTCTTGGAATTATTTTTGAATCTTTAATAAAGTTATTCCTTGCTATTGTTAAAGCTGCAAATTCAATCACTAAAATAATGTCTTTGAAAATGTCAACTTTGTCAATGTCTTGAAGCATATACGAGTAATAGTTGCCAGTAGAATCATCATCTTTGCAATGTTCCAGTGTATGAATCAGATTCTCAACAACGGCATCATATATGAAGTTTTCCATATATGGATCTATTGTAACGGGAATAAACTCTGAATTATAAGCATGGCTAAAAAACACTCCGCCCTTGATTTTGTAATCATTATAGCCTTTACCAGTCAATCGCCTGTATTCAGGGAAAGTATTGCGGTTTGTCGAAAAGCAGACAAATTGGTCAAGCAATGCTCTATGCATGGAAAACCATAGCAATAAGTTGTCTGTACCAGTGATGATTATTTTCAAGTGGTGCAAAGGGACAAACAGGTTGGCCCATTCAGCAGAATTATTCAAAAATCCTTCCAAATATGGAGCTTCATCAATGAAAAAGTGAGTATAACCCGATTTTGCGAGAGTTAGCATTTCTGAATTTACATCTCTTATATCTGATTCCTGGTAATTGATCATTGTGTATGCAACTTTATTTTCTTGCTGCAGCAAAAACTCGGCGGCTTGCAGCATACCGACTGTTTTGCCGGTTAAGCGCAATCCGTAAATGACACCTAACTTTGCGTCAAATTCATTATTAGTGCAGAATTCAATAAGCGACTCGACAAAGTCGCGGCGCTCTAACTTGATTCCGTCTTGAATAGTATTTGAATCTATCAATTGCAACAATTGGTATTCGGTTTGAAAAACAGGAGTCATAATTATATAGCCTCTTTCGAAAAAATAATACAGGCTCAGCAAAATTAAGTTGCGCTAATTTCTCCGATAAAAGCGTCCAAATCTTTTATCCTGCACAAAAGATCTTCAATGTTAAGCAAAATCAGATCTCCTTTGATATTGGCAATGCACTTGTTTTCGCCGTTATATGCAATAATTCGGATGATTGAGAATTTCTCGTCCACGCCAATGTTTTTGAGGATCTCTTTATCGTAAAGATCTTTAGCCTCATTATCAAAGACCATGCTGTCATCGAACTCAGATTTGCTTTCAACCTCAACCAAACGCAACCAGTTCAGCCTTCGGTTGACTGATACAACATCGATCTCTCTATCATTTTGGTCGTGATACAGGAATATCTTGTCACTATCTTCAGAAAATCTAAGAAAGTGACAATAAACTATGTTCGCATTTAGGGCCCTTTCTGATGCATCGGGGAGACTGCTTGACAAATTTCCTGTGTCAAAGCCGCTTATGGACCAGAGAGATCTCTTTGCTTGGTCAAGCACATAGCTCATAACAGCGGGATGAGCAAAGTATAATGTTTCTTGCATTTTAGTAAGGTCTGAAAAAGATGATCCGCTTTTTATGAGCAATCCTATGTTGATGAGAAATAAAAGCATAACGTCTAGAGTGAAATCAGGATAATCGATTTCTAGAAAGTTTTCAGCAAATTTAGCTTTAATCTCGATTTTTTCAAGAGCAGACCAATGTTCAATGGCTTTGACCGAATTTGTAGAGATTGGTTCGATGGAATGGTGAATAAGGCTATTCTTTATCATAGCCCCGGCTATCTGTTCAAGCAAGTGAATAATGCCTTTGAAAATGACAGGTTTATCTATAAAAGAAAGCCAATTCAAGAAATACCTGTCCGATGTGTAGTCTTCTTTGTAAATTTCCAGTGAATGCATCATGTTGTAAACAACGGCGCCTTCTATGAAATTTTCAATACGCACATTTTTATTGCCAGGCGAGAGCGCTGAAACCGCAGCATATTCCGGAAGAAACACCCCGCCATGAACCTTGTATTCATCATAGCCTTTTCCAAGCAATCGCTTGTATTCAGGGAAGGTGCTGCTGTTAGACAAAAAGCAAACATATCTGTATTTCAACCCTTCTTCCATAGCAAACCAAAGCAAGAAGCTGTCCGTTCCGGTAATGATAATTTTCAACCGGTGAATAGGATCAGACAAGTCTGCCCATTCAACTGAATGGTTCAGAAATCCTCTCAAATAGGGAGCCTCGTCAATAAAAAAGTGAGTGTATCCCGATTTGGCGAGAGCTAATATTTCTGAATTTACGATATCCAATCTTTGTTCTTGGTAATTGAAACACGCGTAAGCAACTTTCTTTCCTTGTTGCAACAAAAATTCGGCGGCTTGCAACATTCCGACTGTCTTGCCGGTTGAGCGCAAACCGAAAATGACGCCTAGCTTTGCGTCGAATTCATTATTAGCGCAGAATTCTATAAGCGGCTCGACAAAGTCGCGGCGCTTGAACTTGGTTCCTTTTTTGGCAGTGAGTGTTTCTGTCAACTTCAGCAAGTCGTCTCCAGTTAGAAAAATGGATGATGTCATAATGCGTGACCTCTTTCGGGAATTGAGCGCTCGTAAGCAAAGCAATAACCAATTCAGCGTAATTAGAAATTAGGCTTTTCCAAATCTTTGATTCTGTGCAAAAGATACTCAATGTTAAGCAAAAACAGATCACCGTCATCATTAGACATGCGCTTGTTTTCGCCCTTGTATGCAATGATTCGGGTAATAGAAAATTTCTCGTCCACGCCAATGATTTTGAGGATCTCTTTATCGTAAAGAGCCTTGGCCTCGTTTTCAAAGACCATGCTGTCGTCAATCTCGGATTTGTTTTCAACCTCTACCAAACGCAACCTGTTCAGCCTTCGGTTGACTGACACAACATCGATTACTCTATCTTGCATATCGTGATAAGGGAATATCTTGTCGCTTTTGTCCGCTAACCGAATGAAATGGCAATAAACAATGTTCTCATTTAGCGCCCTTTCTGATGCCATGGCGATGCTTCTTGAAAGAAGCTCTGTGTCAATGTCTCTTATGGACATGAGAGATTTATTTGCTTGGTCAAGCGCATAGCTCAAAAGAGCGGGATGAGCAAAGTGCACTGTTTGCAGCATTTTTGTATAATGTAATTTATTGGAAATAACTTCAAAGGAACCGCTTTCTATCAGCAATCCTATTTTTATGAGGAATACTAGCAAAACGCCTACAGTATTTTCAGGATATTTGATTTCAAATAGATTTCTAAAAAATTCAGAGGTAATCCGGCTTTTTTCAAGAGAAGACCACTTGTCAATGGTTTCGGCTAAATTCGAAAAGCATTGCTCGCTTGAATTGCGCATAAGATTCTTCTTTATCATGGCTACGGCTGCCTGTTCAAGCAAGTATAAAACGCTTTTGTAAACGATAGGTTTGTCTATAGCGTAAAGCCAATCTGTGTAATAGTTGCCGGTGCTGGTGTAGTCCTCAGTGCAAAGTTTCAGTGAATGAGTCAGGTTGTAAACAACGGCGCATTCTATGAAATTCTCTATATTTGCATCCGTAGAGTCAAGAGAAAGCTCTGAAATGGGAGCATAACCCTCAAGAAACAATCCGCCATCAGCTTTGCACTCATCATAGCCCTTGCCAAGCAATCTCTTGCATTCAGAAAGTGTGTTGCTGTTTGTCAAAAAGCAAACATATCTGTCACACAACTCTCCATGCATGAGACTCCAAAGCGAGAAGCTGTCAGATCCAGTAATGATTATTTTCAAGCGGTGCTGAGGAGCAAACAGGTCGGACCATTCAGTGCAGCTATTCATAAATCCTTCCAAATAAGGAGCGTTGTCAATGAAAAAGTGACTGTATCCCGCTTTGGCGAGAGTCAATATTTCTCGGTTTGCGTTGCCCATTCCTTGATCATGTCTATTGAACCTTGCGAAAGCGACTTTATTTCCTTGTCGAAGCAAGAACTCTGCGGCTTGTAGCATTCCGACTGTTTTGCCGGTTGAGCGCAAACCGAAAATGACGCCTAGCTTTGCGTTGAATGCGTTATTTGTGCAGAATCCTATAAGCGACTCGACAAAGTCGCGGTGCTTGAACTTGCTCTCATTAGTAAGTGAAGCGATCAACTGCAGCAAGTCGTCTTCGGTTTGAAAAATGGAAGGCATCATAATCCATGACCTCTCAGATGAAACAGCCAAATCAACGCAAAGAACCTTTAGAGTGAAGAAATCTCAAAATAAGGCTCTAAATTTCCTCAATAAAAGCGTCCAAGTCTTTTAACCTGCACAATAGATCTTCGATGTTAAGCAAAAACAGATCGCCTTTAACATTGGCAATGCGCTTGTTTTCGCCCTTGTATGCAATGATTCGGGTTATGGAGAAGCTCTTGTTTACACCAATGTATTTGAGGATCTCTTTAACATAAAGATCTTTAGCCTCGTTTTTAAAAACCATTCTGTCATCGATCTTGGATTTGCTTTCAACTTCAACCAAACGCACCCTGTTCAGCCTTCGGTTGACTGACACAACATCGATTTCTCTACCCTTATCATCGTGATAGAAGAATATATTGTCATCATAGTCCGATAATCGAATGAAATGGGAATTAACTATATTCTCGTTTAGCGCTTCTTCTGAAGCCTCGGCGAGACTTTTTGAAAAAGCAGAAGCGTCAGAGACGCTAACTGCTTGAATGATCGCGTTCTTTGCTTGATCAAGCGCATAGCTCAAAAGAGCGGGATGAGCAAAGCACAGCGTTATTTGCATTCTGGAAAGGTCTGAAAAGGATGAACCAGTTTCGATAAATAACCCTATGTTAGTGAGGAATTCTAGCAAAACAATAATGGAATCTTTAGGATTATCAAGTTTTATAAGTTTTTGAAATATTTCTATCTGATCAACAATTCTGTCTTTAATGTCATCACTTGTCTCATGAGCAGACCATTCGCTGATTATTTCACCAAGTCCTGAATCGCTTTGCTCGCTTGCAATTAAGTTCTTCTTTATCATTAATTCGGCTGTTGATTCAAGCAACGCGATAACACATTTGAAAATGACGGGTTTATCAATAGTATAGAGCCGATTCAAGTAATGGCTACCAGTGGCATAGTCCTCTTTGCATTGCTCCAGAGAATGAATCAGGTTGTCAACAATGGCATCATGGATGAAATTTTCTATATGCGCATCTTTATCAAGAGGAAGCTCTGAAACCGTAGCGCCTTCTGCAAGAAGCAATCCGCCATGAGCCTTGTATTCGTCATAGCTCTGGCCAAGCAATCGCTTGCTTTCAGAAAAGGTGTTGCGGTTTGTCAAAAAGCACTCATATCTGTGATACAGCCCTCTATGCATGGCAAACCATAGCAAGAAGCTGTCTGTACCAGTAATGATAATTTTCAGCCGGTAAATGGGAACAAGCAAGTCGGACCATTCTGCACAGCGATTCATAAATCCTTCCAAATAAGGGGCTTCGTCTATGAACAAGTGAGTGTACCCTGACGTCCCGAGAGCTTCTATTTCCGCTTTAGCGTCACTCATTCTGGATTCTTGGTAATTGAACCTTGCATACCCAACTTTATTTCCTTGCTGTAGCAAATACTCGGCGGCTTGCAGCATCCCGACAGTTTTGCCGGTTGAACGCAAACCGAAAATGATGCCAAGCTTTGAGTTGAATGCATTATTAGTGCAGAATCCTATAAGCGGCTCTACAAAGTCGCGGCGCTTGAACTTGCTCTCATTAGTAAGTGAAGCGATCAACTGCAGCAAATCGTCTCCGGTTTGAAAAATGGAAGGTGCCATAATGCGTGACCTCTTTTAGATGACTTATAATTTCGACCAAGAGAATTCAAACGGCTTAATTACAGGGTTTGTCTGAATGATGGCCTTTTATCAAAGCTTTGATTTCATGGCCTTTAGGGAGTTCTTACTGCAGAATCATTATTTTATTATCGATAGCGGGAGGAACCGACGGGCTTCTAAGGCGGGCTCAGCGCGCGCACACAAAGCAATAGCCAAATCAGCATACTCAAAAATAAGCCTCAAATTTCTTCGATAAAAACGTCCAAGTTTTTTATCCTGCGCAAAAGATCCTCAATGTTAAGCAAAAGCAGATCACCGCTATCATTAGAAACACGCTTGTTTTCGCCCTTGTAAGCAATGATTCGGGTAATAGAAAATTTCTCGTCCATGCCAATGCTTTTGAGGATCTCTTTATCGTAAAGAGCCTTGGCCTCATTTTCGAAGACCGTGCTGTCATCGATCTCAGATTTGCTTTCAACCTCAACCAAACGCAACCTGTTCAGCTTTCGGTTGACAGATGCGATATCGATTTCCCTGCCCTTTTTGTCGTGATACAGGAATGTTTTGTCACCATCGTCCGAAAATCTAATGAAGTGGCAATAAACTATGTTCTCGTTTAGCGCACATTCTGAAGCCTCGGCTAGACTTCTCGAAAATGCGGAAGCGTCAGAGATGTTAACTGCTTGAATAATCGAGTTCTTTGCTTTATCAAGCGCATAGCTCATAATAGCGGGATGAGCAAAACACAGTCTTGATTGCATTTTGGAAAGGTCCGAAAAGGATGAGCCGCCTTCTATCAATACCCCTATGTTAATGAGGAATTCCAGCAAAGCGTTAATGGACTCCTTAGGATTATCATTGTGGAAAAGATTTAGATAAATCTGTATCTGATCAACAACCCTGTCCCTGTCCCCGCTTTTCGCATGAGCAGACCAATCGCTGATTATATCATTAAGCCATGAATCGCCTTGCTCGCTTGCGTTTTTAACAAAGCGCTTCTTTATCATTGCTTCGGCTGTTGATTCAAGCAACTCAAAAATGTATTTGGAAATGACGCGTTTATCAACACGAGAAATCCAATCCAAGTAATAGCCGGCAGTGGCAAAGTCATTTTTTATTTGCTCCAGAGTATGAATCAGGCTCTCAATAATGGCATCGCGGATGAAATTTTCAATATGCGCATCTTTAGCAAGAAGCTCTGAAACCGTATCGCCTTCTGCAAGAAACAAACCGCCTTGAGCCTTGTATTCGTCATAGCTCTGGCCAAGCAATCGCTTGCTTTCAGGAAATGTGTTGCGGTTTGTCAAAAAGCACTCATATCTGTGATACAACGCTCTATGCAGGGCAAACCATAGCAAGAAGCTGTCTGTGCCAGTAATGATGATTTTCAGCCGATAAAGAGGAACAAACAGATCGGGCCATTCTGCGGAATGATTCAAAAAATGTTTCAAATAGGGAGCTTCGTCAATGAACAAGTGGGTGTATCCCGCTTTGGCGAGAGCTGCTATTTCAGAATTTACGATATCCATGCTATGTTCCTGGTAATTGAACCTTGCGTACCCAACTTTCTTTCCTTGCTGCATCAAGAACTCTGCGGCTTGCAGCATCCCGACTGTTTTGCCGGTTGAGCGCAATCCGAAAATGACGCCAATCTTTGCGTTAAAATTATTGTCAGTGCAGAATCCTATAAGCGGCGCCACAAAGTCGCGCCGCTGAAACTTGCTCTCATTAGTAAGAGAACCGATCAACTGCAGCAAGTCGTCTCCAGTTTGAAAGATATAAGGCGCCATAATCATTACCTCTCTGAAAAAACAGCCAAATCAGCGCAACAGAAGCTTTAAGTGTTTAATAGCCTAAAAATACGGGCTTCGAATTTCGCTTAGAAAAGCGTCCAGATCTTTTATCCTGCACAAAAGATCCTCAACCTTAAGCAAAAACAGCTCTCCCTTAGCGTGTTCAATGCATTTGTTTTCCCCGTTGTACGCAATGATTCGGGTTATGGAGAAGCTGTCGCTTACGCCAATGTTCTTCAAGATCGCCTTGGAGAAAAGAACCTTTGCGCTTCGTTGGACTTCGTCTTTGGATTTGCCCGTGACCTCAACTAGGCGCAACTTCTCAAGCTTTCGGTTGATTGATACGATATCGATATCCCTGTCTTCTTTGTCGCGATATATGAATATCTGCTCATCCTTGTCCGCAAACCAAAGAAAGTGGCATAAAACTATGTTTTCATTTATTGCCCAATATGCCGCTTTAGAAACATCCTTTGCGATAACCCTCGCGTCAACGCCCTCATACCTAGCTATTGACTCCATCGAATCGTTAACTTCATAACTCAAAAGAGCTGGGTGAGCAAAACACCATGATGGCTGCAAATCAAAATCGGAAGTGCCGATGCCGATTTCCAGCAAGCACCCCACTTTGATGAAAAAGGACATGAAGCCTTCAATAGGGCTTTTTGGATTCTCCGCAATATATTCAGCCTTGTAGTCTCCCTTATGTGAAGTCTCTGAGGTTAAGCCTGTTAATTGCAGGAACTTCTTTCGCAGCATAACTTCTGACACGGAATGAAGTAGCACAGCAGTTGCTTCATAAAAGGACTGTTTTTCTCCAACGTAGTCCGTTTTGCTGTCTTCAGAGGAGCCATCCTCGCCTTCTTGCAAAGAATAAATCAAATTGTCAGCAATGGCGCTCTTGAGGTAGCCTAAAGCGCTTTGGCCTTCGATAAACAATCCGCTATGAGCTTTGTATTCACCATAGCCCTTGCCAATCACTCGCTTGCTTTCGAGGAAAGAGCGGCAGTGTGTCGAAAAGCCTACGCTATAATCGGGCAACGCTAAATTTAAAGCATACCAAAGCTTAAAGGTGTCTGGCCCAGTCGCAACTATTTTCACGGGAAACGCATCGGCCAACCTGGCGGACTCAGTTAAAAGCTTCTGCAAATAGGGCGCCTCGTCAACAAAAAAGTGAGTGTATCCCGAATCAAGGAGTTCTATTAATTCTGCGCTTACATCGTCGACTGCTTCGAGTTCGCTGAATTTTAAGCTTACATACGCAACTCTATGCCCTTGCTGCAGCAAAAGCTCGACTGCTTGCACCATCCCGACTGTTTTGCCGGTTAACGGCAACCCGAAAACAATGCCTATCTTTCCGTCCTGATCATCACTGTTGCAGAATCCAACAATCGACTCGACAAAGTCGTAGCACTTCAACTTGCTCCCGTTTTTGACTGTGATTGAATCTATCAACCGAAGCAAGTCGTCTCCAGTCTGAAAAACCCCAGGTGTCATTTAGAAGACCTCTTTCGAATAATTAGAAAAATTTATAAAAAAACGATAAATGCAGAATTTATTGAAATAGCCAGGACGAGCCATAAGAGCCAAGATATATCGGTAAGGGGATATCCAGTTCTTATTACATATTAACATATTCAAAGAAAAGTTGCAAGATTTTGATTTCTTAGGCAAGTAGGCAGTTAAAATTTCTGAAGCGAATCGACTGACGGGCATTGTTGACCGCCTTAGACGCCAGGCAGAGACGCTCCTGATAATGATAAACGAATTATTTGTCTTGCCGTTCGCAAGTTTGCCTTATTCCACCATGGATCTTAGAGGAGCTAACTGTATTGCGTCGTTTTTCGCTATCGCCATGTTTAAGCCCGATCTCTCGCCAGTCATTCAAACAGCCCAAAAACCGCCACCCACCGCAAGTTAAACGTTTAACTTTCCCTTGCGGCCCCCAATCCCTATTGCTCACCATACCAGAAAAGGCGCTTGGTTTCCCCCTAGCGCCCTTTCTGAATCACCTAATCTTCAGCCGTCCTGAATCACTCAGTCTTTCGGCCTTTCTAAACTATCTTGTCTTTCATTCTTTCTAAGTTTACCCTGTCATTTTCAGTCTTTCAAAATAGGGCAAAAGCCCGTCAACCACGCGCCAGACATCTTGAAACAGGGTGTTTGTCACTGCATGGGTGTTGATCGCGTGCTCAAGTTTGAAGCCGTGGCGGATCAGGATGTCTGTTGTTCTCTCGTGAAGATCCAGGTTCCATTCCGGAGTAGGGCATCTGTGACCCTCGAAGGGAGTGCCGGGAGTAGGCTGGAATACTGCGGGAAACGATAAAACGCCAACAGACGCCAATTGCTCTATGCCCTCAAGGGTGGTTTTCATGGGTTCGATACCGGTGACAAAGTTGGTGCAGACATGCCCTTTGCCAAAAACCTTGGCGCCATGCTCTAGGGCCTTAACCCAGGCGTCATAGCCGGTGAGCCGCTCTTTCCCTGGGCAGACTGACTTGAAAATGTTTTTGTCCCAGATCTCCAGGTTCATGGCTATATCAGTGAAGCCGGCGTCTTTCAGCCTGTCGATTTGGCTTAGGTCAGTTGGTGCCGCCAAGCAGACGGATGAGAGCAGGTCCGTTCGCCCCAGAGTTTCAAATATGGCATGCAGATCTTCTATATAAAAATCAATCTCACGTCTGCCGCCAAGAATTCCGCCGTTAAAGTTCACCCTCCAGGCTGCGCCTTCATCAAACGCGGCTTTGACTGTCTCTGCTATGTGCCTTGCCGACTTGCTCCTGGAAGTCTTTGAGCGAGTATAGAAGTTGCAAAAAAGGCAGCCTTCGCCTTTCGCCTGCAAGACGCAGCCAGGAGCGGAGCCTGTGCCAGCGCAGCCTTCGCTTACAATGCTAACGATCCCCTGCATCGGGGTTCCGTCGGAGGTGTGGCCGCTGTAGAATAGCGGGCGCTTTTCAAACACAAGATCTTTATATTTGTGCTTCCCGTTCTCGGTTATCACAAGCTTTTGATCAACAAGATCCAGCGCGTATGGGGTGTCAGGAACCGGGGATATCAGAGGCAGGTTTAACCCGTTAGGCAAAATCAGAGAGGCGGGCCTTGGCTTACCGTCCTGGCGTACTGGACCTTCTTTAACAATAGTCCCCGCTCCTATTACATTAAGCGCCTCATCTGAAATCTTCACACCGTGCACTTGAAGCCTTGCCTTGTCCAAAAGCTCTTGGTGTGCATGATCGCTTAAAGCTGGCATCACTTCACCCCTTTCGCCAAATGCTTTCCGGCCTGTAGAAGATCCTGGCATGCCCCGCTCGGCTGCCATGAAGCGGCCCGTGCTTTAGGAAAAGGTAGTCCGAGTTCACGATTGGATCATCAGATCCGCAAAGTATTCTCTGCGCGGCCGCGATCAGATCCAGTATCATGTCGCTTCCAAAGTGGGACTGAACATGGGAGGCGTAGATCCGCTCAGGGTTGTGCGATCTGTCCTTGAACCGCAAAAGCGTCTCGTTAAATTCCTCAACCGAGCTCGACTTGTTGGTGTCGTCAAACCAATGAATGTCGGCTATGCCGTCTCCAGTGAAGGCAAACTCCCCGTCTGTGTCAACATAGGCGATAGACCCTTCTGTATGGCCTGGGATGGCTATGGCTTCAAGCGTGATCCCGCCTAGGTCGAACAAATCGCGATCCAAGACCGGCAGATAAGAGACCTCAGCGGGCTCCACGAAAGTAAGATCGCTTATGGGCACCGAGCTAGGAAAGCTCCCAGCCATGCGCTTTCTCGTCTCAAATTGCTCAACCGCCTCAGCCAGGTTGGGCACATGCTCCAATGGGCTTATATAGTTTAATTCAAACAAAGGATCCCCGCCAATGTGATCAAGATGCCCATGGGTATGCAGGACAGAGACGGGAAGGCTAGTGACTTCCCCAACAGCGTCCCTGATGTTACCTATCCCAAGCCCAGTGTCTATAAGAGCGGCCTTCTTGTCGCCTATTACAAGAAATGATTGAACTGGAAAATAAAATTTGGAGGCTACGTCCACCAGCCTGTATAGCTTCTCTCCTAGCTTTTCTATCTCAATGAGCTGCGGCATGAGGGCCCTCTCCTAAAGTGAGAAATGAAAATAAAAAAAATTATAAAAATAAAACAAGAATAAAAATAAATTTAAATAAAATAAATTAAATTAAAAGTCAAGATCAAGCTCTATGGCACCTAACCAAGTGGGTTTCGTCCAGGCCAACGCTCTTAAGCTCCGGGCTTTCGCTTGCGCAAATAGGCAAAGCGTCAGGGCATAGGCTGCAATAACGGCAAGCTTCAGCGCGGATTTCAGGGCCGGCCTCCGGCCGGCTTGCAAAGCCTGCCCCAAGAGCGGGCGCAGCCCGCTCTTGGGCAATGTCAGGGATGGCGGCTAATAGAGCCTTCGTGTAGGAGTGCTTTGCGCTGTTGTAAATGTCCTCAGCCTTGCCAAGCTCCACTATCTGCCCGTCTCTCATTACTGCTATGCGGTCGCTCATGTAGTAGACAACGTTCAGGTTGTGGGAGATAAGGAGTATGGAAAGACTAAGCCTTTGGTGCAGGTCTTTTAGAAGGTTCAGGATTTGGGCACCAGCTGACACGTCCAGGGCGGAAACCGGCTCGTCTGCTACAAGCAGGGCTGGGTTTAGCATAAGGGAAGCGCCAATGCACACTCTCTGCTTTTGGCCTCCAGACAGCTCAGACGGAAACCTGGTTTTGTAAGAGGAGTCAAGGCCTATAAGCTCAAGCATGGAGTCAATGCGCTTTAGTCGCTCAACCTTTGAGTATAGCTTGTGGATCCTCAAAGGCTCTTCCATTATCCAGCCAATCCGCTTCTTGGGATTGAGAGCGCCGTTGGGATCCTGAAAAACCATCTGGACTTTGGCTCTTTGGGCTTTGGTGTACCTGGAACCCAATAGCTCTCCGTCAACAAGGATCTGGCCCTCATATTCTATCAGGCCAAGAATGGCTTTGCAAAGAGTTGACTTTCCGCATCCGCTTTCTCCGACAACGCCAAACACCTCACCTTTTCCTATATCAAAGGATACGTCTGAAAGGGCCTTTTTCGCCTTGCCGCCAAAAAGTCCGCCTATTCCCTCATAGTAGTTGGTGAGATGCCTGGCTTCCAAAAGGGGCTCATATGCTGGCATAATTTATTTCGCTCTCATTCTCCGCCAGAATGCATCTTGCCGTATGGTTCTGGCTCAGGGCTATGTTAGGCGGATCGCATTTCAGGCATCTGTCTTGGACTTTTTGGCACCTTGGAGCGAAAGCGCATGGCATCCGCTTCTCAAAGATGTTGGGAACCCTGCCTTTCACGCTTGCAAGCGTCTTGCCTCGGCTGTCAGCCCGGGGTATCGACTCCAATAACCCCCTGGTGTATTCGTGGACAGGATGCTTAAATATGTTGGAAACAGTCCCTTCTTCAACTATCTTCCCAGCGTACATGACAGCCATGCGGTCGCAAAACCTGCTTACAACTCCCAGATCGTGGGAGATAAAGAGCATTGCCATGCCGTACTCCTGGTTTATGGATTTCAGCAGATCCAAGATCTGCGCCTGCATGGTCACGTCAAGCGCCGTTGTGGGCTCGTCAGCTATCATCAGCTTGGGGTTTGATATGATGGCCATGGCTATCATGACCCTCTGCTGCATGCCCCCAGAAAGCTGGTGCGGATAGCACTGCATGAGAACTTTGGGGTTTTGAAGCCCCACTTTCCCCAGAACCGCTTCAGCTAGCCTCTCCGCTTCCCGCTTTGGCTTTGGGTCATGAAGCCGCACCGCTTCTGAAACCTGCTTCCCGATCTTCATCAAAGGGTTCAAGGAGCTCATGGGCTCCTGGAACACCATGGAGATGGCGCGGCCGCGAAGCCTAGCCATCTCCTTTTCTGGCATGCCTATCAGGTTTTCGCCTTCGAACAAGACGCTGCCTTTCTTGATTGCTACTCCATCAGGCAAAAGTCCGGTTATAGCCAGCGCGGTCATGCTTTTCCCGCATCCGCTTTCTCCAACCAACCCCAGGATTTCGCCCTTGCCTATGTAAAAATCTATCCCGTCCACAGCGGGATAGTAAGAGCCGTCCCTGTCTATTCCGATAGATAGGCTGGAAGCCCATAGAAGCTTGCTTGAACTCATGGCAACTCCTGGATTTTGAGATTTTTGTATTGGTTTCGCACTAAGAGGAATATGCTCAGAGCATATCCCAAAATTATATCCGAGGCGCCGAAAAAATCCGGCGTTGAAGCATTCGCCAGGATTTTTTCGGCACCATTTCGGAATTTTGGGATACGCTAAGGCAGCATCTCTCTTATCCCCTCGCCCAAAAGGTTCAGTCCCATCACGCAGAAAACTATCGCAAGCCCTGTGACAGCGGCGTACCAGGGGGCTATAAGGAGCACTGCCTGAGCCTCTCCCAGCATCCGGCCCCAGCTTGGAATGGGAGGCTGAAGCCCCAATCCCAGGTAGCTCATGCTGGACTCTGACATGATAGCGCTGCTCAAGCCCAGGACTATAGAGGAAAGAAGAGTCGGATAGATGTTTGGGAGCATGTGAAAGAAGATGATGCGAAGCCTGGAAGCGCCGAAGACTTCAGCGCTTTTTACGAAGTCCGCGCTTTTTAGCTGGAGAAGCCCGCCTCTGGAAATGCGGGTGAAGCTTGGCACAAACAATATGCTCAGCGCCAGGATGATGGCTTGCGGGCCCTGCTTTAGAACCGCCACAAGAACCAGCGCCAGGAGTATTCCCGGAAAAGCGCTGATCGCATCCATTAGCCTCATTATTGCCTCATCCACTGCCTTTCCTATGTATCCAGCAACAAAGCCCAAGAATACCCCAATAGCCAGGCTTATTGCCACTGTGCTCGCTGCGGTCAGCATTGTGTGCTTTATTCCGGCCATGAGCCGGCTGAGGATGTCCCTGCCGAAGTTGTCGGTTCCAAGCCAGTGGGCGGAAGAGGGAAGCTGAAGCTTGTCAGCTAGATCCATGCTCATGGCGTAGGGATCATATGGGGTGTAGAAAAAGCTGGCAATCATGAGCAGGGCTATGAACCCGGTCATGGCGATGCCGACTTTAAGCTTGCCGTTAGCCTTGGGGCGCATGAGAGCCTCCAGGTTGTTTTTTATTTTTTATTTTTTTATTATTTTTTTATTTTTTATTTTTATATTTTTTTAATTTTCTTATTTCTTATTTTTTTATTTATAAAGCTTTATCCTAGGATCAATGATCTGTATCGCAATGTCGGCCGCAGAATTGGATCCTACGACTATCACAGAGATGCAAGCGGCCATGGATTGAGCCATGGGGAAGTCCCTGGAAGTGATAGCGCCTATCAAAAGAGCGCCTATCCCGGGTATGCCAAAGACCTGCTCAATTATGATGCTGCCGCCAAAGGCGCTGGCCGCCATCATTCCAACCAGGGATATGAGCGGAACAAACGCGTTTTTCAGCACATGCTTGTAAAGGGCGCCTTTTAGCGTATGCCCCTTGCTCAGGGCGGTCTTTACATAATTGCGCTTCAGCTCTTCCAGGATCGAGGATCTGAGGTAGTTGAGAGCCACAGCGGCGTTTGGAAGGGCCATGACTATAGCGGGAAAAAGCATGTAATTCAGGTAACCGGGAATATTTGTCCTGTACGAGACGTATCCTCCAGGCATGAAAAGCCTCAGCTTCAACCCGAAAAGCCAGATCACGAATATCCCTAAGCAGAACCCGGGGATGGATATGGATAGCATGGATCCGAAGCTTATAGCCTTGTCAGAAATAGATCCCTTTTTCCGCGCTGAAAGTATCCCAAGGGGTATGGCAAAAGCGAAGGCCAAGACAAGGGAAAACGCGGCCAAAGTGACAGTGACTGGCACTCTCTGCCCTATAAGCTCAGCTACAGGCCTCTGATACTTGATTGACGTTCCGAAGTCTCCGTGAAGCATCCCGGATATCCAGCCCAGGTATTGCATGGGCAAGCTTTTGTCCAGCCCCAGCAGGGCTCTCAGCGCGGCAACTCTCTCCTCGCTCGCCTCAGTGCCAAGGATCAGCCGGACAGGATCGCCTGGAACCAAGTTGAAGGCTATAAATATCAGCAAAGAAACCAATAAAACCGTGAAGGCGGCTGTTGCCAGCCGCCTCGCAGCGTAAATCGCCACCTTTTTCATTTTAGCTTGATGGTGGAGAAATCAGTGACGTACAACGGGTAGTCTTCGTAGCCTTCAAAAACATTGCTTAACGCCACGTAGGTCTTGATGTCCTGAATGTAGACGTTTGCGGCGTCAGCCGACAAGAGCTTTTGCAGATCCTTGTAAAGCGATACCCTCTTAGCCAGATCCAGCTCCTTTTGCGCCTCAGCGTACAGCGTATCGTAGGTTTCGCTGGAATAGTTGAAGAAGTTGCTTCCGGACGTTGACACATACCTGCTCAAGAAGCTCCCGGGGGATAGCACAGATCCGTCAATGGATATGATCGTGGCCTCAAAGTCCCTGCCTTGGTACACTTGGCTAAGCCAGGTGGCCCAGTCAACCTGAACGATGTTCGCCGTCACGTTTATCTTTTGCAATTGCTGCGAAATGATCTGCGCCGTGTTCACGTGCACCGCGTAGTTCGAAGGAACGGTTATGTCAAAGGCAAAACCCTCGCCCTTCCCAGCCTCCGCAAGCAAACTCTTAGCCTTTTCTATATCCGTGGGATAGCTTGATTCCAAAGTTTCGTCGTAATACGCAGAAAGCCCTGGTATGACAGGAGTTCCCGCCTTGCTTCCAAGCCCCCCGTTAGCCAGGTCTATTATCTCCTGGACATTCACGGCGTAGGATATCGCCTGCCTTACCTTGGGATCCGTGAACGGCTCTTTTATGTTGTTCAGGTTCAATTGCTGAACCGAGGCAGATCCCCGCTCTGTGAAGTTGAACTTCGTCTTGTCTATCAACCCGTAGTTTTCCAAAGTCAATGAGGCTATATCTATGGTCCCGGCCTGAAGCGCCATAACTGTCGCCTCAACGCTCGCCGTTTTCCGAAGGGTCACTTTGTCCAGGTGAGGATGCCCCTCATTCCAGTAGTAGGGGTTCCGGCCTAGAACAATCTCTTCCTCTGCCGCGTAGGACTCAAGAATGAATGGCCCCGTTCCAACCGGATCGTTTGCCAGGTCCACCCCCTCGGGCAGTATCGCCAGAGTCAGGTAAGGCAGAAAATCTACGTCTGGCTCGGATAATGTTATCACCACTTGATTGCTCCCGGAAGCCTCGATCCCGCTTACGCTCTTCAAAGCAGAAGAGAGCTCAAGCTCCTTTGCCCGGTTCAGCGAATATACCACGTCCGCTGAATCAAGAACGCTTCCGTCAGAAAACTTCCCGTCTTTTCTCAATGTGAAAGTGTAAGTCGTAGCGTCAGATGAGATCTCGTATGATTCAGCAACAGCAGGAACCAGATCGCCATTTGAGCTGGGCTTGACCAGCCCTTCATAAATGTTGAAG
This sequence comes from Clostridiales bacterium, assembly GCA_031270945.1. Lineage (GTDB taxonomy): Bacteria > Bacillota > Clostridia > Lachnospirales > WQUN01 > JAISWZ01. Next base: position 34,878 of record JAISWZ010000649.1, on the reverse strand, counting down.
AGAATGCTCCTGACATCAGCCCCCTCGCTCAGGTATGGATCCCAAGTGGTAGGCTCGGTTGAGTACGATGCCTTCAGCTCCCCGCCTTGGCCAGCCTGGCTGGATGGTTCTGTCGCCTGGATAGGATCTCCAGCGCTTGCCTCAGGGGCACTTGTCTCAGGAGCGCTTGAAGTAACAACGCTTGGTTCAGAAGCGCTAGCGCTCGGTTGAGGCGCAACAGCGCTCGCTTGCGGCGCGGAGGCGCTTGGCGACGCCTGGCAACCTGCAAGAAGAATAATCGCAAGCGTCAAGAACGCCATGATCTTTGTGCCGATGTGACTTTTTCGTTTCATAACAATACCCTCTTTCTCAGGTCTGTTGGCTCTTATGGGTTAAAAGCCTGCGATATAAAAACGCAACTGCGGTTGCGCGTGAAACCGGGTTGGCATGTTTGATTAGGATATTTTGTGCGTAAGCTTGTAAATTCAGGGATTGTGACAAGAGAACTACGAAAATGCCGTAAAACCAAGAATGCAATTAATTTAAGGCCGCCCCTCAATCATTGCGCGAAACGCAAAAAACCGAAGCCCCTGTTAGAAACAGAAACTCCGGTTGTCCGGTCGTTAAGGGCGCTACGCCTGATGGCGCTTTAGTTGATGAAGCATTTCTCTTTATAACATAGTAATCATGCATGAATACCAGTATAAACGAAAATCGATGCAATGTCAATGCTAAAATATTCACAAATTTGAAGGAGCAGTAAACAAGAAAAATATACACAATGCTTTGCTGACGGGTTCGAGATCAGAGGCAAGGCATGCTTGCGATATTTAAGTTGGTGCCTCAAACCGAAAGTAGGTCATGCTGATTTCGCATAACTCTAATAAACTTTTTAAAGCCAAGCGCAGTTCTTTTATCTCACGGGCACAACTCAAGCGCCTTTGCCGCATGCTGGACAAAGATCTCCTGTATCCCATGAATAGACCCAATGCCTTTAAATACGCACTCCACATCAAACCCGGCTTGGGCAAGCCGGGTTTTCAACTTAACTCCCATGTCGCTGGCGGCATGCTCTCCGGCTGTGATCATAAAAGGCCTAAGAACAATCTTTTTCATCCCGCAGGCGCTAGCCTGGCGGATTGCGTCATCCACGGTCGGGTTTCCCTTGATTGCGACGACGTATATATAGGAAGAGAAAAGCGAGAGCGCCTGCGCCAGACCAACGCAAGGGCCCTCATAATTAGCGGAGCCGTGCCCAACGAATACATATCCTGTCTCTGGCTGGAAGGGGCAGTCCGCAATTAGGATCTTGGAAACAGCGAGATAATCGGCTCTTTCTGATAATAGAGAAAGCCCCATCAAAAGAGATTCGCTCCGGCTTGCTATTGCATTTGCTACCTGCTCATGCTCAAAGCCTTTGGATATGAGGGTTGGCTGAACAAGAACCCTCGTGAACCCGTCAGCCTTAAGACTATCCAGGGCCTGGGGGACGCTTGGAACTTTCAGCCCATGGCGCTGGTATAGCTTGTCTATTATGGGCTGAGATATGAAGGCCCGCCTTGTTTCAACAGTAGGAAAGGCGCTTGAAATGCTGTTTTCCAAGGGTTCAAGGGACTCCGCCCAGCGATCCGGGTTTGCAGTTCCTGTGCTTGCGACAAGGATCGCTTGGCTGCCGATTGCGGCTTTTATGGGTTGAATATGACACCCTCCTTTTAGAACCGAATTAAGATGTTAATTATTGGCATCGACGCGCGTTCGGTTTAAACGCGTTAGAAACAGAGCAATTTGGCGTCTCACATGACGCAATCAATTCTTGCATTTTCAATCCCAATCTGTTAAACTAATAGTGTTAACTATGGGGACGCAACTTTTGGGCCCCTCGATGGCGTTTGCTTTTCATTTCGCATTTTGACTGCACTGACACGAGCGAGCATATGTGAATTCTTCTCCGAGCGATAACTCGTTTATGCCTATTCTACTCCAAAAGTGCTTGGATTGCGAATTAGCGCGGCGCAGCCGCGCTGGGCGCGAACCGCGCCCGTTAAGGCGCGGCGTACGGATTTTGCTTTTAGTGCATATTCCAAAATTCCGCAAGTGGCACCGGATAGCGTTTGCCCAAGGGCAAATCGCCAAAATCCTGCGAAGGCTTAAACTAGTTTGCTCGGGCTTCTGCGAGCAAACTTAAGATTAATTTTGGGATATGCGCCTAACTTTAAAATAAAGCCCTCTCATCAGAGAGGGCTTTAAATCAACCCTACTTGATAGGGTTTTGAGTGTATCCGCATGGATATGCTCTTTGGGCATGCCCAAAGAGTCGGTTTGTGAAAACGTGTTGATTCGCGACATATTCGTGGCAACCCTGGCTTTAAGCGATTATCAAGCTGGTAAAACGTTTTCATCAAATTCGCTTTGGGCAGCTCGCCGCTCACTCGCGTGAGCGGAAAAAAAGGCGGACTGCGGGATGCAGATCCGCGATTCGGGGGGAGTGCGCTTGGCAAGCTTTAAATCTTTCTTTTCCGCTCAAGACATGACTGAAGGGGTTATATGGCGCAAGCTTGTGTCATTTTCAGTTCCACTCTTGATAGGCAACGTGGTTCAGCAGCTTTACAACACTGTTGACGCCATTGTGGTAGGCCGGTATGTCGGAGATTCGGCCTTGGCCGCTGTTGGTTCGAGCTTTTCGCTTATGATGCTGCTTCTGGTGCTGTTCATGGGAATATCCACTGGCGCTGGAATAATGGTGTCCCAGTACTTCGGGGCAAAAGACAGGGAATCCCTTGCGAGGACAATAGGAAGCTCGCTTACCCTGACGTTCCTGTCCAGCATGCTCATGACGGCGATAGGCGTTATAGCGATAAATCCGATCCTGAAGCTTTTGAACACGCCAGACGATGTAATCGTCATGTGCGCGGAATACATGACCATCATATTCATAGGCATATCAGGCATATCGTTCTATAACATGATATCAGGCATTCTTCGAGGAATAGGCGACGCGTTCATGCCCCTTGTCTTTCTTGTGATCACTTGCGTGATAAACACAGTGCTTGATATTTGGTTTGTGGCAGGGCTAGGCTGGGGAGTGGCTGGCGCTGCTTGGGCTACTGTCATAGCGCAGTGGATCTCAAGCATCCTTTGCGTAATCAGGCTCTTGAACATGAAAGAGGCATGCACCCTTCACCTTAGGCATTTGAAGATAGACAAGAATGTATGCGTAAAGTTGGCCAGCCTTGGGCTTCCGGCGGCGTTTACCCAGATGATATTCTCGCTTGCGAATGTCGTTGTGCAGTCTCTGACAAACAGCTTCGGCACTACCATTATAGCGGCTTCAACCGCTGTCATGCGCGTTGACGGGTTTGCGATGATGCCAAACTTCACGTTTGGCATGGCAATAGCCACGTTCGTGGGACAGAATGTCGGCGCTGGAAGGATGGACAGGGTAAAGGCTTCAACCAAGCCAGCCTTGGCTATGGGAGTGGGAGTTTCCGCCACCATGGTCACAGGCATACTTATATTTGGCAAGCAGCTGGCTGGGGTTTTCACAAGCACTGAGGCGATTGTAAACCAAAGCTATATAATGCTTTGCATTCTCGCGGTAGGCTACATAGCCATTGCTGTAACCCAGATACTTTCAGGATCCATGAGAGGCGCAGGAGACACTGTGTCACCGATGTGGATCTCCCTTATATCAACAGTCATAATCAGGACTCCGCTGGCTTACCTTCTAGCTTACCTTACGAGATCCCCGGAATACCCGGTAGGAAGGCCAGAGACGCTTTATGTCTCGCTTCTCACCGCATGGGTCTTGGGAGCGGTTACTACCGCAGTGCTGTTCAAGCGCGGAAAGTGGCTTAACAAGGCTATAGTGAAACGCCAAGAGCCAGAGCAGGAAATTCAGGCCCAAGCGCCTCCGGCGCTTGGGGTGCTGAACCAGCCTGTTCCCCAGACTGAGGGGAACTAAAAAATAAATAACGGCAGCAAAAAAAGAACGGGATCTGCGATCCCGTTCTTTTTTGCTTTTTATATTGTTTTATGGTTTTTTAAAATATTTTATTTATTTATTTTATTTATTTTGTATTTTCTCGCGCTTGTCCAGCGCTCAACACAAGCAATCGCTACTCTTTCAGCGCCTCCACCAGAACGCGAAGCTTTTCTACTAGTTCCTCCGATTTCTTGCGGGACAGCTTTCCTACGCTCAGCTTGGCGATTTCGGGGTAAGCTTCGACAGCGGAGAAGATGCAAACTGCCAGGTAGCGCTGGAAATGCTCCTCGTTGAATCCGCCTGAAACTGAAAATGAGTAAACGTAGTCAACTGTTCCCTGGCTGCGCCTCAAGCCGCCAAAGCGTCTGCTGTAGTTGAAGTTCACAATGAAATCGTCCAAGATCAGCCAGTACTGCGGAGAGCAGACGGTTGGAAGCGTCACAATGATCTGGAGAGACAAAGACTTGTCGGAAATGAGCAGGGCTGTGTGCAATGAAACGTTGCTGATGTTCATGTATACGTTGTAGTAGATGTTCCCATCGGGGCAATGGGTCTTGGAAACTGCGGGCCAGTCGTTCTCGATCAGGTAGCTGTCCAGCGCCCCTTCAACCTCAGCTACTTCTTCTGGGTGAAAAGGCCCCTCGGCTTCGCTTTGGCTGGGCGCTGTCTCTTCTTCGTCCAGCTCTTGGGGCTCTTGCGCGTTGCTGGCGCCGCCGGTAATCTCCTCCCAGAGGTGATCAAATTCAAGGTCAGTCATCATATCCTCCTTGCAAGCCAAACTGGTTATGCTGACGAGCGGCGCCGTCAGATAAAGGCAGCTGGCAAGCGCTTTTTCGCTCGCGGGTACATAGCGCATATCCCAAAATTCCGAAATGGCGCCGGATAGCGTTTGCCCAATGTTCACGGGCAAATCGCCAAAATCCTGGCGAATGGTTCAACTAGTTTGCTCGGGCTTCTGCGAGCAAAAACCCGGATTTTTCTGGTGCCTCGGATATAATTTTGGGATATGCTCCTATTCAGAGAGAAAAGTGCGGCTCTTTTCACTCAAAAGCAGCATATCCTGGATAATCGGCTATATCAATGCGCGTGGCGCGCCCAAGCCTAGCCGATTGGGATATGCCTTAGTGCATATCACAAAATTCCGAAGTGGCGCAGCGAAAGTCAAAGCGCTGCTTTAACGCGTGACTTTCGCAAGCCCTAAGATTAATTTTGGGATATGCCCTTAACGCTCTATGCTATATAAATATGCGTTTGCTATGGTATGGTGATTTTAGGATAACGCCGCACTTTTTGCTGTAAATTTAAAAACTGGCTCAGATATCTGTGGCGAAAAGACGGAAATACTAGGGGTTTTTTGAATGGCCAAACATTAAAAATAAAAAGAGCTAGATTTCAGATAGGGTTAATGCTTAAAAAAGGATAAAAATGCAAAAGTTAGCGCCTATAGGATTAATATTGTGAAACTATGTATGCTTAAGCTTGGTTTGTGATTATGTCTAAAATTTCTTAAATGAGAATCGCTAAAGAGCACTGGCCTAACTCATGAGCGAAAAGAGGGCTTCTTTTCGCTCATGATGGGAGTCGCCGGATTGGGCAGGCGTAGCGGCGTTTGCAATCTTAAAATCCAAAACTCTTGCGATTAGCATTGAAAAGCTTGGTACAAAGCCTGGTTCTAGAGGGCGCTGCTCAAGAGAGTGAGCTTTTCCATGATCGCGTTCATCTGTGACTGGGACATTCTGCCTACGCAAAGCTTTGAGATATCGGGGTAAACTTTTGCCGCTGAGAGAAGGCAAATGTCAAAGTAGGAATCGAAGTCACTGATGTTGAACACGTTGTCGGTCGCGTAGGCGAACTCGAACTCCAGGGCTCCGTCTGAGGAGTCGTGCTTCAAGGAGCCGATGCGAAGGTTGTAGTTGTACGTAGCGATGTAATCGTCAACTATGAGGCTGTACTCGGGGGAGCAGACGATGGGAAGGGTCACTGTGTACCTGATGTACAGTGGGTCTCTCCCGACAAAGATAGAGGTTCTGAACGCCATTTTCTCCACGTTCATGGTGAGCTCGAAGTTGATGCTGCCGTTGGAGCGCTCGGATCTGGAAACGCTTCTCCAGCCATTCCCGACCATGTAGTCATTGACCGCTCGCGCGATTGCCTGAAACCTTGTGTAGGTATCGTTGATAGCCATGATAAGATCCTCCTGTTTTATGTATTGGCGCTGATGATGCTTAAGCGTTAGCGTTAGCGTCAAAGCGCTGAGTTGAATTATGTCTATAACATTATATCAAATTTGAAACGAAAAGTATAGATCAAAAATTTAAAATCACTATATTTAAGGACTAGAAAATCATGAAAAATCCAATTTTTATTCGAAATCGGAAAGGGCAAGGCCGTGCGGGCTCGCCCTTTCCAAACGATATGGCGATAATCGCTTAGGACGGTGGCTTAGAGCATATCCCAAAATCCATATAAGGCGCGGGGTAGCGTTTGCCCAAGGGCAAATCGCCAAAAGGCATGATATGCTGTAACGCGTGGCTTTTGCCGCGCCATAATTTAATTTTGGGATATGCTTTATTGCAGACGCTACTCGTTGAGAGTCTGCGTCATTTCGGTGAGCTTCTCAGTGAGCTCAGCCAGTTTCGCTTTTGAGAGCCTTCCTACGCAAAGCCTTGAGACATCCCAGTAGGCGTTGGCGGCCGAGTAGAGGCAGACGTTGAAGTAAGTGTCGAAGTCATCGATATCGAAGGTATGGGCAACTGAGACGTTGTACTCGTACGCCAGGGTGCCATCGTTGATGTCGTGCTTCAAGGCGCCGTATCTCTGATCGTAGTTGAACTCCGTTATGAACTCATCGACCAAGAGGGCGTACTCGGACGCGCAGAGCGTTGGAAGGGTCACGTTGAACCTGACGACCATGGGGCTCTCAGCTATATCGACGTCGATCCTGAGGGGGACGCTCTTGACGCTCATGTTGAAGTAGAAGGCTATGGCGCCGTTTGCGCACTCTTTCCTGGTGACAGTAGTCCAGCCGTTGTCATCGAAGTACTTGCCGATCTCGGCTGCGATTGCCTGGACTCTGTCCTTGGGCGTTTCGCTGTAGATCTCAAGGGCATTTGATTCTGACATGCAAAGATCCTCCTATGCTAAATTTGTTAAACTTTTGATTGCTTAGTGCATATCCCAAAATTCCGTTAAGGCACCGAAAAATTCTTGGCGAATGCTTTAACTAGTTTGCTCGGGCTTCTGCGAGGGAAATTTTCAAGCCCTGGAATTAATTTTGGGATATGCTCTTAGCTTGGCGCATATCCCAGTATCCCTTTAGGCCTCTGGAAAAATCCTGCGAGGGCTTCAACTGGTTTGCTAGGTCTTCTGCGAGCAGACGCGGGATTTTCCAAGAAGTAAAATTTTGGGATACGCTCTTAAGTGCATATCCCAAAATTAATTTTATGGCTTGCAAAAGTCACGCGTTAAAGCATCGCGATGACTTTTGCTGCGCCACTGTATGAATTTTGGGATATGCACTAAGCGTTGCTTGCGGGATTTTGCTCATTGAAAGCGATTATGCTAGAGCGGAGAGCGGTTTGGCTACGTTTGCTCTGGCTTGAGGTTTTAGTGCATATCCCAAAATTCCGAAATGGCACCGGATAGCGTTTGCCCAATGTTCACGGGCAAATCGCCAAAATCCTGGCGAATGCTTCAACTAGTTTGCTCGGGATTTTGCGAGCAAACATCCGGATTTTTCCGGTGCCTCGGATATAATTTTGGGATATGCTCTTAGTTCCGAATAAGCCTTGATTGCTGGAATAAAACTTTATTGTGGAGCTTAAAGCTTTTCAATCATTAAGAGCGTTTATCAGAGTGGAGATTTTATCAAAGCTCTCAGCTATCTTTGCTTTGGAGAACTTACCTACGCAAATCTTCGCGAGCTCAGGGGAAGCTTCGGTGGCTGAGTACAGGCAGGCGATCAGGTACAAGCCGTAGTCGTAAATGCTGAAAGTGCGGGTGCCGCAGAATGTATGCTCGTATTCCACAGCCCTGTCGAGGCGCTTCAAAACGCCGAACCTCTTGTTGTAGTTGAAGTTGGTGATGTACTCATCGACCAAGAGACTGTACTGGGGAAAGCATGTTACAGGAAGGAGCACAGTGATCCTGATGGACAAAGGATTTTCCGCTACATATGTGTCGACTTGCAGAGACATGTCAGAGGCGTGAATGCTGGCACTGATTAAGACGGTTCCGTCATCGAACTTTGTTCTGACGATGCTGGTCAAGTGCATTTCTGACAGGTACTGGTTGATTGCGTATGAGATCGCTTGGACTCTTGCTTTGGGAGTTTCTTTTATTTTGGGCAGTCCATCGAAATTTACGTCTGACATAAGCACCTCCTATATCAGTGAGTGAATAGAATTGAGATTTCTTAAGTGAGTTAAAATCTCGCGAGCGAAAACTTGACTTAAATTTTACGAATGTTTTCGCTCGATCCAAGAACGCCTGCATGCTTGCGCGGATAGCCGCGTCAGAGTTTAATCATCGAGAGCGTTTACCAGCGTTGCGACTTTGTTATTGACATCATCAAGTTTCGCTTTGCTGAGCCTTCCTACGCAAAGCTTCGAGATTTCAGGGTAAGCGTTGGCTGCCGAGAAGACGCAGGCGTTGAAGTAGGTGTCAAAGTCATCAGCGTTAAAGGAGTGAGCGACTGAATAGTTGTACTCGTACTCCAAAGCTCCGTCTCTTTTGTCGTGATTCAAAGAGCCATATCTCTTCCCGTAGTTGTACTCGGTGATGTAGCTGTCGACTATGATGCTGTACTCAGGGGAGCAGACCGTAGGAAGGGTCACGAGGATTTTGACAGTCAACGGAACTTCGGTTACAAAGGTGTCGATCGTGAGGGGCACCTTCTTGACATTCATGTAGAACCTGAAGACGATGGAGCCGTAAGGCGTTTCTTTCCTGCTGATGTTAGTCCAGTTGTGCGACTCAAAGTGGTTGCTGATTTCGAGCGCGATGCCCAGGACTTTTGCTTTGAGTGTTTCGGGCGCAATGTCTTGGTAATCTGATTCTGACATAAAAAGATCCTCCATATTATTTTTGATGTCTTGCGTTTTAGAGCTAAGCCTTGATTGTCAAGGCACGGGCAAGGCTTAGTGCATATCCCAAAATTCCGAAATGGCGCCGGAAAAATCCTGGCGAATGCTTCAACGCCGGATTTTTCCGGCGCCTCGGATAAAATTTTGGGATATGTTTTTAGTGTATTGCCTGTTTGCCTCATTGCCACTGCAGGAAATTTGGGTTATGTACTAAGCGCATATCCAAGCCTTTAATCAATTTTGGGATATGCGCTGAGGCAACGACAAGAAATTTACACATTTAAGAGATTGTCAGCATATCATGGGCAAGGCTGAAAATCTTGCCCGGAATATAAAATTTGCATATTTCGTGCGCTTGCAAAATATAATCTTAGGGATTCATAAAGCATATCCCAAAATTAATCGGGGGCTCGGATAAGCCATGCAAGTTTGCTCGTGACTGATCGCGATTGCTAGTAAGGGCCCGAATTGGCTTATGTCTTAATTATCCAGAGCTCTTGTCAGCTCCTGCAGTTTTATCTTTACCTCAGCCAATTGAGCTCGGGTTAGCCTTCCTGCGCAAAGCTTAGAGACCTCAGGATAAGCGATGGCTGCTGAGTAGAGGCAGGCGTTAAAGTACAATTCGAAGTCTTCGATGAAAAATGAGTGAGCGACTGAAAATGAGAATTGGTATTCCAAGGCGCCGTCATGCTTATTGCGCTGCATAAAGCCAATGCTTTGACCGTAGTTGTATTCTGAGAGGTAATCATCGACTAAGAGTTCGTACTCAGGCTGGCAGCGCATGGGAAGACGTGCGTAGAATGCGATATACAAAGGATCGTTGTTTACAATAATAGTGACATCAAGGAGCACGTTTCTTACGTCCAAGTAAAGCCTGAGTCCTACGCTTCCCTCAAACTCGGTTTTGTCGACTCTTTTCCAGCCGTTTTTGGCTATAAAGCCGGAAATCTCGGATGAGATCTCTTGGACTCTTGGAGGCGCAGAGGAAGTGGAGGATAACCCCGGTGCTTCAAAATCTGTGTCTGGCATATTTCCCTCCTTTCAAAAACAGTATACGTTTTTATTAGGAAAAAAGAAATAGAAAAAAGTTTAAAAGAGCGCTTGAAAAATTCAAAAGTATTTATGGTTTTGTTCATCAAGAAAATGGCAAAATTGTTTGATGTTTAGCGACCAGGGCATCAAGTATATAGTGAAGTTCATTTCGCACCCGTTTTTTTATATTTGCCTTGCAATTTTTTGGAATCGCTGTTCTACATGAACTCCTCCTGCATTCATTGCGGCTTCGTTGGGGTTTTGTTATCTGATGCAACCATCTTACCATGAGTTATCTGATGCAACCATCTTACCATGAGTTGAAGGCAAATGAATATAGAAAAAAAACGAAAAGACTCTCCGGAAATTGCAAAAGACGATTTTGGGATAAACTCGTGCCCAGAATCCGAAATACCTGAAATAAAAAGGAAAGTCCGGCATATTTATATGGTCTTATATCGAAAGGAGAGAGTCATGAGAGTAGAATGCGAAAAATGCGGATTTGCGTGGGATCAAGGTAACATCACTGAAATTACATTGGCGTGCCCTCTATGCGCAGATCGCGAAATGGCCGAACAAGGCCATGCGTATGCTCAAGTCCAATTGGGATCGCGCTATTTAATGGGAGAAGGAATAGGCCAAGATTTAAATGAGGCTTTCAGCTGGTTTCAAAAAGCCGCTGAGCAAGACTATATAGAGGCCTATGACATTCTAGCCAGTTGCTACCTCAAGGGAGTAGGGGTAGAGAGAGACCGAAGCGAGGCTGTTCGCTTGTACAACATAGCTGCAGAGAGAGGCTATGCTTCCAGCCAATATTATCTGGGTCTCTTGTACTATGAAGGCACTGGGGTAACGAAGGATTGGGGCAAAGCATTCCAGTGGATCGAAAAGAGCGCTGCGCAAGGAAATCCAGAGGCTCAAAACGTCATGGGCCTTTTTTGCCAAAGCGGAATAGGTGGCAAGGAAAACTTGCCAAAAGCCTTGTTTTGGTTCAACAAGTCGGCTAGTCAAGGCTATGAATTGGGGCAGCAGAATTACGATGAGTTGAGAAAAAAGCTGATAGAGAATTTTGACAAAGACGATCCGCTAAAAGATGAAGAAATTCTAAAGAAATTTTATCATGAGAAAACTGAGGAAGGACGCGATGAGGTGTTTGAGCCAGGCTTTGCAGAGCCTCTTCCCGATCTGGCCAATTGCTATAAAAGCGGTTTGGGAGTAGAAGCAAACGAAAGGGAGACTTTTCGCATGTATAGCTCAGCGGCTGAGAAAGGTGATGCTGTCGCCCAAAGAGTGTTGGGCCATATGTACAATGTAGGATATGGCGTAAAAGCTGATCTTGAAAAAGGATTCTATTGGATTCAAAAGAGTGCTTTTCAAGGAGATATAGTAGCTCTAAACAACTTGGGCACGGTTTACCAAGAAGGAATAGGTACTGAGAAAGACTTGAAAAAAGCCTCGTTTTGGCTTAACAAGTCAGCTATCCGAGGCAATAAAGTGGGGCTGGAGAATTACTGTGATTTGCGAAGAGCGATGATGGTACTGCCTGAAAAAGCCAGTCATCTTTTCACAGTGGATGAATACAACAGCATGCGTTTAGAAATGGATATCAGAGAAGACTGCAACTTAGCGCTTGCTCAATTCGACTGGGGAATGCGATATCTAGAAGGAGATGAAGTAGACCAGGATATTGGCGAAGCTGTCCGCTGGTTTGAAAAATCCGCTGAACAAGGGTATATTGCGGCGCAAGTCCAGCTTGCAGACATGTACCGAAACGGGAAAGGCGTAGAAATAGATCTTCCAGAAGCGCTCAAGTGGGTTAGAATGGGTGCTGAACGGGGATATTCTGTTTTTCAGCAAGACTTGGGATATAGCTTGGAGTATGGAATCGGGACAACCAAGAGCATAAAGGAAGCTGTTCGCTGGTACCGCGCGTCCGCTGAGAAAGGCTATCCATTAGGCCAATGCGGCCTAGCCAATTGCTACCAGTCAGGAACAGGGGTGAAGAAAAACCTTGGCAAGGCTTTTCGATTGTTTAGCCTTGCGGCTGAGAAAGGCGAGCGTCAAAGCCAGAGATTCCTGGGTGTCATGTACTTGGATGGCAATGGCATAAAGAGGGATTATGATAAAGCGTTCTATTGGACCCAAAAGAGCGCCTCGCTAGGAGACAGCCAAGGGCAGAGTAATTTAGGATATTTTTACGAACACGGAATAGGCGTTGAGAAAGATTTGAAACAAGCCCTGCATTGGTACAGCCTAGCGGCTAGCCAAGGCTGCGAGAGCGGGCAGGCAAATTACAAAAAATTGAGTGACGTCATAGGCAATGAGGAAGATGTTTCAAACGAAAATGGCGATGATGACGATGATGAACTAATCGACTTCAATGCCGATTGAGGCGAATAAAGAAGCGGCCCTTGGGCCGCTTCTTTATTTGGCAGGAACGTCACGCCTTCGCAGACCTCGTATGTCGTATAGATCAAGCTAAAAAATACTTGCGTGATTGGTTCGTGTATGTTAAAATATTTTGCGCAAACAGAATGCAACCACAACAAATCGTTTCGGTTGCAATTGGGCGTAATGGAAATAAAGAGATTGCTTGAGGAAAAACGGATTCCGATGTCCGCCTTGGCTGACCATTTGAAGCCGTACGGCGTAAAGCCGCAGATTATAAACCATTGGTTCGCGGGCAGAAGCCACTCCTACATGAAGCATATCAGCGTGATAGCCCAGTTTATGGGCGTGGATGAAGAGAGCCTGATCAAGGGCGAAGATGGGGCAATTCCCGTCCAGGATCCCGATGGGCTGATAATCAGCAAAATTATTGACATGATTCAAAAAAAGGAAAAACGCAAACCGCTCTTGCTGATTATTTAGGTATAACAAGACAAGTGGTTTCAAATTGGATTTCTGGAAACAGCAAGTCTTACCAAACCAAGGAAACATTAGTGAAAATAGCTGAATTCCTTGGTGGTGAACTTGAATGTTTGCTGGTGCCTGTAGAGCCCGCCAGCGTAGAAGAAACAATGCTTAGCGCTGAAATCATTCAGAAAATCGATAGCATGGCACGGGAACTAGCCGATGTGAAAGCCAGGCTCCATGCTGTGGAGGAAAAACTGAGGCAATGATGCTCGGGCTTAAAAATTGACTATTACCGCAAAGGAGCGTGAACATGAGAGCAATATGCAAGAAATGCAAGAGAATGTGGGATGTTGATGACTATGCCGCAGAATCCATCGCATGCCCTTATTGCCAAAGCGTCGAAGCCGCTGAACAAGGATCTGCAGAGGCCCAAGTGGAAGTGGGATGCCGGTATCTCCATGGCGATGGAGTAAACCAAGACTTTGAAGAGGCTGTCAGCTGGTTTCGCAAAGCCGCCGAGCAGGATGACGCGCTAGGGCAAGTTCTGCTTGGAAACATGTATCAAAATGGAAAAGGCGTTGAGCGGAACCTTGAAGAAGCGGTCAAATGGTTTAGAAGGTCAGCTGAACAGGGCTTTTCAATTGCTCAGTACAACGTAGGATTTTCTTTCGAGAAGGGAATTGGGGCAACCCAAGACGCAATCGAAGCCGTCCGCTGGTACCGAATGGCTGCTGAGCAGGATTTCGCAGATGCCCAATACGCCCTAGCCAATTGCTGCATGGAGGGGCTGGGAGTAGAGAAAGACGCAAGCGAAGCTTTTCGATGGTTTAGCAGAGCTGCCGAGCAAGGCCATTCCCTTAGCCAAAAAATTCTGAGCGCCATGTACTATGAAGGCACTGACGTGCCAGAGGACTATGTTAAATCTTTCGAGTGGCTCGAAAAGTGCGCTTTTCAAGGAGATAGCGATGCGCTGAACTATTTGGGAGTATTTTACGAAAACGGCATAGGTGTAGAAGCAAATTGTCATCAAGCGCTGCATTGGTTCAACCAGTCGGCTAACCTAGGCAACAAGGATGGCTTTGACAATTTCGAAAGATTGAGCAGCGAATTGACTGTCACAGTAGATGAAAGCGTTGCGCAAGAAGCAATGAATGAAATTGAAGCAGCGTATTATCAAGCGCAAACCGAAGAAGAGCGCACTGAGGTTTTTCAAATGTTCGAATATCATGCCGAGGCCGGATACCCGCCAGCTCAAGCCAATCTGGCCGTATGCTATAGAGATGGCTTTGGTGTAGAGGAAAACCCGAACCTGGCGATTACATGGTTCTTCCGAGCAGCTGAACACGGCTTTGCTCCAGCTCATACCGGTTTGGCCATATGCTATCAAAATGGATATGGGGTGGAACAAGACCATGAAAAGGCTATGGAATGGTTCCGCACAGCGGCTGATCTTGGAGATGGGGAGGCGCTAGCTCAAATAGGCATATGCTTCCAGTATGGTTTAGGGGTAAACGTAGACATGGAAGAAGCGGTTGCCTGGTACCGAAAAGCCGCTGACACCTATCCGGGAGCGCTAGGTCTGTTGGGCGAATGTTATGCAAAAGGCCAAGGCGTAGAAACGGATCTTTCCGAAGCTTTCAACTGGTACCAGAAAGGCGCTGAGCAAGGCGATCCAGTATGCCAGTACAGCCTTGGGACAATGTACCGAGACGGAATCGCTGCCGAGGCGGATAGCCAAAAGGCGGAGGAATGGTTTGAAAAGGCGCTTGAACAGGGATATAACGGTGAAGTGGAATAATCATAATTTAGGGATATGATTCTGCTGTAACAACCACCGGACAAATGGACGTAAATGGCTTAAACACAAGACTTGTCCGCCGAATCGCCTTTAGTCAAAGCCTTGATTTTAGGGCTTTGATGGAGTTCTTACGGCAGAATCACGGATATGCTTCAAGAACAAAAATAGGAATGGCTCAATCAAGCCATTCCATCGAAGGCGCTGTAAAGTTGCGAGAAAGTCAAGACATGCAGTTTTTATGTATTTCGCAAAAACGATGCTGATCTGAAAGAATAAACAGGAAATTGGGTTTTGTCTTAATCATCCATTGATAGAATTGAGCAGCTCCCTGAACCCGCAGAATCCGTTGCTGTCCGTGCACATCGCTGAGCGTTGGCGTTTGCAGCCGCCGTTGCAAATGCGCCTATATCCGCAACTTGAGCAAGTTGGCGACGCTTTTCCTGCGTCGGCTCGGAACTCAATAGAAACTTGGCTTTCAAATGCTTGCCGAATCGATATTTGCGTGAGGTTTCCAATCAGGTGCTCGTCTGTGCAGTAGAAGTCACATGGATAAACGCTGCCATCAGATTCAACTACAAATTGCGGTGAGCATCGCCCGTTCATGCCGCAAGCTGTCGATTGGCCGTACTGCAGCAGATCATTCATGTCTTCAAGAAACTTTACGCTTACATACTGTCCGCTGTCAGCAGCCGCTTTCCATTCGGGAAGTATCGCCTTGTAGAATCTGTAGAACTCTTTCGGCGAAATGGCGTGATCGTCTTCGTCTTCATCCAGTCCTTTAAGGCAAGGTATAAATTGAATGTACTCAATGTTCTCGCTTTGGATAAACTGCCAAACCTTTTGAGGGTTGTGTGCGGCTTCGCTCGTCAGAACGGTCAGAATGTTATAGACAAGTTTGTATTTGTCAAACAAGCGTTTTGCATTTATTGCATGCGAATAAGTTCCTATTCCTTTGCTGTCAACGCGGCATGCATTATGAAGTTCAGCGTAACCGTCAAGCGACAAGCCAACAAGAAAGTTTTCCTTTTTGAAAAAATCGCACCACGTCTCGTCTATGGCTATCCCGTTCGTCTGCAAGGCGTAAGAAACATCGACCTTGCGAGGCTGCTCTTTTACCTTCCCGACAAAATGCTCAAAAAATGACAGCCCGGCAAGCGTAGGCTCTCCGCCTTGAAAAGCAAAGGTAATTCTGTCGCCATCATTCAAGTCTTTGTAAATGCTTTCTATGACACGTTGCGCAGTTTCTTTTGCCATTATGCCGTAATTCGGTGTATTGCGATGACTGCTCTCATCTACGTAAAAGCAGTATCGACAGCGCAGATTGCACATCGAAGAGGCGGGCTTAAGCATTATATTCAGTTGTTTCATAAGTTCTGCACCACACTTCTCAAAATATTGACTTGATTTGCCCTTGGGCTAACGCTATTCGTCACCATTACGGAATTTGGGGATATGCTCTAAGAGCATATCCCCAAATTCCGTTGCGCCCATAAATAGAGGAGTCGAACGTTGATTCCGCGCGGTTGCTTCAACTATACTGACAAACGCTCAAATGTGGAATTTTCTTATCGTTGCCCGCCTCAGAACCCAGTCGGGCCGCTCTCGCTAACGATAAGAAAATTCTAAATCATACCGTTCGTCAGTATATCATATGTTTGTCTCGTTTTCGCAATTGCAGCTTTCCAATTCCGCAATGACTTTACTGCTATTTTCTGACGTGCCAGTGTATTCGCCTTCATGCGGCAAGCCCATGCGGACAAATTGCTCTATCGGAGCGTCGTTGTCCCGCATAAGCTTCGCCATCGCGTTAGCAAGGCGGACTTCCTCCTTGTCGTCATCAATCTTTGTCATTTCGCCTGTAGAGGCATTTACGGCATAAAGCGTTGAATCAAACTTGAAAGGGCGCGTAATCGGCGCGTTTTTCAGCTTCATCACGCGGCAATTTTTAGTGAATGAGAATGGCTCGGCAAGCTCTATGTTATTGAGCTCTTTCGGGCTGAACATCTCTCTCATGTGAGTAGGCATAAGCGTAAACTCATATAGGCTGTCAGGGTTCACTTCGCTTCGCATATAAACGTACTGCCCGTCAGTGATGTTGACCTGCGCGCCGTGGATGCCATACAATGCGTATTCCCGCACAGGCAAGTTCTTGCTGATAACTCCGGAGAGCGGCTTGCCTTGCATGTCTTTCGGGATTTCAATGCCGAAATAGTCAAGCAAAGTCGGGGCTAAATCGATAGTCTGAACAAGAGCGCCAAGGCGTACGCCGCTTATTCCCAATTTGGGATTCCAGATAAATAGCGGGATATGGGCAATCTCGTCAAAAGAGGGCATCACGCCCTTTCCCCACCACTTATGCTCGCCAAGCAGGAAGCCGTGGTCGGTGTTCACAATCAGCATTGTGTCATTCCACAGGCCGTGCTTGTCAAAAGCTTCAAGCACGGTGCCGAGGTAGTAGTCGCACATCGAAAGCAGCGCGGCATACCGCTTTCTGCCGTGCTCAATCACGTCTTGGCCTTCGTTCGCGGGCTTGTACGGCGGCCAGTCAAAATCCTTGCCGACATAGTCGGGATCGGGGTACATATCCTTGAACCGTTGCGATGCGAAGAAAGGCTCGTGGGGATCGAATGTTTCTATCTGAAGGAACCAGTTGTCCTGTTCGTGGTTCTTCTCGATAAACTCAATTCCGTTGGCGAAGGTAACCGCCTGCGGCATTTTTTCTTCGGAGTCAAGGTATTGCCGGTTTATTTCGTCTTGCACGCGAATGTTGTTGCCCGTGTCCCTTGTGAACTCCGTGGCGCGAGGGCAGCATTCGGAGAACGGGTTGTCAGGCATTTCCGGGTTCGCAACCTGGCCTTTCCAACCGTCGCCCTCCTGGCCTCGGGCGCTTTCCCATGTGGTGTAGCGGGTGTGGTATGTCCCGCCTCCGTCTTCCCAGTAATGAGCATGGTCGGATACAAGATGGGTGTAAATGCCGTTTCGTTTCAGGATTTCCGGCATTGAGTCGTCGAATGGCTCGAGAGGCCCCCAGCTTCTGTGCAGAAAGTTGTACCGTCCTGTATGCAGTTCGCGTCTAGCAGGCATGCACGGCAGGCTGCCAGCGTAACAGTTGTCAAATGTGACGGCCTTTTCCGCCAGACGCGTGAAGTTCGGTGTTTTTGTCCAGCTGCAGCCATATGGCTCAAGCATTGCGCGATTGAGCGAGTCAAACATCACCATTACTGCTTTCACAGTTTATTACTCCCTAACATGCATATTATTAGCGCATACCCTAAAAATGATGGATGATTTTGCGCAATCATCCATCAATGCATATCCCAAAATTCCGAAATGGCGCCGAAAAAATCTTGGCGAATGCTTCAACTAGTTTGCTCGGGCTTCTGCGAGCGAACATCCGGATTTTTTCGGTGCCTCGGATATAATTTTGGGATATGCTCTCGGGTATAGCAGCCTACTCCCAAGGCCAGCGGTTCATGTCGCGAGGGGACTCTTGCGCCATGCTTTCAATATAGCTTATGTAAGATGAGTCAGGAAGATTTTTCTTCCATAAGGCAAGACCGGAACCAAAATTGAGGAAGATGGATAAAGTGCCGTCAAAGTACCTTCGGTTTGCCTCTATGGCGAAAGCCTTCATTTCCTCCCGGTCCTCTTCAGGGAGAGTGTCAGACTCCAGCCTGGCTATGGTCTTGTACTCTGTTGTGTAATCAAAGAAGTCAGCGGAATACTGGGCGAAATTCAAAAGGTTCTCATCAGTCACTCCGTTTTGGCTTGCCCATGCCGATACGTCTACTGGATAGGTCTGATAAGACATGGAACGATCAGACGCAATGCTTAGCACTCCGTATTGGCTAGGCGATACCGCTATGCAAGAAGAAGCAATGTCAGTGATCCCGCTTTCCTCTTGGATGTGCTGAATGTGCAAGTGCCCGCTAAAATGCGTCTTCACCCCGTACTTTTTATAAAGAGCGATCAAATCCTCAGCCATGACCATCTGGTAGCCAAACTGAAACCGGCTGCTGTGAACCAGCAGGTTTTGATGGCTGACTCCGATAACCGTCGCCCCAGCCTTCTTTGCCTTTTCCAGCTGCTTTTTCGCCCATGAAAGCGTGTTCTCAGTGATTATGCTTTTTGCGTCATTGCCGTTGACGTCTATCATCAAAAGCCATAGATCTTCATTCAGCTTCGCAGTGTAACTAAGTGAGCTCTCATCTCTTGAAAAGGCTGAGCTGTATCCCAAGCCGTCGTAAATTTCAGCGAATTCGGGAATGGTCACCGCGTCAATCGGCAGTATGTCCTCTCCTGAAAAGATGTAAGCGGTTCCGTCAACGTCATGGTTTCCAGGAATAACATAAACGCCTATCCCAGCTTCAACAAGAGGCGCAAGCATGACTGCCAGCTCTTCATGGCTTGTTGCGTCTCCATTTAGCGTTATGTCTCCGCTAAGCACCACGGCGTCTGGTGAAACGCTTAAAATCTGAGAGACAAAGGCTTTTGTTATCTCTGTAGTATAGTGAGTCACCTTGCCGTCGCCATGCTTTATGATGTCCATGAAGTTTTCGCCATAGTCAGTCATCTCAGGCGAAAGGTGGTGCAGGTCGCTGGCAAACACGATAGACAAGGCCTTTGGCGGCTCTTTGCTGCTTGCGCAACCTGACAGCGTTGCCAATGCGGTTAGAAAAGCTAGCATAAACAGCGCCGCTATGGCCTGCGCGGCTAATTTCTTGATTATGCGCGTCTATTTTGCCCCCCTTCAGGTATGCCCTCACTTAGTTAATATCCCAAAATTACGAAAATAGGACAGACTTTCCAATCCTCCGATTTAATTTGGGGATACGCTCTTAGAGCATAGCGGACAGCAACCCTGCCTTTGGCAGTTTCGCCCATGAATGTTAAGACTCATAAGGCAAGCTTGCATAAACAGTTTGATGATCTTCGTTCAATTATTGTACAGCTTTTTATATGTTAAGTCAAGAGAAAGGAAATGCAGTGTGCCAGTTTAGAAAAGATGCATGAGCAATGGTCAGGCTGTTGGAAGATCATTTGAAAACAACCTATTGGTCATTGCATTCACTTCGCTTTCTGCATAGCGATCTTTTAGGACATCTTTAAGTTCTTCTGCCATAAGGGCTTTTAGGTCTCCAAGAATATCAACGCAAGAATCCTCTATTTCTGTCATAGAAGGAAATGTATCAGCGCTGGACGTTGTGGCTCTCAGTTTTTTAAATTTGTCATTATGAATTTTCAGCCATGATTCTTCAAATGAAGTCATGTTAATCATCTCCAAAATTTTATTGGAAAAGCCCCCAGCAAGCCGTTAGGCTTGCTGGGGGCTGCTTTATGCTTTGGGTTTTGGCTTTTTAACTAAACCCCCATCGCGGCAATCACGCCGCTTTTAAGCGCGTTAAGCTTGATGCCAGCGTCGTCTGCGCACTTGCCCTTTACTCCAAAGTAAATCTTTATCTTGGGCTCTGTGCCTGAGGGGCGTACGCAGAACCATGATCCGTCTTGCAGAACGTAGTAGAGGACATCCGAGACTGGCAGGTTTGTCGCCTGATCCGGGAAGCCGTCAAAGCTTCTGACGATCTGGGTCTTGTAGTCTCTGGCCTCTATCACTTTCACGCCATTTATCAGGGCGGGAGGAGCGCTTCTCAGCCCTGCCATGATCTTCTGCATGTCCTCCAGGCCCTGGATGCCTTTGAGGGTTATGCTTTCAATAGTCTCTTTGTAGTATCCGTACTTTTCATAGATGTCGTGGAGAGCGTCAAGCAGGGACTTGCCTTTTGAGGCGTAGTAAGCGGCCGCTTCACAGGCCAAGAGGGTTGAGACAACAGCGTCCTTGTCTCTTGCATGGGTTCCGGCAAGGCTTCCGTAGCTTTCCTCAAACCCAAAGAGGAACTCATGGGATCCGGTTGCCTCGAACTCCTTGATCTTCTCGCCGATGTACTTGAACCCAGTCAGGACGTTGAAGTAAGAAGCGCCATAGGCTTCGGCTATCTTCTGGGCAAGGTCGGTCGACACAATGGTTGAGACTATGGCGGCGTTTGTGGGAAGCTCGCCTTTGGCCTTCTTCTGGGAAAGGATGTATTCCTCAAGGATGACGCCAGTCATGTTTCCTGTGAGTATTGCCCACTCTCCGCTTTCGTCCTTGACAATGACGCCTACCCTGTCAGCGTCTGGATCAGTGCCTACTATCAAGTCGGCATGAACGCTGTCAGCCAGCGCTCTCGCCAGGGCGAAAGCCTTGGGATCCTCAGGGTTGGGGTAGCTGACTGTCGAGAATTCGGAATCTGGAAGCTCTTGCTCTGGAACTACGTGGACATTCTTGAACCCGGCCTCGCTCAGCGCCCTTCTTACAGGGATGTTCCCTGTTCCGTGAAGCGGGGTATATACTATTTCGAGATCTGAGCTCTTTGCGATCTCAGGATTGATCATCTGGGCCTTCACGGCCTCTATGAAGGCGTCGTCAACCTCCGGCCCTGCAACGTTGAACAAGCCCTGTTCTTCTGCTTCCTTTTGGTTCGCGACTTTGATGTCAGAAAAGCTTACCTTGTTGACCTCGGTTATGATGTCCTCGTCTCTTGGGTAGGGAGTCTGCCCTCCGTCTGACCAGTACACTTTGTATCCATTGTACTCTGGAGGGTTATGGCTGGCTGTCACCACAGCTCCAGCAGTGCAGTGAAAGTGCCTTACCGCAAAGGAAAGGACCGGGGTTGGGCGAAGGGAGTCAAAGATGTAGGTCTTGATTCCGTTCCCGTTAAGCACCAGAGCGGCTTCCACGCAAAACTCGCGCGACATGCGCCTGTTGTCATGGGCTATGGCTACGCCCATGGAGACAGCTTCGGGCCCTTGCTTGACGATATAGTTCGCCAGGCCCTGTGTGGCTTTTCTGACAGTGTAGATGTTCATCCTGTTGGTTCCGGCACCCAGCACGCCCCTCAACCCGCCAGTGCCGAATTCCAAGTTCTTGAAGAACCGCTCTTTTATCTCGTTTTCATCGGCGATGGAGGCCAGCTCCTGCTTCGTCTTCTCGTCTATCGCCTCGTCATTGAGCCAACGCTCGTACTCTGCCCTGTATTCCGACATGTGATCCTCCTTTGAAAGCCTCGCCGCCAAGAGCTTTGCCGCCTCTTGCGGCAAACGTCCACGGCTTAGTGCATATCCCAAAATTCCGAAATGGCACCGGAAAAATCCTGGCGAATGCTTCAACGCCGGATTTTTCCGGTGCCTCGGATATAATTTTGGGATATGCTCTTAGTACTATTATAGTCAGAAATGGACGATTCATCAAGACTATTATTCGTTTTCTGATAAGGGCATATCCCAAAAAGAATCTGCCTCGGATTTGGCGCTCGCGGCATTTTCAAAAAGGCTTGATGTTGGCATTATCTTGAAGAACCCCAGTTTGACATCCGCAGGTATTTTTGATAAACTAACTGAAACTATGGACAGGCCGAAAGGCGTCCAAACAAGCGCCAAGAGATACGCGCCTACTGGCTTTAAAATCTTTTAAGAAAATGGCGAAGGGCATATCCAAACGGATATGCCCTAAAGTAAAGGAGATGGTTAAATTGCATAAGCTGGTCAAAGAGGGCTTGACCTTTGACGATGTGCTTCTGATACCTGCCAAGTCAGATGTTCTGCCAGGCTCAGTGGACATAACGACATGGCTGACCAAGAACATACCTCTAAACGCTCCGCTTATGAGCGCGGGGATGGATACGGTCACAGAGTCCCAAATGGCAATAGCGGTGGCTAGGCAGGGCGGAATCGGAATCATCCACAAGAACATGAAGATCGAAGAGCAAGCGGCGGAAGTGGACAAGGTCAAAAGATCAGAGCATGGAGTCATAACGGATCCGTTTTCCTTAAGCCCCAACCACTACGTGTATGAGGCCAACGAGCTGATGGCCAGGTACCACATATCAGGAGTGCCAATAACTGAGAACGAGAAGCTGGTTGGAATCATAACAAACCGGGATCTCAGGTTTGAGACTGACCACAACAAGAAAATATATGAGGTAATGACAAGGGAAAACCTTATTACAGCTTCAGAGGGGACAACGCTTGACCAGGCGAAGAAGATCCTTACCAGGCACAAGATAGAGAAGCTTCCTATAGTAGACGCGAAGATGAACCTAAAAGGCTTGATCACGATAAAGGATATCGAAAAGATAATCAAGTACCCTGCTTCAGCCAAGGACAAGCACGGGAGGCTTATAGTCGGCGCGGCGGTTGGAGTCACAGCCAACATTATGGAGCGGATAGCTGAGCTTGTAAAGGCGAAAGTGGACGCTGTAGTCATCGACACAGCCCATGGGCATTCAACCAGGGTTCTGGAATGCGTCACGTCAGTAAAGAGCAGATACCCAGAGCTTGACGTGATAGCTGGAAACGTCGCAACAGGAGAAGGAACAGAAGCGGTGATCCAAGCTGGAGCGGACGCTGTAAAAGTAGGCATCGGCCCTGGATCCATATGCACCACCCGCGTTGTGGCTGGCATTGGGGTTCCACAGGTAACCGCCGTCTATGATTGCGCCCAAGCCGCAAAGCCTTTTGGCATTCCTGTCATAGCTGACGGAGGAATCAAGTATTCAGGAGATCTGGTCAAAGCCATAGCCGCAGGCGCCAATGTCTGCATGCTGGGAAGCATCTTCGCGGGATGCGAGGAAAGCCCTGGCGGCACTGAGCTTTACCAAGGCCGAAAGTACAAAGTGTATAGAGGCATGGGTTCCATTGCCGCAATGGAGCAGGGGAGCAAAGACCGGTACTTCCAGGAAGAGCAGAAAAAGCTCGTTCCAGAAGGAGTCGAAGGCCGAATCGCCTACAAGGGCCCAGTTGCTGACACTGTGTTCCAATTGCTTGGCGGGCTGAGATCTGGAATGGGATACTGCGGATGCTCAACCATAGAAGAGCTAAGGGAAAACGGAAGGTTCATAAAAATAACTAGCGCCGGGCTTAGGGAAAGCCATCCGCATGACATACAGATAACAAAGGAAGCGCCTAATTACAGCGTGGAATACTAGACAAGAGAAAGCGAGCCCAGCTCGCCACTGGAGGGTCACATGAACCGCGACACTATACTGGTTATGGATTTTGGAGGCCAATACAATCAACTTATTGTCCGACGGATCCGCGATTTGAGCGTTTACAGCGAAATGCTTCCATTTGACGCGTCCATCGAAGAAATTAAAAAAAAGAATCCGAAAGGGATCATATTCACCGGAGGGCCAGCGGTAGTGACTGACAAAGACGCTCCGTTGCCAGATCCAAAAGTCTTTGAGCTTGGAGTTCCGATACTGGGCATATGTTACGGATGCCAGCTTATGGGGCATATGCTGGGAGGCTCAGTCGAAGCTTCGGATATCAGAGAATATGGAAGCGCTAGGGTGGCCTTCAGGCTAGAGGATCCTCTCTTCTGGGGGCTCGATCCTGAAGGGCTTTGTTGGATGAGCCATACTTACCAGATATCCAAGACGCCTCCCGGGTTTAGGGTTGTCGCTTCAACCCCGTCATGCGAGAAAGCGGCCATATCAAACAATGAAAAAAAGCTCTATGGAGTGCAGTTTCATCCTGAGGTGGTCCATACCCCCCAGGGAGATGACATTCTCAGAAACTTCCTTAATATCTGCCAGGCCTGCGCTGACTGGAGAATGGAAGACTTCGCGGCTGAAGCTGTCGCAGGGCTCAAGCAAAAGCTTGAAGGCAAAAAGGCGCTCTGCGCCCTGTCTGGCGGAGTTGACTCTTCTGTTGCCGCAGTGCTTCTAAATAGGGCTATAGGCAAGGATCTCATCTGCGTTTTTGTAGACAACGGGCTTCTTAGGCTAAATGAAGCGAAAGAGGTTGAAGAGCTTTTCAAGAAAAAGTATGACATGAACTTTGTCAAAGTGGACGCGTCTGACAGGTTCCTCCAAAAGCTTGCCGGAGTCACGGATCCTGAAAAGAAGAGAAAGGCCATAGGCGAAGAGTTCATACGTGTATTTGAAGAAGAAAGCAAAAAGATAGGCCAAGTGGACTACCTGGTTCAAGGCACCATTTATCCAGACGTCATAGAAAGCGGAAGCAAGAACGCCGCTGTAATAAAAAGCCATCACAACGTAGGCGGGCTTCCTCAGGCTGTTGACTTCAAGGAGATAATAGAGCCGCTGAGAAGCCTATTCAAGGACGAGGTAAGACGGCTTGGAGTCGCGTTGGGAATGCCTGACAGAATGGTTTACCGCCAGCCCTTCCCTGGACCTGGCCTAGCTGTAAGATGCCTTGGGGAAGTGACCGAGGAGAAGCTTGAGATCTTGAGAAAGGCAGACTTCATTTTCCGAGAGGAGATTGCAAAGGCTGGCCTGGATCGAGACATCTGGCAGTACTTCGCTGTCATTCCGAATCTTTTGTCAGTTGGAGTAATGGGGGATGAGCGCACATACGCCCATGCCATAGCCCTCAGGGCTGTTGCAAGCACTGACGCCATGACAGCTGACTGGGCGGAGATCCCGCACAGCGTGCTTAAGACCGTTTCAAACAGGATAGTAAATGAAGTGCCAAATGTCAACCGAGTTGTTTACGACATTACGTCTAAGCCCCCTGCTACGATAGAGTGGGAGTGAGATGCTTAGATTAAGGTTGGGCACTGCGAAAAAAAAAAAAAAAGACCAAAAGAAGCGCCATGCCGCAGGCATGGCGCTCTTTTGCGCCTCCAGGGAGCCGCAGGCTCCATGGAGGCATTGAATTGACTGGGGTTTGAGAGCATATCCCCAAATTAATCTTAGGGCTTGGAAAAGTAACGCGTTAGTGCATATCCCAAAATTCCATCAAGGCGCCGAAAAATTCCTGGCGAATGCTTAAACGTCGGAATTTTTCAAGCCATGGAATTAATTTTGGGATATGCACTTAAGGCATCGCATAACTTTTCCTGCGCCACTTGCGGAATTTTGGGATATGCTCTAATGGCAAACAGGATATATGTACTAAACATGGAACTCAATGCGCTGCGACTTGTTAATTATTGTGACAGATGCCAATGATCAGTATGAAATAGGATTGAATAATCGTTAGCATCCTGATTTTCATAGGGATGATTGCTGCTGTCCGCTAGGACACGCGCGTAACGGCGAAGGGCTCGCCATTAGCGACCGATTGCCCTGTTTGCGGCTAAGAGATCAGCTCTAACTGGTGCGAAGGTCTTTCTTGAGCGGCATGTCAATGCCGCATTCGATTCTGATGCCAGCGCGGAGCCGTCCGATGAATTCTGATGACGGCAGGGTAAATGCTAGCTCTCTGGGCTCGCTGTTGAAAGTGTAGCCAATGGAGAACTCAGTGTCGCTTTTGGCAAGAATCTCTTTGATGTCCCTAAGCTTGATCGCGGTTGAATACAGCTTGCTTTTGATGTCGTCTTCCGAAGTATAGAGTTCCAGCTTCTTAAAAAGCTTGTCAAATAAGGAGTCTTTGCTTTGAAGTATCCAAAGGGAGCCGTAATCAATCCATACATTGCAGGGCATCTTGTTCAGCTCAAGGATCTCGGCGTCTGAAGGCATTATTATGTCTGAGTAGATGTCATCAACGATGCTTTGGACCGCCTGGACCTTCAGGATATACTGGCGGCTGTTGTAATTGCGCCTGTATCTGACGAACATCCAAACGCCTAAGGTAAAGGTCAGGAGGAAGACGTAAAACACGGTTACGTAATCGTCAAGAACCATTATGGTGTCGCTGATCACGTAATACTTGGCTTTAAAAGTCTTGTACGTGGCTTTTGTTTGGTCGCTGTAAACAGCTCTGGCCAATTCGTCATAGCGCCCGCTTGTATACAGGCCGCCAGCCTTTTCGGGGTTAACGGTTTGCGACCGGCCGTTCGGGGTGGCGGCATAGACAGGCCCGCCTCCGACAAAGGCCAGCGTCTCTTCAACCAACTCACGCGAGGCGTTGTTTGCCTTGAACGTGACGAACGCCATCATCGGCTGGTTTATGAGGATGACGTTGAACAATTTGCCGTCTTTGTCATCTTCCATATAATAAGTGGAAAAGTCGTTTTTGTAGTAGTCGAGAGCGATGATCTCGACTTTTGAGATTTCCAAAGAATAGGGCTCATTTAAAATGGTTTTCAACAGATCTTCGGTTTCCTCGCGGTAGGTGACTGCTTTGCTATAAAGGGCTTTAAATGTGCCGGGGATGGTATAAAGCAAACCATATACAATAATCAGGATAACTGCTAAGACCTTGTAGCTTGGATTGGTGGCTTTAATATCAATCACTCCAATTCGGCGCAAGCCGTTTTAGCGTTATGCCAGAGCGAAAACAATTGCGGATTTCGCTCAAGTCGGTGATTTGCTCACGAGCATGTTAAAAAGGTCGTTAAAATCCCGGGTTATTTGAAATTTGCATTCGGGGGCTGTGCAGCCCCCGAAATTGGTTCCGAAAAGAGCGGCGAGCTCCTAGAGGCTTGAGTGGTCTGAGTTTATCAGCCCGTAGAACTCGTTGCTGTCTTCTCTTTTGACGATGGGGTGGATGTCATCGCTGAAGTCAAACTCTCTGTCTTCATTGATCCTCCAGTTTTTGAGGGCGTTTTTCTCTTCCTGGGACAAAGTCGGCTCGACCGTGAACGGGAGCCTTTCTTCCCGTACGACCCTTCGGAGGAACATGTTGATGGCCTCATTTGGGCTCAAGCCGATCCTCTTGAGCACAAGGCTTGAATGGTTGAGCAGCGCTTTCTCAACGGTAACGGTAATGCTTACTTCGCTCATATTGCAATCTCCTTTTTAAGCGCGGATGCAGGCGGGGGCTGGCCTGCAAACTTTGACCTAGGCGCATTAGTATATATACAAATTGATCTTTCGCACTGGGAAAGGCCTTGATAAGGCGGCTTTTCCGAGCCAATTGCAAAATAGTTGCATATGTTCTTTGTGCATGCTTGAAAATGCCACTGAGCGAAAACAATAGATGATTCACTCAAATGTTGGCGTAACCGCGAGCGAAGGCTGAAGGAATATCATGTATATGTTTTCGCTCTCGTCAAATCGCTGTCAATGCTTGTGCAAAAAGTGATGGTGGACATATACTCTTCTTCGCCCGAAAAACCTTGACAACAGCGAGAGAAACGCGAAGAAGATGATTGCGGAGATGATGTAAGAGAACAAGAGAGCCAATATCTCAAAAAAATCGTATGCAAGAAGGTTGGCGGCAAGGGCGCAAGGGATGGACAGGAGAGCCTTTTTCCCTCCAAGCTTAACATGCTCGGATACAAGAACGGCAAATGCTATGATGGCGAATATCCAGGCGAGGTACAGCGCCCAATGGACATAGGAGGAAAATCGCGCCGGCGTTAGATGGAGGGAAGAGTAAAACCATTCTATCTCAGGCTTTATGGAGCTGGATTGTCGCTTCAGCAAGGATATGACGTTGGCAGCCATGTATCCAAGCGCCACAAGCAAGGCTGGCCCTAGGTTTGTTATTGCCAGCCTTTTTCTTGGCGAGCCCAGCAACCGAACTGAAAGAAAGTGAAGAGCTGGCACAGAGGCAAGCCAAAGGAGCATCACAAGCCACTCTGGGACGCCAAAGAGCTGCCCTGAGTGGACCAATGAGTCGTTGGCGCTGAAACCGAGGTCAAAAAATGGCCTCTTCTTTGACTTTGTGCCGTAGATCAAGCTAAGGGAAGTGGCTACTCCCTTAATCCCGCCCTCAGTGGTCACCCTCTCGTATCCCGCCTCAGCCCCGGGGTTTCCAAGGTATAGCTTTGCGCCTTTGTTCAGGCTGAGGATCCTGTCCTTGGTCACTGGATCATAGATTGCCAGGTCCTTCATGCTGACTGTCATCAGATCCCCTGGCGAGAGCCAGTTGGCCATTAGCCTTGGCGCCTTTGGGTTGTATCGGACGCTTATGGGATATGAACTTCGGCCCTTTTTAATTTTTATTCCGCTTATCTCTTCTAGCGATTCGAGAGACAGAAGCCCTTTGTAAAGGGCAAGGCCTGTGATCTCAAACTGCTGGCTGTTTGTCTGCAATCGGTATCCAGCAAGATCGATTGATCCCTTTCCCGCGTAAACCGTATCATTGACAACAAACCTGAATTCCTTGTTTTCATTTGAGTATGCAACCGCCAAGAAGTCCGTTTCAAGCGTCGCAGCGATTTTGCCGGATTTCAGGCTAGCGCTGCCGACTTTGGCGATCCATGAGCCATCGTAGGACATTCCCAAGTCCCTGCCCCTGGGGGATGAAACTATCGAGGCGACACCTGCTGTGCTCATTGGCCTGGCAAAGCAGACTAAAGTGCACAGGTCATACTCGGGTGTCTCAAGCTGGCTTACGTCAGCGATAGACGAAGATGGAGATCCGGTCATCTCAACCTTTTTAGCGTTGGCGCAACCAAAGAGCGGCAACAGCATGGCAACCGCAAAGAGCGTCAAAGCTCTTTTCATCAAGCGCCTCCAAATCAGGCTGTCTATGGGACTGCGCGACGCTTGGTGCATATCCCAAAATTCCGCAAGTGGCGCGGGAAAAGGCATGCGATGCTTTAACGCGTGGCTTTTCCCGCGCCATAAAATAAATTTTGGGATATGCTCTTAAAGCGCAGATCCGCAAGGCGTCATGCCTCTCGCCAATTCCCTGAGAGGCTGGAAAAGGAGAGCGAAAAACTGCGCTTTTCGCTCGGGTCACTAGTAGCTCGCAAGTGAAAGCCCGCTTGCGAGCATAGGGCTCAAAAAGGCTTGATCGCCTGCGCGAGACAAAGCCCTTAAGCGCATATCCCAAAATAAAAATTTGCGCAGCGAAAGTCTGCATAAATAACATTGGGATATGCTCTAGGCCGATTGGCTGGCAGAACTCAAGGCGGTTTGGTTTGCCAGCGTTGCGAAAACGGCGATCCTTGATTTTGCTGGATTATTATAGCGTACCAAAGTCTTGAATAACCCGGAAAGACTGTTTCCCGTTTTGGACGCCGCTTCTGGCCGCTTGAATGCCAGGATGACGGCTGCAGAAGACATCCCGCACTTCTATTTTATCACTCGGCTCGACAGATTGCAATGGATTTCTTAGGTTTTATCGTAAAATTCGACGGGCTCAAATATTTGAATCGCAAGAATCTCACATATAATGCCATAGAAACCGCTGGGAAAAGAAAGCGTCATTTTTTTAGGGGTTGAAGAGATGCGGGATTCGTAAAATTTTTATTTGATTTTTACAAGCAATGGAATGATTAGACATTTTGTGATATGAAAAGGATCCTTCTTTTCATATGAAATAGAACTGTTGACAGATATAGGAATTTGTAATTTTGAACTTTATGGCTCGCAATTTTTTGCCAATTCAGCTCAGCTTGGACGCTCAAGCCAAAGCTTCAAGAGTGGTTGACGGCCGGTTTTATTAGTGCAATAATATATAGGGTTATTTTCGCGAAATTTGACTCGGATTACGCGAGCCGCTCGGGCCGACAAAAATCAGATTTCAGACTCTGGATTAGCCTCGCGAAGTCCCAGCATTCTATACAACGGACGGATAGATATAATTTTCTTGTTTTTTATCGGGGTGCCGCTCAAATGTGGAATTCTCGCCATTACGAAGCATTGACAGAAATACCGGTTCGAGCTATAATTAGCGCAG
This sequence comes from Clostridiales bacterium, assembly GCA_031270945.1. GTDB lineage: Bacteria > Bacillota > Clostridia > Lachnospirales > WQUN01 > JAISWZ01. Next base: position 4,568 of record JAISWZ010000649.1, on the reverse strand, counting down.
ATCCCAATATGCCGCAAAAGGCGCAGGATATCGCTTGCCCAATGTTGTTCGATGAACATTGCTTAAGGAATTGGGATTTCAAGATAAGGCTTTGTTTAAGTGTTAATCATCAAGGACGTAATACGGGAGGATCATTTTGACAACTAAATGCCCGCACTGTGGCAGTGAATGGCATACAACGGATAAAATCATCCAGTTTATCACAAAATGCCCATTTTGCTCAAAGCGATTAGGAGCTGTCAAGGCGAAAGACGAACCGCCTAAAGACATGGGAAGTGTTATTAAAGGGATCATAGAGAAAAAAGGGCCTGGCAGTCTTGTCGATAAAGCTTTTGCCGCATTGGTATCCGACATGGGCGTGGCCTTTGAAAAAGAGTGTCACTGGATTAAGTCTGCGATAGCTGATATCGGAATTGGCAAAATGTTTTACGATGCCTTTAAAACTGGACGGGTTGCAGATATTGCTAGCGTTCAGAATGTAGCCTACAATCAGCTTGTAAAAGATGGAATAACAGAAGAACGAGCAAGTTATGTTGTCCATTGCTTTGCCTATGGCTTGGGCTGGGATGACAAGATAAACGTAGCAGAAGATTCGCAATCAGTCCCAACCATTGAAGCGCCAGCACCAGGCCCATCAGCAAAGAAAAAGACATCAGTCACCAAAAAGCTAAAAACAACCATTTTTTATGATGTTGCTAGAACGTGGGCTAAAATCAAGTATATAACTGACGATGATGAAATGAGCCTTGAAAAGGATCTCTCCAAAACGCTGGCCAATGCATGGAAGCAGATGATCAAAGGAGTAAATTCAAGAGGATTTAAGAGCACAGGGTTAGGCGTTAAAGAAGTCTCGTGGATATTCGATGAGATGCAAGCGGTTTTTGAAGATGGAGCTCCTGGCTTTGACTTAGGGAGAATTGCGGAATTTCTTAAAGACGCAGCGAAAAGCAAGGAACCTTTCGCGCTCTTTATATACGCTATTGCAGACATGATATTTTGCTATGACGACTACTATGAGTTTCCTAATAACGGAGTCGAGGATTTCAAACAAGATATTTTGCGGCTAAAGCAATCTGAAGATTTCGAAGAGTCAAAGCTGATATTGGACTTGCTTGAAATCCTCGGAATAAAAGATTTTCATGATTTTCGAGATTTTGTCGATTCGGCCGAAGATGAATTCAATGGCATAAACAGTGAGTTTTTCTTGGAGTATAGCGTTGTATTGATAAAATGCCTCACCCGTCTGGTTGATCAAGGATTCGCTGACATGCAGCTGGTTATTGGAATTCTGTATTTGCTGTTGGCCTGTGACAGCTGGTCAAACGGCAAAGAACCCATTGTAGCCGGGTTTTGCAATGAAGGCCTCAGAGTGCTTAAGCTTGCCGCTAACAATGGTTTCGATTTGGCGCAATTCGCTTTGGCTAATCATTATGAATGGGAGGTCTTTGATCCGAAGAGTGAAGAAGAGCCAAACGAGTTAGAAATTACAAGATGGTATTTGTTGGCAGCGAATCGCGGACTTGAAGCTGCGCAATACGAGGCCGCTAAAAGGTATGAAGAGGGAAAAGGCGTAAATGCGGACGCGGAAACAGCCAAGTGCTGGGAAAGTCTTGCAAATGTTAACTCTAGTCCAGAAACAGAATTGCTTACGGATATTATTTATGATATATTATATCATTATAATTTCAATACGGGCGATGACAGTGACAAAAAATAGCATGTTCGAAATATTGCAAGCGTGTCAGAGCTTGGATTTATGAAAGGCAGGCAAGGTGCGCTCTAGGATATTTATAAATCGAACGAATCGTCAAAAACGACGATTTGTTCGATTTATTTTTTTATTTTTGATCGCATATCTATTTTTGGATTTATGGCCCATGTCGGTTTACGAAAAATGAGCGTTATCAAATGCTTGATTTGATAACGCTCCTGCAATTTCGGCTCGCATCCCACTTTGGAGACGCTATTCATTTTTGGGTTATCAGTCTTTCCGCCTCAAAAAGCCGGGGCGCTTGTATATTGTATTTTCGGGCTTCCGATATGATTTCCTGCACAGCGGCACCAACTTTATAATGGTTGTGCTTCATAAGCGCAAAGGGCATGCTGTTAGGAGAGAAAACAAGGTTTTTCATAAGAGACCCAACCGCTCTCGGCGGCAGAACTCCCATTGCCTTGGTCAAAGTGTCGAGACGTACTCCCTTTGCCTTCAAAATAGGAATCATTTCTTTTGTGTTGCTGTTTACTCCGGCAAGAGCTTCCTTTGACATGCTTACTTTTTCAAAGCTGCCGCTCTTCAGCACTTCCATTTCCATAGCTGCGTTTGATACGAAGTGATTCATAAGCCAGCTTTGAAAATCCCTATGCAGAGCCACCTTGAAACCAGCGTCAGCAAAAAGTTTATGAATCTCAATATCTCTTGCGCTGGGCTCAGATTCGAATAACCCAAAGTTAATCGTCTTGTAAAGACCCCCGTAAATAGTGTTTCCCTCACATCCTCCGCCGCACCCGGGAAAGCCCCAAACAACTTGGTTAAGGGGTATCGGATGAGCGGCTTGTTTTATGTCGCGCCAAAAGTTGCCGATAAATAAAACCGATGCGTTTCCAATGCGTGGCGCGAGATATTCTACAGAGCTTGTTATTTGTTCGGGATTGACACTCACAAAGATGAGGTCGTAGTTGTGATTGCTGGGTATGTCCTCGTGGATCACAATAGGCCATTTTTCTTTGACCAGCCTATCTTTTTTGCCTCGCCTCGCATCCAATATTTCTAAATTGACATGCGAGCCATACTGAGCCTTTCTGCCTTCACGCACATAAAATTCTACTGTGTGCCCCGCCTTTTCAAGCGCCCAAGCGTACTGTGTCCCAATGGCGCCTCGGCCAAAAAACAGGATTTTCATAACACCCCTCCAAATAGTCACGTGTTGACTTTTCAACACATGTTTGATATTCTCAGTATACTCATTAATGATGAGCGCTTCAATGGTTAATGCAGCTTAAACTGTTGAAAAATCAACACACTTATCTATTTTGTTGAATATCTGGAGGAGTGTCATGGGAGGAGTGCCATGGATAGAAGAATAAAGAAAACACAGCAGTCAATTATGAAGGCATTCATCGACCTTTTGACTGAAAAAGGATTTGATAAAGTAACAATCAATGACATCGCTGAACGCGCAAATGTAAACCGAGGGACAGTTTATCTGCATTACGCTGACAAATTCGATTTGCTTGACAAGTGTGTCGAAACATATGTTGGACTGTTAATAAATCATTGCGCCGATACTTCTGATACCACGCTAAACCCAAATGCATTTAAGCGCATGCTTGAATATTTAGAGAATAATTTCGCGATTTACCATTTGCTCCTTAGCAATGAGGGCGTCGGCTTTTTTCGCAAACGCTTATATGCTACCATTGCAAAGATACTGATGGATGTTTTAGGAACAGAAAACAAGCAGCTTTCAAACAGCATAACGATTCATTTTGTGGCTTCCGGGTTTATCGGGGTTTTGGACTGGTGGATTAGCAACTCTATGCCTTGCGATGTGCAGGAGATTACTGAGAGACTCATGTTTTTGTTAGAGCCATACACCAAGCGCCTTGATTCAAACTGACAATCCCGGGTGCTGACAAATTCCTGGAGAATGCTTCAACAGTGATTGTCTTTGGCTTTTCCGAGCCAAAAGATTAATTTTGGGATATGCACCAAACACCTTGATTCAAACTGACAGGATATTGCATTCACCTGCTCCGGCGGCAAAGGCCAAGGCACTGAGCCTAACCCCCTGTCTTTCCTGAAGAAGAAACCGTCATAACAGAAAATCCTAGATGAGCAAAGGGGAATAGCGCTATTGCGCAACTCTTAGAGCATATCCCAAAATTCCAAAAAAGGCGCAGTGAAAGTCATCGCGATGCTTTAACGGTAGGGATAGGTAAGGTGCCTCCTTTACCCCCAGAAGCTCCCTTTCGGCGCTTCTTAGAGGCAGTCGGGGCACCAGTTCCCCCCCTTCGCACCTTATTCTGACATCAGAATAAGGTGCGTTATGCCGACATTCTCGTTAATCTGAGACTTTCAAAGAAATCCTTAAACTAAGCCTTTTTCCTTCAAAAACCTCAGATTAATTATTTTGAGGCCATGGCACCCTCATTGGCATTTTGAGCGCTTCTCCATCGATTGGGGGCTGTGGAGCCCATTTTCCTGTAGTGGCCTCGTAAACATCTTAAGATCCTTCTCCCATGAGAATTCGGCGTCTCTGTTGGCAAGAGATGTTGTCAAAAGCTGTAATCCTCAATTATTTTGTTGCTCAGGCCAAAGGACTTGAGCCTTTCGATGATGTTGCATGCTAAATCTGAGCAAGATGTCATTCATCGCTTTTTCTGGCCAGAATTTTCTTTCATTTGAATTTTTGCTAGATAAGAAGCAGCCTAATCATTAGGGCAAAATAATTATTCTTAACTTTTCAAAGACAAAAGGCCGTATTCAGAGCTTTCTTGTTAAATCTCAGATTAACGAGAATGTCGGCATAACGCACCCCGCGTAAAAGTTTCCCTTTACGGGGCGCTCC